>CAVDQW010000153.1:0-5987 GCA_963610995.1 bacterium | reverse complement strand
AAACTACGGCGTCGACCCCACGTTGGCCACGCTCGCCGGCATGGCGGCCGGCGGACTGGCAGGCGCCGTCACGGGACTGCTCACCACCGTGTTCGAGATCCCCGCCATCCTCGCGGGCATCCTCACGCAGATCAGCCTGTGGTCCATCAACCTGCGCATCATGGGCAAGTCGAACACGCCGCTTCTCACCAGCGGCACGGTGTTCTCCAGCATCTCGGACATGTTCGGCATCACGCAGAGCACGGCCACGCTGATCCTGGGCGCCATCGACGTCGTGCTCGTCATCTGCGCGCTGTACTGGTTCTTCGGCACCGAGATCGGCAGCGCCCTTCGCGCCACCGGCAACAACGAGCACATGATCCGCGCCCTGGGGCAGAACACCAACTCCACCAAGATGCTCGCCCTCATTCTCTCCAACGCGCTCGTCGGCCTTTCCGGCGGACTCATCTGCCAGAGCCAGAAGTACGCCGACATCGGCATGGGCACGGGCGCCATCGTCATCGGCCTTGCCGCCATCGTCATCGGCGAGGTGCTCGGGCGCCTTCTGCCGGGCGGCCTCACCAAGTTCGGCAGCCGCCTGGTGGCCGCCGTCATCGGCTCCATCGTCTACTTCCTCATCCGCGCGTTCGTGCTGCAGATGGGCATGGACGCCAACGACATGAAGCTGCTCTCGGCCATCATCGTCGCGCTCGCGCTGTGCATCCCGGTCGTGATCGAGCGTCGTCGCCTGCGCCGTTCCTACACGAGGGGAGATGAGTAGCATGCTCAAGCTCTCGCATGTGAAGAAGACCTTCAACCCCGGCACCGTCACCGAGAAGCGCGCCCTCACGGGCGTGGACCTCACGCTGAACGACGGCGACTTCGTTACGGTGATCGGCGGCAACGGCGCCGGCAAGTCGACGCTGCTCAACATGATCGCGGGCGTCTATCCGCTGGACTCCGGCGTGATCGAGCTCGACGGCGAGGACATCTCGCGCATGGGCGAGGCCCAGCGCGCCAAGTACCTCGGGCGTGTGTTCCAGGACCCGATGCGCGGCACCGCGGCCGACCTGCAGATCGCCGAGAACCTCGCCCTCGCCAAGCGCCGCGGCAAGAGGCGCGGCCTCGCCTGGGGCATCACCAAGCAGGAGAAGGAGGAGTACCCTGCGCTGCTCGCCACGCTCGGTCTCGGCCTCGAGGACCGCATGAACGCCAAGGTCGGCCTGCTCTCCGGCGGCCAGCGACAGGCGCTCACGCTGCTCATGGCCACGCTCACCGACCCCAAGCTGCTGTTGCTCGACGAGCACACGGCGGCGCTCGACCCCAAGACGGCGGCCAAGGTCCTTGAGCTCACGGAGCAGATCATCTCCGAGCGCCACCTCACGGCCCTGATGGTCACCCACAACATGAGCGACGCCATCCGCCTGGGCAACCGCCTCATCATGATGGCGGACGGGCACGTGATCTACGACGTGAGCGGAGACGAGAAGAAGTCGCTCACCGTGAACGACCTGCTCCGCAAGTTCGAGGAGGTCAGCGGCGAGGAGTTCGCTAACGACCGGATGCTGCTGAGCTGACGTAGCTGGAACCGCGCACGCCGCACGCGCTTATCTCTGTGCTCAAACAGTCCTCTTCGCACGAACGTGACATTAAGTCACGTTCGGCTCATGCGGAACTGCGCCAGAGATAAGCGCGGGCGGCGTGCGCGGTTCGGTCCGCGGCACCCGGCCGTTCTCGTGAGCGGGGATAAGAAGAGAGTTGCGGCCCTGCGGGCCGCGTTTTGTTTATGCGCTCAAACAATCCGGCTCGTGCAGAACTGCGCCAAAGGCAAGCAAGGGGCCCGGCGGCGCGGGTGCCGTGGTTGAGTGGCGCGATGCGGGGCGAGTTCCTCGACGCGGGTCGTCGTGCGGCGCGGGCCGTTCCCGGTTTCAAGGGAATATAAGTTAGTTGCGGCTCTCGGGCCGCGTTTTTTATTTACTGCGACGTGGTACTCTTGTGGCAGAAATCAGACACGCGAATACGCATTGTTGAAGGGAGCGCCCCAATGAGGATCATTCCGTCCAAGCAGCTGAGAAACGATTACGCGTCGGTTTCGACCGGCGCTCACGAGACGGGGGAGCCCATCTTCGTCACGAAGAGCGGGGCCCAGGACCTTGTTGTTATGAGCCATGAGGCATACCTCGCCAGGGAGGCCGAGCTCGATCGCAGGGAAAAGGTCCTCGAGGCCGAGGCGGATTTGCTTGCCGGGGGACGGACCTACTCGCTCGACGAGGCCCGCGAGTTCTTCGCTGCCCGCGAGTCCCGGGCGGTCGCCGTATGAGCGTCGTCTTGGCCCAGAAGGCCATGGACGATCTCATCATGTTCGACGATGGCCTTATCGCCGCCGGCTCCTCGATGCGCGCCTCCCTGCTTGTGATTTCTGCGGCGGAGCATCTGGGGAGCTTCCCGAACTGGGGGCCTCCCGTAAGCGACAGGGCCCTTGCGGCCAGGGGTTTCCGCAAGCTCTTGTGCCGTCCGTACATCGCTTATTACCGGGTCAACGAGGCGGGCGACGTGGTGATACACCGCGTGTTCCATCAGCTCGAGGATTATCTCGGCAGAGGAGAAGTGGACTAGGACGCTCCGCGGGCCCTTTGCGGGCTCGGCTCCGTTAATGTGACGAGCTTCTTTGTCCAAATAGGCGCATGGTTCTCAAAATGTTGAGCGGTACCACGAGTTCGCGTTGAAGCTGTGGTATCGCTCGGTTTTTTGAGACTTTGAGCGGGAAATGTTCGTTTTTGGCGAGCAATACCACGAGACTTTGCGCCAGGCGTGGTATTGCTCGACTTTTTGAGACTGCCAAGGTTGTGGACGGGACGCGAGCGGTTCGAGCGGACAGAATAGCGCCCGCGGACGAGCGTGTCCGCGGGCGCTTGGCTTGAAGTGCGTCTATGTGGGCGATACCATTTGGGGCTTTTCGAGCAGGTAAAACCGTTGTTGCGTCTGCCTGCGCATCGCTTCCGGCGTGTTCCGTATTCTCGTTTACTTGCCGAAGATGCCGCCGAGGCCGCCGAGCAGACTCGAGACGGCGCCGCTAAGGCCGATGCCCGAGAGGTCGAGCTTGGTCACGTCTACGTTCAGGTTCTTGGCGGCGGACTGCAGCGCGCCGAGGTCGAGCTTGGTGACGTCGAGCTGCGAGAGGTCCAGCTTGCCGAGGTCGACGTGGCTGAAGTCGAGCCCCAGCTCGGAGGCCTTGGAGAGCACGCCGGTGATGACCTCGTGGATGTCGAAGCCCTCGGTCGCGCCGGTGATGGCGGAGACGGCGCCCTTGGGGTCGGAGATGAGGTCCTGGGCCTTCTCGGGGCTCTGCTGGACGGCGGAAACGATCTTCTCGACGATCTCGTTGGTATCCATTGGTTCCTCTTTTCGTGTGGGGCGCGTTGGCCGTGGGCGCCGCGTGACGGCGCGTTTTGAACAACATACAGGAAAACGGCGTGGCCATGCCGCGGAGTTCGTGTTTCAACTCCTATGCGAGCTCCTCCGCGCCGCGCGCGGGAGGCTATGCTTGAACTTCACGTGTCGCTTCGCGATAGGAGAACCATGCGCCACATCAAGATCATCGACGACATCACCAAAGACGGTAAGGTCGAGTTCGGCGACGGGTACGACTTCGTGCCCGAGGCGGCCGATGCCGACGCCATCCTCATGCGCTCCACCGTGCTGCACGGCTACGAGCTGCCCGAGTCCATCCGCGCCATCGCCCGCTGCGGCGCCGGCGTGAACAACATCCCCGTGGACGAGTACGCCAAGAAGGGCGTCGTCGTCTTCAACTCCCCGGGCGCCAACTCCAACGCCGTCAAGGAGATCGTCCTGGCCATGCTCATCCTCTCGAGCCGCGGCGTCGTGCAGTCCATGGACTGGGTGCGCGCCCACTCCGACGACCCCAACATCCTGGTCAACGCCGAGAAGGCCAAGAAGGCCTTCGTCGGTCACGAGCTCAAGGGCAAGCGCATCGGCGTCGTTGGTCTGGGCAACGTGGGCTCCAAGGTGGCCAACGCCTGCGTCGAGCTGGGCATGGACGTCTACGGCTACGACCCGTTCATCTCCGTCGAGCACGCTTGGGTGCTCTCCCGCGAGGTGCAGCGCGTGGGCACGCTCGAGGACCTTTGCCGCAACTGCGACTACCTCACGCTCCACGTGCCGTCCAAGTCCGACACCATCGGCATGATCTCCGACGACCAGCTGGGCCTGCTCAAGCCCGGCGCCGTGCTCATCAACTACGCGCGCGAGACCATCATTGATGAGGACGCCGTCGACGCCGCCCTTCGCGGCGGGCGTCTCTCCTGGTTCGCCTGCGACTTCGCCACGCCCAAGACGGTCAAGATGCCCAACACCTTCATCACCACGCACTCCGGCGCCGGCACCGGCGAGGCCGAGGCCAACTGCGCCGACATGGCTATCTCCGAGCTCAAGGACTACCTGGAGAACGGCAACATCGCCCACTCCGTCAACTACCCGAGCTGCTCCATGGGCAAGGCCCGCGCCGCCAGCCGCATCGCGTGCCTGCACGCCAACGTGCCCAACATGATTGGCCAGATCACGGCCATCCTCGCGCACGATAACGCCAACGTCCAGCGCATGGTCAACGAGTCCGCCGGCGAGAACGCCTACACCATGTTCGACACCGACGAGCACCTCGACGGCGAGACCATCGCCGCCCTCAAGGCGATCCCCGCTGTCTACCGCGTCCGCGTGATCAAGTAGGGGAGAGTCGCGGGCGCGTTCGCGCAGCTCACGGCTTTTTGCATATGGCGTCTGATCTTGGCGGTCCGGGTGCGCAACGTGCACCCGGACCGCTATTTTCGTCGCGTGCAATAAGACGAAGGGACTGTCCCCGTGTCTTATTCGGTTGGCGGGGCCGTCGCTGTGCACGTTGGTGCTGATGCAGCCCGTTGTCTCCGCGGACGGGGCCGTTGGCCGATTTCGAGTCGATTGTTTATTCAGATGAAATTCTCGACTGATAACGTAGCCTGAATTCAGCCCTTCCCAGGAAAGGAGAAACCATTCATGAGACGTGGAGCTCTTGCGGCCACGGCTGCCGCGCTCGCGCTCGCGATGTCCGTCGGAGGGGGGGTAGCGCTCGCCGACGAAGCCAAGTCCGACGCGGCGCAGCTCGCTGACGACATCGCGGCCGCTGCCGATGTCGAGGTCGACAGCGAGGCTGTTGCCCAGTCGCTTTCCGAGGCCGTGGCGTACGACTCGGTCGACGACTCGACGCTTCCTACCGAGGCGGTCGCCGCCCCGCAGAGCGGCGCCGGTCGCAGCGTCCAGACCATCGATTCCAACTGGTACTTTAGTGCCGGCGATACGAGCGCAGCCGGCTGGAATTTCCCCAACGGCGGCGAGTCCGGTCTCGTTACCCTGCCCCACAACTGCTCCTACACGCACCCCACGATGTCGTTCATCCCGACCATGAGCCAGAAGACGGTCTCCTACACCAAGAAGCTCGACATCTCGCAGGTCGCGGATTACGACGTCAGCATCAAGTTCGAGGCCGCGAACAAGATCCTTAAGCTTTATGCGGACGGCGTCGAGGTCGGCAGCCACACGGGCGGCTACTCCGCCTTCGCCTTTGACCTCACCGACGCCATCAAGACGGCCGTCGCTGCCGGCAAGGCTACCATCACCCTCGAGGCTAAGGTCACGAACATCGACATCGACTCGACGCCGATCAACGTCGACTGGATCCAGTACATGGGCATCTACCGCGACGTCGAGCTCATCGTGACGCCCAGCCAGTACATCTCCACCGAGAACAGCGCTTCCAACGGCATCTTCGTCGACTACGAGATCGACGGTGAGAACGCCAACCTGTCTACCAGGGTGGACGTCACTAACCAGGCCGCCGAGGATAAGGCGCTGAAGATCGAGTCCTCCATCCTCGACGCCGACGGCAACGTGGTCTCCACGGCCATCCAGGACGTGACCGCCGCCGCCTCCACGACCAACGAGGAGTTCACGGTCTCCCA
>CAVDQW010000152.1:0-2607 GCA_963610995.1 bacterium | reverse complement strand
CCAGGCCACGCAGCAGGCGCTCGCGGGCGGCGGCCAGGTAGGCGTCCACGTCGTCGGCGCTCTTCAGCGTCTGGGGCAGGAAGACCTGGCTGCGGTCCATGCGCTTGATCTGCTCCTTGGGTGCGGGGGGCGTGACGGGTTCCTTGCTGGTGAGCGTGACGTCGGGGTTCGCGGGCTTGGGCTTGTGGGCCTTCTCGTATTCGGCCTCGATCATGCCGAAGAGCTGCGACTGGTCCGTGTTCAGGCGCGCAATGACGGCGTCGAGCGCGGTGATTAGCTTGGCGGCGTGGACCGTGTTCTTGCGTTCGGCCTTGCGAAGGCCGATCTCGCCCAGCGAGACGCCCTTCTCGGCGGCGTAGGACTCGATGCTCCGGTACATGCGGTCAACGGCGTCCAGGGTCTCGGTCTGGCGCTCGTGCAGCAGGGCATCGTGGGCCTCGGACACGACGTTGTTGGCCTCGACCACCTGCGTGATGCTGCCGCCGAGGCGGGGGTTGTCCAGGTAGGCGTCGATGGTGGCCAGCGCCTTGGCGGCGTCGGCGTTTCCGGCGAGGTACTCGCGCTCCTGCGACGTCATCATCGACTTGATCTGGCGGGCGCGGTCGAAGTGCTTGCGCTGGTTCTTGAAGAAGGCGTCCACGTCCTCGAGGTCCTCGACGACGTCGGCGAGGTCGTCCTCCTTGTTGGCGATGGCCTGGAGGAAGTCGGCGGAGTCGCCCTTGGCCTGCAGGATGGAGTCGAGCAGGTTCTTTGCCTCGACCACATACGAGTAGCCGGGGTAGTCGGGGCAGGAGCGGTACTCGACCGTGAGCAACGAGGCCAGCTGGTCGCGCCTCACGCCAAGGAGCTTGCGGGCGTCCTTGGCCAGGCCGTCCTCGTCGGTCATGATGTTGTGCTCACCGGTGAGCTCCTCCACCACGGTGCGCACGCGATTGCGCTTGGCCTCACTCACGGCGGCGCGTTGCTCGATGCGGACCTTGTCGATCAGCGTGGCCTTGCGCAGGTAGTCGACGGCCTTGGGGCTGTCGGGGATGACGGGGGCGCCGCCGTAGGTGAGCTTGGCGCGGTGCTGGGCCACGAGGTCGGCCGCCACGCCCGCGATGTCGATCTCTCGCCAGCCGTAGGGGGCCGCCTGGTAGCGACGCTGGACGGAGCCCATGGTCACCGGCTGGGTAAGCCTGGCCTGGTAACTGAGGTATGTGGCCAGGTCCTCGACGGCGCGGTGGTTGAGGGCCTCGTCGCCCATGCCCTGCGCCTTGCCGGTGAGGACCTGCCTCACGTCGGCGTCGGAGTCGAGGTTCCTCTCGATGTAGTCCAGGTTGGAGTACACGGCGCCCACGAGCTGCTTGGCGCACTCCTCGATGAGGACCTTGGCGGAGGTGGACTTGGGCGGGGTGTACGAGGAGCCCAGCACGAAGAACTCGCCGTGGATCACGGCCTGCTCCATGAGCTCGCGGGCCTGGCGCTCCAGGCGCGTGCGCTGGTCCTGCTTGGCGGAGATGACCTTGGACTCGGCGTCGTTCACGCCGATGCCCTCCACGTTGCAGAACTTCTCGATCTTCGCGGCCTCGAGCAGGCAGTCGTAGTAGTGGACGTCCGGGGAGAGCGCAACGATGGCCTCGTTCTGGTTGGAGCGCATCTGGAGCTTCTCGCGCGAGAGGGGCTCGGCGCCGTCCATGCCGGCGATGACGCGCAGGGTCATACCCTGGCCGTCGTGGACGCGGCGCTCGTCGAGGTACTCGGCGATGGGGAACACGTTCTTGCCCACCGTGAGCTTGGGCGAGTCGAAGATCATGCCGAACATGATGTCGGCAGCCTTCTTTGAGAGCTTATCGGGCTCCACGGAGGTGCGCTGAATCTTCATGGCGATGCCCTGCTCGACGTCCGTGAGGAACTGGTATGTCTCGCCGTCGCGGGCGACGTAGTTCTGGGCCACCAGGCGGTCGAGGGAGGCCGCGACGCGCTCGCGCAGGTCCGCGCGGTTTACGCGGGAGTCATCCACCATGAGGGTCACGATGTTCTGGAGGTTGCCGGGGAGCTCGCGCGCCACCCAGCGGATGAGGAAGAGGAGCTTCAGGACCTCGACGTCGTAGGGCTCAAGGCCGCGGCCCACAGAAGCGGCCTCCGCGGCGCGATTGATGACCTGGCGGTGGAAGGACTCGAGCGAGGACTGGACCGTGTCGTAGAAGCGCCACAGAGGCACGAGGGAGTTCTGGTCGAGCTCCTCCACGGACTGGGCGGCCTCCTGGAAGCCGTTGAGCATGGAACGCTCGCCGGAGGAGGTGTGCTTGCCGGAGTTGCCCTGCTTGCGGAGCTCGTTCAAGATGTCCTGCACGAGCTTGAACTGGTACTCGGCGAAGGGGAACGCCTCGGCGAAGCCCTGGGCGCCGTCGTAGCCGATGAGATCGGCGGCGGAGTCCTTGAAGGAGAAGAGGTTCTTGAGGCTGGCCTCGCAGTCGCCGTAGCTGGCCTCCAGGACCTCGCTGGCGGCGGGGGTCTTTGCCAGGACGCGGCGCTTGATGACCTCGTCCACGTTGGAGCTGGACATGGAGAGGCGCGTGTTGAAGCGGCCCTGGATCTTCGAGAAGTCGTTGCCCACCACGGTGG
>CAVDQW010000151.1:0-3342 GCA_963610995.1 bacterium | reverse complement strand
CGGCTTCATGGGTCGGCGACGTGCTCGTTAGTCAACCTTGCATGCACGTAGAAACGGTCACCGACCGCAGGCTTTCTCGGCTGGTTTGATGTGGCGCCTGCCGCCAGTGACTGTCACTGGTGGCAGGCGCCACGCCGCGTTACAGGTCGCGGTAGTCAATGAGGCGCAGGTCAGGCTGCGATTCGAGCCATGCGCGAAGGTCGTGGTCGATAAGGGCGTCGACCTCCTTGACGCGCGGCGTGGTGAGTGAGGAGTTCTGCAGAATGAAGTTGTCCAGGTACCCCGGGTGGCAGACGAAGACGACCGTTTCGCCGTCAGCCATGCCCTCGACGGCGCGGCGGATGGACGTGGCGGGGTCGTAGTCGGGCAGCATTGACTCCATCACCATACGAACCAGCGTGTTTCCGCAGGTCACGGTTGCCGTCGGGTCGAAGCTCGCCACCTGCTCGCGCAGGCCCAGCTCGGCCGCCACGTCGTGGATGGCCTGGTTGAGGTTCTTGCTGAGGACGGCGTGGGCCTCGAAGTAGTCCGGCTCGCGGCCGACGACCTCGACGAAGCGCTCGTGCTGGGCGCGAATCTCGACGCATGCCTCGTCGTAGTCGACGAGCTCTTCTCCGCGTTTGAAATGCTCGCGGAACTCGCGGCTGCTGTGGAAGCAGCCGTCGGCGCCCAGCATGCTGGGAATAAGCGCCGGGTCGGCACAAGGGCGGCCCAGGCAGACGTTGGTGTGCTGGCCGACGGCAATATCCGCGTCGGCGACCCGCTCCACGCCGCGGGCGGTCTCGGGCATGTTGGGCATGACGCCCACGGAGCGCACGAGGCCCTCGTGCACCGTGCGGGCAATCCCCAGGTTGACGGCGTACGAATACCCGATGTCGTCCGCGCGAATGAGCAGCTGCTTCATGGCGGTTCCTTTCTCAATAAGACAGAGGGGACGGTTCTTTCGTCCTATAAAGGATAAGACGAAGGAACCGTCCCCTTGTCTTGTGTCGCTTAGATACTTGCGGCGGCAGCCTGGGCGTCCGCGGCCAGTTCGTCCTTGGTGAAGCCGAAGAAGTAGGTGACGGCAGCAGCCACGAGCGCGGCGACGGCACAAGAGATGCAACCGAAGACGAAGTTCTGCGTGCCGCCGGCGGCATAGCCGGCAAGGCAGGAGATGACGCTGGCGTTGCCGATGAGGTACACCTTGCAGCCAAGGATGCCGGTGACAAGGCCGCCCGCGGCGCCTCCGGCAACAAGGCCGGCAAACGTGCGCAGATACCTAAAGCCGCAGCCATACAGGACGGGCTCTGTAACGCCGCCCACGAGCCCAGAGATGAAGAAGCTGAGCATCTGGCCCTTCTCGTTCTTCTCGCGGATGCGCAGGAAAGCGCCCAGGGCCATGCCCCAGCATGCGGCGCTTGCCATACTAGCGCCGGCAAAGACGCAGCCGTCAAAGCCGTTCTGGGCAATCATGGCGATGCCAAGGGTGATGAGCACCTGGTGCATGCCGGTCATGACGAGGAACTCCCAGAGGCCGCCGATGAGGGCGATGACGATGATCGTCACGACGCCGCCAGTGCTGCCGAGGTTGAACATGAAGTTGCCAATGACGTCGCCCAGAATCGAACCCAGGGGTCCAAGGACACAGAGCGCGACGGGCGCCATGACGAGCATCGTGAGGAACGGCACGAAGACAGTGGTGAGCACGTCGGGGATGATCTTCTTGAAGAACTTCTCCACCTGCCAGAGCACGGGCACGCTCAGAAGGATGGGCAGCACGGTGCTGGAATAGGTGGTGAGCATGGCGGGGATGCCATAGATGGCGGTGGTGGTTGCGCCGGTCTCGGCCGCGGCGTTCACGAGGTCGGTGAGCTCGGGGGCAAGCAGCATCCCGCCGAGCATCATGCCCAACACGGGCGTTGCGCCCAGCTGCTTTGCGGCAGACCAGCCAAGGACGATGGGCATGAAGTAGAAGCCCGCGTCATAGAACCAGTTGTAGAAGAGGTTGTAGAGCTCGGAGTCCTCAGCCCAGATGTTGAGCATCGTGGGGCCGCAGATGGCTCCGACGGTACGTGCCATGGCGGCGACCATCATGACGGGGATGAGCGCGACAACCGACTTGGAGAGGTAGTTCATAACGGCCTTGGCAGCGCCCTTGGGCGTGAGTGACTCCTTGGGAGCGTCGAGGTTCTCGTCGATGGAACCATCGCCAGAGACGCCGAGCTTGAGGCACTCGGCATAGACCTTCGGCACGTTCTGGCCGATGATGACCTGGTACTGGCCGCCGCTCCACTGGGCGCCGAGCACGCCCTTGATAGCCTTGACCTCGTCGTCGTTGGGGATCGACTGATCCTTGAGGTTGAGGCGCAGGCGTGTCATGCAGTGCGCGGCGCTCGTGATGTTGGCGGCTCCGCCGACGGCGGCGAGAACCTCCTCGGCGATTTTCTTGTTGTCGGTTGCCATGCGGCTTCCCTTCCTTCGTGGGCTTTGCGCCATGCGGCGCGGGCTGGGGCCCGGGGGCGGGAAGTCGGGTACCTCGACATAAAAAACACCCCGGAACACTACGCGAAAACGAAGCACGGGCGAGTAGCCCGGCCTCGGCAATCGGTAGTGCCTCGCGGAGCGAATCCTTGAGTAGCACCCAATTCGAGTGTTGTTATCGCAGGGTCTGCGGCCGGCGCGCAATGGCGCGGCGGCGAGCGGTAGGAAATCTGGTGGTGAGTGGCGAGCGGGGTGGCGCCTGCAATTGGTGGCTGCTTCCGAGTTGCCAGAGAGGCTCGGTCAAAAGTGAGTTTCCCTGTCGCTGGGCGATGGGCTTCGACAGCGCGTGATGTGAAACGCGGCGATTTTCACCAATTGCAGGCTGTTGACAGGTGCCTACTCGCTCTTTGCCACGACGCGGGTGATGTGGAGAATCAGGTAGAGCACCTCTTCGTCGGAGAGCTCGGTCCCGTAAGCCTCGCCGATGGCGTCGGCGACCTCGTGCGCGCAGGACGCGGCCTTGGGGTACTGGCTGCTCAGCGACGTGTAGAGCTCGGCGTTCTCGGTCTTGAAGGGCTGGCCGGACTCAAGCCGCTCGAGCAGGTAGCGGATGTGGCTCTCGAAGCGCGTGTAGGCGAAGGATGTCTCGTCGATCGTCACGCCCATGCGCTGCTCGATGATGCGCGCGATACGCGTGAAGAGCTGCTCCTCCTTGCGTTCGGCACGTGCCGCGCGAGGGCTTGAGGAGACAGCGGCGTTTACGATGGAGAGTGCGATGCCAGCCGCTTCTTGCCGTTGGATGCGTACGCCGAAGGTCTTCTGCAACCCTGCGACGGCCATTTCTCCCAGTCGGTATTCGACGGGATAGGCGCTCTCGGC
>CAVDQW010000150.1:0-3198 GCA_963610995.1 bacterium | reverse complement strand
CGGCGGCTCGACCGGCCTCTACGACGCCGCGGCCGCCGACCTGCCCGTCATGAGCTACCTCTGCAGCCAGTCCTTCACCGACTGCAAGGTCGCCATCGAGATCCCCACCGGCGAGCAGTACGGCATCGTCGTCTCCAAGGACAACCCCGGCCTCACCTCCAAGATCAACGAGGCGCTCTCGGCCCTCGAGTCCGACGGCACCATCAAGGAGCTGCAGGTCAAGTGGTTTGGCGCCGAGGTTTAAATTCGGCTAAGGGCTTGTTAAGAGGGGCTGCCGGGGCCTATGCTTCTCGGCGGTCCAAAACAGGCTGAAGCAAACAGAAAGGTTCGATCATGACCAACATGTCCCGTCGCGACTTCGTCGTCGCCCTCGCCGGCGCATCTACGGCGCTTCTCGCCGGCTGCAGCTCCAACTCCGGCTCCAACTCCCAGAGCACCTCCGGCGCCTCTTCCTACACGCTCGTCGAGGAGGGCAAGCTGACCGTCGCCGCCGAGCTCGGCTTCGCGCCCTTCGAGTACATGGAGGGCGACACCGTGGTGGGCTTCGACGTCGACCTCATCGCCGCCGTTGCGCAGAAGATGGGGCTCGAGTCGAGCTACCTGGGCAACCAGAAGTTCGACACGCTCGTCCCGCTCGTCAAGCAGGGCGGCAAGTGCGACGTCGCCATCGCCGGCATCACCATCACCGACGAGCGCAAGTCCGAGATCGACTTCTCCGAGGCCTACCTCGACTCCAACCAGGCC
The DNA here is from genome assembly GCA_963610995.1 of bacterium. Lineage (GTDB taxonomy): Bacteria > Actinomycetota > Coriobacteriia > Coriobacteriales > Atopobiaceae > Paratractidigestivibacter. The sequence continues at coordinate 2,454 of CAVDQW010000150.1, read as the reverse complement.
ATCGTCGTCAAGAAGGACTCCGGCGAGACGGACGCGACCCTGAACGCCGCCGGCAAGAAGGTCGCCTGCCAGTCCGGCACCACGGGCGACGAGTGGATCACCGAGAACCTGGCCGGCGCCGAGCGCGTGCCGCTCGACGACGTCACGGCCGCTCTCACCGGCGTCTCCACCGGCCTGTACAACGCCATGGTCATCGACCTGCCCGTGGCCTCCTACATGCTCACCCAGTCTTTCGCCGACCTCGAGGTCGTCAAGCAGATCCCCACGGGCGAGCAGTACGGCATCGCCGTCTCCAAGGACAACCCCAAGCTCACCGAGGCCATCAACAAGGCCCTCGAGGAGCTGCAGTCCGACGGCACCATGGCACAGATCAAGACCAAGTGGTTCGGTTCCGAGATCTAGGACGCGACCATAACCGCACCCGGCGGGGCTTCCACGGCGGAGGTCCCGCTTGGTGTTTATCCGCAAAGAAGGAGGGCCTATGGGCCTCAACGCCAAGAACATAAGACAGGGGGACAGTCCCTTCGTCTTATCCAAGCCTGCGTGCCTCGGCACGAAGAAGGGGATGGGCGGCGCCGCTGCGCTCTTCGCCGCCGCCGTCCTCGCCCTCGTGCTCGCCTTGCCGAGCGCCGCCTTCGGCATGACGTGCGACAAGGCGACCGCCAAGCCCAACGAGGACGGCGGAACCGGCGTCATCGGCGGCATGGACACGCGCCTGACCTGGGAAGGCACGGTGGGGGAGGGCGAGAGCGTCTCGTCCGTCACCCTCCAGCTCGCCGACGGCGCCTCGTTCGACGGCTCCACGACGCGCATCACCGTCCTCGAGGGCCTCACGCGCCTGAGCGTCGAGGGCACCGCGAACACGAACGGCAGCAGCGTGACCGTCGACTTCTCCGAGCCCATCGGGTCCGGCTCCCTGCTCAGGCTCGAGGTCACGAACATGAAGTTCCCGGCCGCCGGAGGCGACTACAGCGTCGAGGGTTCGTATAAGACGGCCGAGGGCGCGAGCGAGCAGCTGCCCGCGTCGCCTTCCATCTCGATCATCGCCAACACGCCGCTGCAGTCCATCGTGAACTGGCTCGACGGCCAGGACTGGGTGGCCGCGTGGAACTCCAACCAGTTCCTCGGCATGTTCCTCAAGCCGCAGCTGCTGGTCACGTCCTTCTCGTCGCTCGCCCCCGGTTGGCTTCTGTGCCTGGGCATCGTCATCGCGAGCTACCCGTTCGCCATCGCGCTCGGCCTCGTCTTCGCCATGCTCAAGATCTCCAAGCACCGTCTGTGCCGCGCCGTGGCCGTGGTCTACATCAACATCCTGCGCGGCACGCCGCTGTTCCTGCAGATCTACATCATGTTCTTCGGCCTGCCGATGCTCGGCATCAACATCGACAACAACCTGCTGGGCATCATCGTCATGGCCGTTAACTCCTCGGCCTACCTCGCTGAGATCTTCCGCGCCGGCATCCAGTCCATCCCGCGCGGCCAGTACGAGGCGGCGAGCTCCTTGGGCATGAACTACGTGCAGACCATGTTCACCATCATCCTGCCGCAGACCGTCCGACGCGTCATCCCCACCGTGACCAGCGACTTCATCACCGCGTTCAAGGACACGTCGCTGCTCTCGTCGGTCGGCGTCATGGAGCTCATGATGTACTCCAAGAACCTCACCACCGTGTCCGGCAACATCACCCCGTACGTGGCCGCCGGCATCTTCTACCTGATCGTCACGCTGCCGCTGATCAAGGTCGTCGGCATCGTCGAGGCCCGTATCGCCGCCTCCGAGACGGGCGAGATTCGCGCGCCGCGCAAGCGCTCCAAGTTCAAGGGGGTCCCCGATGCCTGCTAAGCTCCTCCACCACGAGGCCGTCGTCGACGTTCCCGCCGCCCTCGGCGCCGACGAGGCGGCCGCCAAGGCCTACGAGGCCGACCAGGGCCTCACGCGCCACCACTTCACGCCCGGCGAGCACCCCATCGTGCGCATCGAGCACCTCAACAAGAGCTTCGGCGACACGAAGGTCCTGAAGGACGTCAACATCAACGTCTGGCCGGGCGAGGTCGTGGTCGTGCTCGGCCCGTCGGGCTCCGGCAAGTCGACGATGCTGCGCTGCATCAACCTGCTCGAGGTCCCGACCGCCGGCCACATCCTCATCGAGGACGACGAGATCACCGGCAAGTCCGCCGCCGACGTCAACAAGCTCCGCCGCGACGTGGGCATGGTGTTCCAGCAGTTCAACCTGTTCCCGCACCTCACGGCCAAGGAGAACGTCATGGTCGGCCAGGTCAAGGTTCTCAAGAAGGACAAGGCCGAGGCCGAGGCGGAGGCCATGAAGCAGCTCGCCGCCGTGGGCCTCGCCGACCGCGCCGACTTCAAGCCCGCGGCGCTCTCCGGCGGCCAGCAGCAGCGCGTGGCCATTGCCCGTGCCTTGGCCATGCACCCCGACGTGCTTCTCTTTGACG
>CAVDQW010000149.1:0-2422 GCA_963610995.1 bacterium | reverse complement strand
TAGTCGGACGCGAAGACCGAGCGAAGAAGCGCCTCGCGGCCCGCGTCGTCGAAGTCCTGGTTGACGTTCTCCTCGAAGGCCTCGCACGCGTCCGGGTCCGCGCCGTCGGCGATGACGTTGATGCCGAAGTGGTAGATGTCCGCCGGACGTGCCGCAATGGCGGCGGCGAGCCGCTCGAGGCCTTCGGCTGCGAAGTCGTCGTCCGCATCGAGGAAGATCACGTAGTCGCCCTTAGCGGCAGCCACGCCGGCGCGGCGGGCCAGGTGCAGGCCGACGTTCTTCTCGAGGTCGAGGACACGGAAGCGCGGGTCGGCGTCGGCGAAGCGATGCGCGACCGCGCTCGTGTCGTCGGGGCTCGCATCGTTCACGACGACGCACTCCCAGTCGGAGAGCGTCTGGTCGGCGAGGCTCTGCAGGCAGGCCGGCAAATACTCGCAGTTCTTGAATGCGGTGACGATGATGGAGAAGGTAGGCATAGGAGTCGGCCTTTCCTGGACGGTTGTGCGTTCGCTTACGGCTTTTATAAGTATAGGCGCCCGCCGCTACCCGCGAAAACGGCGAGAAAGCTTGCGGCCGAGCTTGGTCAGCGCGGGCGCGAGCGGCTCGAGGTCCCGAAGGTGCCAGTGGGCGGCCTCATACATCGCCTGGTAGCGAGCGGAGCCCTCCCCTTCCACGTGGGCATCGATGGTCTCGGCTTGGGCGACGAGGGTATGGAGAACGTCGTTCTTCTTCGGGTAGGTGCGGGAGTCGAAGAGCGCGTAGGCGCGATCGCGCACGAAGCGCCAGAGCTCGCCCGCCAGGGCATCGGCCTCCCAATCGGGGGCGATGCGCGCAAGGGCGGCGTTGCGCCGATCGAAGGGCAGGCAATCGGCCATCTCGTTGGCCACGTGCTCGATGAGGTGGTCGCGCACGTCGGAGAGGCGGGCGTCCCAATCGTCGCGGTGAACGGACGCGCGAACGCCCTCGACATAGGACCTGAGAAGGGCCAGGGCCTGCGAGTCGAGCCTGCTCACGCGCGCGAGCTTCTCCACGGTGTAGTTGCCCGCCATGGTCTCGCCGCGGCCGAGATGGTAGACGTACCAGGCCTCGCCCACGGCGCGGTAGGTCTTTGCGCGAGAGGCGAGGATGAAGCTGAGGTAGAGGTCGTCGGAGAGCGTGAGCTCGACCTCGGCGGCGGCGCCCCAGCACTCGCGGGCGAAGTCGCCGCGATACGCCTTGTGGTGCACGTGCCAGTCGAAGCCGTCCTCGAAGGTGAACTGCCGCTCGAGGATCGCGTCGCCGGAAAGCTCGCGCACGGGCGGGGTGAGGAAGCTCTCCATGCCGTCGCACGCCGCCTCGGCGTCGCCCGTCTCGGCGACGACGCGGGCGCCGAAGTGAAGGACGTCGACAGGTGAGGCCGCCAGCTCGGCATCGATGCCGCAAAGCGCCCCCTCGGCCAGCTCGTCGTCCTGGTCGAGCAGCAGCACGTACTCCCCCGCAGAAGCCAGCACCCCGTCGCGGCGGGCGCGCAGCGTGCCGCCGTTCTGAACCCGATGAATCACCTTGACCTGCGGCTCATTGGCAAATATCGCGTCGAGGGCAACGCCTGTGGCCTGGGGGTCGCGGTCGTCGACGATGATGACCTCCACGTCGCCGCGGCCCTGCGAGAGAACGCTTCGAACCGCGCCCTCGATGTGGTCGAGGCCGTCGTAGTAGGGAATCGCGACCGAGAAGCGCAAGCGCTTGGAACTCGGCTCAGAGACGACGTCCGCGGTGGCCGCGACCTGCGGCTTATTCAGATCGGCGACCACGGCTAGAGCCTCCAGTGTGCCGCGAGCACGGGGTCGGCGCTGAGGTTCTTGTTGTAGAACGGGTCGCCCTTGGAGTACAGCTCGGACCAGCGCGTCTTGAAGCGGACCGTCTCGGCGCGCTCACGATCGCTGCCGGCCGCGGGAACCGGCCTCAGGTCGCAGTTCTGGACGTCGGCGTAGGGCAGGGTCACGTTCAGCTTGCCGGCCTCGCCGAGCCTGAGGCAGAAGTCGAGGTCGCCGTACTTGGCGGAGAACTCGGGGCTGAAGCCGCCGACGGCGTCGAAGTCCGAGCGCTTGACCATGAGGCAGCAGCCCGAGACGGCGCTCGCGTTGCGCTGCGAGATGAGGAAGAAGAGGTAGCCGATGTCGCCCTTGTTGCAGCGCTCGAAGAACGACGCGGGCTCGCCCGAGATGAACATGCCGGCGCTCTGGACGAAGCCGTCGACGGTGAGGAGCCTGCAGCCGACCGCGCCGACCTCTTCGCGGGCGCAGTTGCCCACCAGCTGCTCGATCCAGTCGGGCGTGACGACCTCGGCGCCGTCGCTCAAAAGCAGCAGGTAGTCGCCTTTCGCCTGCCCACAGCCGAAGTTGACGGCCCCGGAGTAGTCGCCCTCGGCGCCGCCCCAGCGCTC
>CAVDQW010000148.1:0-3503 GCA_963610995.1 bacterium | reverse complement strand
CCACCACTACACGACCAGCACCGCCGAGGTCGAGATGCTGAAGGCCGCCGGCTGGAGCTACGAGGGCGTCGCCTGGTACTCCGCCGACGAGAAGACTGGCGTGAAGGTCTACCGCGCGTACAACCCCTACGCCACGACCGGTACGCACCACTACACGATCAACGCTTCCGAGATCAAGAACCTCGAGGCCGCCGGCTGGAAAGCCGAGGGCGTCGGCTGGTTCGGCGTGAAGTAGCGTGTGATTCACGGCTATTGCCACAGCGCAAGCAGAGGGGCCGTCGCAGTATCGCGGCGGCCCCTCTCCATACTTCCGCGGCGGCACCCTGCTCGTCGGATTTTGCGGCGTCGCGCTATAGGCTACGGCGCTTCGTATTCGGTGCCCTGTGGTTGAGTCCGCCGATTGCCTTGACCCTCTAAGAAAGCCACATCGACCATTCGGCGCATAAGCTGTGCCAACGCCAACGCCCAGCGCTTCTCGCCGCCGATTTCCAAATCCCTCGCGCCCGTGATGCGCTATTGATGCATGGCGTCGCGCACTATACATCCCAACAAAGCGGCGGGCGCATAGCCCCAGGAAGGGAATCCCGGGCGCACTTGTCGTAGGATGTCATCAAAGGGGCGAGAAGGGCCCCGCAACCGAAAGAAGGAAACCATGTCTCAAGATCAGAAGAACCTCAAGTACCTCTGCTTCGCTTCCATCCTGCTCGGCGCCGTGCTCGCCGTCTACGGGCTCATCGCCTGGCTCGGCATGGGCAAGCTCGACTTCCTCAACGGCTTCGTCACGGTCTTCGGCGGCTGCCTCTTCGTCTACAACGGCTTCATCGGCGCGACGAGGGCGAACACGCTCTCCGGCATCGATAAGTTCGCTCAGGAGGCCTACGGCCAGCCGGTGTTCCCGGTATTCATGATCATCGACTACTTCCTGCACGGCCTCGACTTCACCCCGCAGCTCGTCATCGCCGTCATCGGCATCGTGTTCGGCGTCCTCTTCGCCTTCTACGTGTACTCGTTCCAGAAGAAGCTTGCTCAGCAGTAGGAAATTTTCGCAAGAAACCCCTGGTCAGAGTATGACTTTAGAATTTCTCAAAATTGTGGGTTCACAAGACGCGATTGCTTTGATATAGTTCTTTCTTGCGCGAAGGGCGATTGGCTCAGGGGTAGAGCACTTCCTTCACACGGAAGGGGTCGCTGGTTCGAATCCAGCATCGCCCACCATTTTATGGGGAATTAGCTCAGTTGGGAGAGCGCGTGACTGGCAGTCACGAGGTCAGGGGTTCGAACCCCCTATTCTCCACCATAAATTACAAGGCCGGGTTTTCCCGGCCTTTTTCTTTTACGTATTCAGCGGACAAATTCTGCTATGTGGGCGATCAAAATCGAGTCTGCCTTGTATGTAAGAAACCCGCAAGCCTCTGACCTGCGGGTTTCTTATTGTTATCTCGCTCTATATTAGGTGCATTTGATTTTGATCGCCTACATAGGCGGACTGGCCTACTTCTGCTCGAGCTGGGCGAGGACCTTGGCCTGGAAACCGCTCGCAATGAGGCCCGCGGCAACGACTATCGCCACGATGCCGCCGAGCAGGATGCACTTACCGGCGCTGCCGTCGAAGATAAGCCCGGTTAGGGTGTTCATCACGGTCGGGGAGGTGAAGCCGCCGAAGGAGGAGCCGATGGAGTAGACGGCCATGGCGCCCGGCATGGTGAGCGAGGTGGTGGAGAGCGAGATCAAGAACGGGGCCTGGGCCATGAGGAATGTCATGGCGACGCCGGTGAAGAAGGCCGCGACGGTGATCGCGGTTCCGTCGGCCACGGTCGCGATGACCACGTACGCCGCGCCCAGGATGATGAAAGCCACGCCAAGCGAGATCTTCTGGAAGTGCGGGACGAGCTTGCCGACGAGGACGCCCGCGATCATGCCGCCGATGAGACCGATGGAACTGACGGTTCCGGAGAGACCCGCGTCGCCGATGCCGGAGTCGCTGAGCATCATTGCGATGTTGTTGGAGAAGACGTTATAGAGCAGGTTGAAGAGGAAGCCGACGATCGCGATGCCGATGACGTTGGCGGTGATGCTCTCGCTCATCTTGGGCTTCGGCGCGGTTTCGGCAGAGCCGTCCGTGTCGGCGCCCTTCAGCGGGATGAAGGCTGCCACGGCGATGAGGATCGGAAGGGCGACCAGGTAAACCAGGTAGTTGTTCTTCCAGCCGCCGCCGGCAAGGATGCCGCCGACGAACATCATGAAGATGCCGCCTACATTGACGAACACCGTGTTCAGGCCCATGGCCGCCTGGCGCTCCTCGGGGGCGATGAGGTCGGTGATGAGGACCTGCGTGAGGTTCGTTACGAAGCCTACGCCCATGCCGAGTACGCCGCTGCACACGAGCATGAGGGGCAGGTTAGCGGGGAGAAGGAACGGAAGGATGCCGCCGACGAGGACGAGGGAGGGGCCGGCCGCCGCGAGGACCTTGCGGGGAATAACGTTGGCGATGCGGGCCACAACCACGGCCGCCACGAGCGACATCAGGCTAGGTATTGCCGTGAGCATCTGGACCTCGGAGGCCGAGCTCTCGGGGAACGACTGGGCGATGAGGGCGATGGAGGGTACGATTCCGAGCGGGGCCATGGAGAGCATGGCCATGCCGAATATGCCGATCTTCGCCAGGGTGCTGTTCTTCTGCATGATTGATTCCTCTGCTTACTACAGGTATGGGTTTTAGGGTGCCGAGGGGTGGGGGAACCCCTCGGCTTAGGAAAGGGAGGGCTTAGAAGCGTGCCGCGGAGACGACGTAGCGGTGCGTGCCGCAGGTCGCCTCGGCCCAGGAGCCGTCGGCCCAGACGCGGGCGCGGGTGTTTTGGGGAACGGCCACGGCGAGCTCGACCTGGTCGCCGAAGCGCTGCCATGCGACCTCGATGCGCCCGTTGACGGAGTCATAGCCGAGCTTGGCTTGGTTAAGGCCGCAGCGGTAGTCCGGGCGCACGTCGAAGGCCTTGTAGCCGGGCTCGGTCGCCGTGAGGCCGCCGATGCGGCGGTAGATGAAGTCGCCCACGCAGCCGTTCGCGTAGTGGTTGTACGAGACGTTGGTGGGGCTGCCGTCGGCGAGCATCGCCTGCCAGGCCTCCCACGTGGTGGTGGCGCCCATCTTGACCTCGTAGAGCCAGCTCGGGCAGCGGTCCTCGAAGAGCATGCGGTAGGCGACGTCGGCCGCGCCGGATTCGACGAGGGTGTCCAGCAGGAACGGGACGGAGAGGAAGCCCGTGTCGTGCAGGCCGCCGTTGTCCTCGATCATCTCGAGGAGGTGGGAGAGCACGGCCTCGCGCTTCTCGGCGGGATAAAGGCCGAAGGCGAGAACGAGCACGTAGATGCCCTGGAACGGGAAGTCGGTAATGATGGAGCCGTCGTCGGCCAGGTACTCGGCGATAAATGCCTCACGGACCTTGCCGTGGTAGTCGCGGTAGAAGGCCGCCTCCTCGGCCTTTCCGAGCGCCTCGCAGGCTTGCGCC
>CAVDQW010000147.1:0-3330 GCA_963610995.1 bacterium | reverse complement strand
GGCGAACGTCCCATGCGAGGATGAAGAGATCGCCGAGGTTCCAGGGAATAGGGACCGAGACCTTGGAGCAGGTGCCCCTATCGCTCGAGAACTCGCTGAGCTCCAGCGGCTTCTCCCCCATCAGCGTGAAGTCGCGCGCCTCGCACTCGAATTCGTTGCCGAGGACGCGGACGCGCAGGTCCGCCGAGGTCGCGTCCTCGACGTAGACGTCGAGGTGGGCGACGATGTGGGTAGGCGTCGGGGCGACGTCGCGCACCTTGATGAAGCCGGAGGCGTTTTGGGGCTCGGGCTCGGCCGCGCAGGCAAGAAGGTCCTCGTCTGAGGCCCCGTCGCCGTGCCCGAACATCTTGCGGAGCTTCGAGCCGTGGGGCGCGCTCACCTGGTGAGCGTCGCTCTCGACGAGCTCGCCTTCCGCGCTGAAGGCGCCGAGGGCGACGCGGACGCCGTCGCCCGCGCAATCGGGAACGACGGCGATGTACTCATCGGTGCCAACGCGCCGCAGGTCGCAAGGGGCGATGCGGGCGTTCTCATCCTCGGGGACGTACGCCGAGACCGTGAGTCCCTCGCCGACGCCCGAGACATTGAGCTTCTCGAAGAGGCGCCCGTCCTTATGAAGCGTTCCGACCGACTTGATATCCATCGACTTGCCTAACTGCTCATGCGACGGCCGCGGGATGCCCGGCCGCCCAGCGTATTTCGTAGGGGTTTATCGCGCGAATGCGCCATTCGAATATATCATGAGCTCATAAGGCCTCTATATAATGGCCGCAAAGCAACCGCGAAGATGCATCCAACGCGTTTGGAGACCCATGAAAATCACCTCACTCGGCATCTGCCGGGCAAACCAGAAGATCTACGAGAAGCTCCGCGCCGAAGGGCTCGGCGAGGGCCAAGAGCTCGGTATCGTGTTCGGCGAGGACGCGGACGCGAGGCCGCTGCTCTGCACGCTCTACCCCCTCGGCTCCGGCGAGTACGTCGCGGTCACGCCCGACCTGCCGCTCGCGCAGGCTTCCTACACGCTGGCCGCGGTCGACGCCGACGGCAGAATCGCCCAGAGCGAGCGTCGCACCGTCTCGTTCGACGGCGCCAAGTGGCAGTCGCGCATCAACTACCGCCTGCACAAGGACCTCTGCGACCAGATCCGCTGCTTCGACGAGACGCACCCCGCGCCGGACCTCGACGCCTTCTTCGGCGTCGCGTCGGTCACCTCCTGCCCGACCTGCATGAAGTTCCGCCTGCACCTGACCTTCCCCGGCAAGGGAGAGGACGCGGGCAAGCTGCGCTTCGTCATGCTGCGGGCCGAGAACCTCGAGCCCCTGGCGACCACCTACGTCCCCATGGGCACCCGCACCCTGCCGGCGGCGGGCCCCGGGGCCGAGCCCGACCACAAGACGGCCATCACGGTCGACGTGCCCTGGGACGCCGGCGACATCCTCGCCTACGCCTGGGAGGAAGGCCGCCCGGGGCTCCTCGTACAGAGGCGCCTTGAGAAGGCCGAGTGGGAAGGCCTGAGGCTCAGCCTCGACAACATGCTCTTCAACAACGCCGGCATGGACCCCTACTACGACGAGTGGTTCCGTCTGCACCGCGTGAGCCCGCACACCCTCAAGCAGCAGCGTCAGGTCCGCTTCAAGACGAACCCCAAGTTCAGCGTCATCGTCCCGCTGTACAAGACGCCCGTGGATCTCTTCGACGCCATGATCGCGTCGGTCGAGGCGCAGTCGTACGCCAACTGGGAGTGCGTCCTCGTCAACTCGACGCCAGAGGTCGCCGACCTCATGGAGCGCGTCGCCGCGGCGGCCGCGCGTGATTCCCGCATCAAGGTGATCGAGCAGCCCGAGAACCTCGGCATCTCGCTCAACACCAACGCCGGCGTGGCCGAGGCCACGGGCGACTACATCTGCTTCTTCGACCACGACGACGTCCTCGAGGCCGACATCCTCTTCGAGTACGCCAAGGGCATCGACGCGGACCCCGCCATCGACATGCTCTACTGCGACGAGGACAAGCTCGCCGGCGACGGCCGTTACTTCGAGGCCTTCTTCAAGCCCGACTTCAGCCTAGACCTGCTGCGCAACAACAACTACGTCTGCCACATGCTCTGCGTCCGCGCGAGCCTGCTGGCAGAGCTCGAGCCCAACACCCGCGAGAACGACGGCGCACAGGACCACAACACCACGCTGCAGGTGGCCGAGCGCACGACGGCCATCCACCACGTGCCCAAGGTCCTCTATCACTGGCGCGTCACCGACGGCTCGACCGCAGCGGCGAGCGACGCCAAGTCCTACGCCAACGACGCGGGCATCAAGGCCGTGAGCGACCACCTCAAGCGTATGGGGTGCGACGCCGAGGTCTCTTTGGGAGACCAGAGCTTCACCTACATCGTGCGCTACGCCGTGCCCGAGCCCGCCCCGCTCGTCTCCATCATCATCCCGACCTGCGACCACATCGACCTGCTGCGCGTTTGCCTCGAGTCGATCGCGAGCAAGACCACGTACCCCAACTACGAGGTCGTCGTGGTCGAGAACAACAGCCGCGAGCAGGAGACCTTCGACTACTACGAGACGCTGGCGGCGGACCCGCGCGTGAACGTGGTGAGATGGCGAGGAGAGGGCTTCAACTTCTCGGAGCTCGTCAACTTCGGGCGCAAGGCCGCCAAGGGCGACTACCTGCTGCTGCTCAACAACGACACCGAGGTCATCACGCCCGACTGGATCGAGCGCATGGTGGGCAACGCCGCCAGGCCCGAGGTGGGCTGCGTCGGCGCCAAGCTCTATTACCCCGACGACACCGTCCAGCACGCGGGCGTCGTCATCGCCGACGATGCGGGCCACTGCTTCCTGGGCCTGCCGCGCGAGAACCCCGGCTACTTCAACTTCGCCACGAAGCCGCGCGACGTCGCGGCCGTCACCGGCGCCTGTCTCATGGTGTCCGCCGCACTCTTCGACGAGCTGGGCGGCTTCGACCCTGCGCTCGCCGTGGCGTACAACGACGTCGATTTCTGCCTGCGGGCGCTTGCCAAGAAGAAGCTCAACGTGGTGTTGCCGGACGTCGAGCTCTATCACTACGAGTCGGTCTCGCGCGGCTACGACGAGGACCCGAAGAGCCGTGCGCGCTACTACAAGGAGAAGGCGCTCATGATGCAGCGCTTCGCCGAGGTGCTCGGCTTCCGCGACCCGTATTACAACCCCAACCTCATGTGCAGGCTGCCTGAAGCCGCGTATTACCACTTCTAAGGATCGGCACACGCCCGAACAGCAGAAGCCCCGCTCGTCTTGAACTGCACCCCAAAACTTGGACGGCCTAAATAAGGACTACGCCGCAAGGGAC
>CAVDQW010000146.1:0-5364 GCA_963610995.1 bacterium | reverse complement strand
GCAGTTCAATTACCCGACGGGGCCTCTTTCGTTCAATAAAGCTTGTCGAATGGCAAGAAGCGCGCGGCTTTACAGCTCGATGCGCTTCTTCGCGACTACGGCAGCGCCGAGGACGACGGCGCCCACAGCGACAATCGCGGCGGTGTTCACGCTCTCGTCTCCGGTCTTGGGGACGCTGCTCTTGCTCTCGGTCTTCTCGGCGGCAGCCGGCTTCGCAGGGTCCTTGTCCTCGTTCTTGGGCGTGACCTTGTCCTCGTTCTTGGGCGTGACCTTGTCCTCGTTCTTGGGCGTGACCTTGTCCTCGTGCTTAGGCGTGACCTTGACCTCGTGCGTGTTCGTGATGGTGCCGCCGTTGTTGACGGTCGCCTTGTCCGTCGTGTAGTCGGCGACGCTCGCCTGCGTGACTTGGTAAGCGATCTCGTAACGCTCATCGTCGTCGGTGTAGGCGTACTTGCGGACGTCCTTGTATGTGACGGTGTAGGTGTCGTTGCCGTTGTCGACCACGGTCGGCTCCGCGTCGGAAGCCTCGCCGTCAGCGGTAAGGGAGAGGAACTTGGCGAAGTCCTCGGCGCTCGGGCGGACGCCGTCCTTGTTGGAGGAGTCCTTCCAGGCAACGGTCACGGTCACGTCGGTGGTGGCGGGCACGATGGTGAGCGTGCCGGGGACGACCTTGATGTAGTTGATGCCGCAGATGTCGTCGCCGACCAGGTAGATGTTGGTGTAGTCATGAATTTTGCACTCGCCGTAACCCAAGCGGGTGCCGGCGGAGTTGCTCTTGTAAGCTGCGGGAATCTGCTCGGGATCGGTCGTGTAAGTGATGGCGTACTCGCCGGGCTTCTCGCCGGCATCACGGCTCAGCGTGAAGGCGGATAGCGAGATCTCGGTCGTGGGGTCGCCGCGCAGGACCTTCAGGGTCGCCGTAAGAGTGGGGTCATCCTCGCCCTCAACCTTGTACACGCTCTGCTCAGCGAACTCGTACTGCGTGCAGATGTTGTGACGCACATAGGCGCCGCCCCACTTGGCGTAATCGCCGATATAAGTGATCCGCTCCCAGACGAAGCCCGAGCTCGTCATATCGTCATCGGTGTCCACCCATGCGGACGCATCGACCTTATCGACGTTCCTGCGGTCGCTCACAAAAGCATAGCTGCGCGTAAAGTCCTTGCCCTCGGTGAGGGCGGTGCCGTCATTGTCCTGAACGGTGCACTTGAAGTGGTGCGACTTGCCGTTGTACAACTCGGTCTTCGGGCCCGTTGCGCTGGGCTGCTTGTCTGCGCTTGCCAGTGCGGTCGTCGGAAGGGCAAGCGCAACGATTGCCGCGAACACTACCGCAAAAACAGCGAAAGAAGCCCTACCCCCCAAAAAGCTAAATTTAGTCTTCTTCATGTAGACCTTCCTTCCTGCCCACAGGCAGCATCCTTTGGCTCCCTTTAACAGAGCCAAAGCCGATAGACTTCAAAAGCTTATCACGGGAAACTTCGGGGGGGTGTTATGGAAACCGCACGTACATAAGAAAAAGGTCAGGTTAAGCGGTTGCCGACCAGTCGATAATGTGTCCCCCGTGCTCCACCAGCAGCTTGTTTGTTTGCGAGAAAGGCCGCGACCCCATGAAGGCGGGCAGCCCGCCGCCCGCGCGGTTGGCCGAGAGCGGGGAGGGGTGCGTTGAGGCGAGGGAAAACTTCTCCCCGGCCACGTCCGGGCCGAGCGCTGCCCGGGCGTCCTCGACCAGCTTGACCGCGTGCCTGCCCCAGGTGAGAAACACCACGGGTTGGGGCAGCGTGAGGCATCGGCGCACGATGTGGTCGGTCAGCACCCGCCACCCGAGCTTGGTGTGCGAGTTCGCCGCTCCCTGGCGCACGGTGAGCGTGGTGTTGAGCAGCAGCACGCCTTGGCGCGCCCAACCGGAAAGGTCGCCCGTTGTGGGTATGCCGCAGCCAAGGTCGGCGGCCATCTCTTTGTAGATGTTCCTCAGGCTCGGCGGCAGCTTGCAGCCGCGGTGGACCGAGAACGAGAGGCCCATGGCCTGGCCTTCCTCGTGGTAGGGGTCCTGTCCCAGGATCACCGCGCGCACATCGGCGGGCGCGGTCCACGCAAGGGCGTTCAGGATGTCGTCCTGCGGCGGGTAGATGACCTGGCCGTCCTCGCGCATCTGCGCCACCTCGGCAAGAAGCCGCGCGGTCGTGGCCTGGACCTCGGCTGGTGCGTCGGCGAGCCAGGCATCGATGTTCTCCTGCTTGCCCACGGCTATGCCTCGACCGCCGGCTTGGTGGGCAGGGGGCCGAACATGGTGTCCAGCAGGTGCGTACCGGTCTGCGTGCGGAAGATAGCGCTTCTCGCCGCGGCGATGCCCTGGGCGCTCGAGCCGTCCTCAAAGAGATTCACAAGGAAGTCCGCCTCGACGAGCACCTGGTAGTCGGCCCCGTCGATGGCGCCGTAGGTGTGGTGGTGGCCGACGAGAAACGCGACGCGCTCGCAACGCTCGGGCGAGAAACCCACCTCGGCGAGTATCCGGCGCGCCGGCTCGGGGCCGAGCTCCTCCTGGTACTTGCCCGAGGACTTGCCGTATTTCTCGATGGCGGGATGGATGCCGATGTCATGAACGATGGCGGCCGTCTCGAGTGTGAGCTGCGTGTCCGCGTCGAGGCCCTCGCCGAGGCCGATGGTGCGGGCAAAGCTTGCGACTTTGACAAAGTGCTGGATGCGCAGGGCGTCCCCTGCGTCGAACTCGATCATCTTGAGCATAAGCTCGTGAAGCAGCTGCTCGGGAGCCTTGGTTTCCATGCGGATCTCCTCGGTGCGTTCGGTGGGGCACAGGGCGTTTTAGCGCTCGCTGCAGGTTACCAGATATCGATCGACCTCGGTGGGCGTCAGCTGCGGGAAGGTCTCCAGGAGGCCGCGACGGATCACGTCCAGGTAGGCGGCGCTCGGCGCGTTCTTCTCACGGCGCGCGGCATTGGCGAAGGTACGGGCGGGGATTCCCTCTATCGGGTCGAGGGCGACCTCGTCGCAGTACCATTCCGGGCTGCGGCCTTCTTGGTCGCGGACCTGCTCGTATTGGGGGCGCGAGACGAGCCAGGCGCGGGCATAGGCGTCGCCGGTATACGTCGGGTCGAGGAAGCCGACGCCGCCGTTCTCCCATACGTGGCTGGATCCGCCGAAGTACAGGTCATAGGGCACGTGGACGGCGCGGGATTCAAGCGGGTCGGATGCGTCGTCGCAGCCGGCGTACGTCTTTTACGTTCAAGAGACAGAAGCCTTCCTTTATGTAGTACGAGAAGCGCTCCCACCGAAGGTTAGAGCCATAGCAAACGTACCAAATGTGGCTGTTCGCGAGGTCCGCGTAGTCGAGCGTGTCCATCAAATTCCTATCCTTCCGAATCAACCCAAGACATTCTAGTCCGCTGCCTGCGGTACTATCGAGGGCAATCGACGAATGGGGGAGCGTGTGGGTAGAAGCGGCAAGACGGGCGCCGACGCGAGCGGCAGCGTAAACGGCGGGGCCGTTATGAGCAAGAAGGTCATCGGCGGCATCACCGCGGTGCTTCTTGCGATCATCTGCTCGGTATTCGGCTTGCATGGCACGTCGGGCGGCGGCGATGCGACCGCGACGGCAACGACGTCCGCGTCGAGCACGTCCGACCAGCGCCAAGAGAGCCCCTCCGCGTCTTCGGACCGGGTGGGCAACCTCACGTTCCGCAACGAGGAGCGCCTGCAGGAGCACTACGAGAAGCACGGTATCGACATGGGCTTCTCGTCGGCCGAGGCGTACGTGGCGGGCGCGAACAAGGTGATTTCCAACCCTGACGCGCTGCACAAGACCGAGTCCAAGGACGGCGACGACGCCTACTACCTCGAGGACACCGGCGAGTTCGTCGTGGTTTCGCAGAAGGGCTACATTCGCACGTATTTTTTGGCCAGCAAAGACTACTACGAGCGTCAGTAGGCAGTGCATATGGTTTCGGGCTTTATTATTAGCGAGATGTCGTACGCCAAGCTCTTGGGCATCGCGTACCTATTCCTCGTCAACCTCGTAACGATGATCTGCTTCCTTGTTGATAAGGCCCGCGCGGCCGGCCACAACTCGCGGATTCCCGAGTCCACGCTGCTGGGGCTGGCGCTCGTCGGAGGCTCTCTCGGGGCGCTTCTCGGCATGTACACCGTGCGCCACAAGACGCAGAAGTGGTACTTCAAGTTCACGGTCCCCGTGATGTTGGTGGCGCAGGCGGCGCTTATCTATTGGCTGTGCGTAAGCGGGTTCTTTAGCGTCGCTTAGTTCAGGGGTTTATCCAGCTCGCGCGACAGCTCGGGCAGGAGTTCCTCAAACGTCGCTTCGCGCGTCTTCTTCTTGAGCTGGCACTCCCACAGCACGTGCACGGTCCAGCCGTCCTCGCGCAGGGCGGAGAGATTCTCGGCGTCGCGCTCAACGTTGCGGGCGAACTTCTTCTCCCAGTACTCCACGTTCTTCTTGGGCGTGGAGGGGTTGCAGCGCGGGCAGCGGTGCCAGAAGCAGCCGTTGATGAAGACGGCCACCTTGCGCCCCGGCCAAGCCACGTCCGGGCGGCCCGGCACCTTCCACTGCAGGCGGTACCCGGTGAGCCCCGCCTCGCGAAGGCGCTCGCGAACGAGCAGCTCAGGCTTGGTGTCTTTGCCCTTGTTGCCCTGCATGGAGCGGTGGGTGCCGTAATCGGTGGCGGCGGGAACCCCGCGGCGGGCGTTTGCGGCCGCAAGGTTCGCCGCGAGCGTCGCCTCGGCCTCGGCAAGACGCGCTTGCGTGAGCGCCTCGGACCAGCGCTCGCAAAGTCGCTCCAGGCTCCATGCCGCGTTGGCGGGGCTCGTCGACGGCAAGATAGTCGCCGGCATGCCCGTGCGGTACTCGAGGTACTTGTGGTACAGCCGCCCCGCGGTCGCGCCGTTGCATATGACGGCGCGGATCTGCGCCTCTTCAAAAATGCGCGAAACGTCGTTTGCCACCACGTTCTTAATGCTGGCATCGCTTGAACCCTTGATGTCGCACTCTGCGATGACGTCCCAGAGCGCGATGCCCGCATCGAGCAACATGGCGCGCTTCTCGTCAATGGATTCCGGTGTCTCGCGCCCCACGTACGCTGCGATAACGCGCCAAAAACGGTTCTGCGGGTTGCCGTAGTAGAACTCGTTCGCGCGGCTCAGCACAGAAGGGAGCGACCCCAATACGAGCACGTGCGAGCGTACATCGTATACGGGGTCGAATCCGTGCGAGATATGTTGGTATTTGCCAGCCACGCCAGCCATTCTACCGCTCCACCAACGCCTGGTGACAGGTTTATCCTGCAGCACCAAGGGACAGGTTGTGTGCCTGCCATGGGTGACAGTCATTGGTGGCAG
>CAVDQW010000145.1:0-3387 GCA_963610995.1 bacterium | reverse complement strand
CCCTGGCTGCGGCGGGCGGCGCGTTCCTCACCATCTGCTACACCCCGATCTACACCGACGGCATCGTCGCCGGCCGCGGCTTCATCGCCCTGGCGACCGTCATCTTCGGCCGTTGGAGCGCCGTGGGCGTCATGCTCGCGAGCCTGCTGTTCGGCTTCTTCGACGGCCTCAACGTGGCCCTGCAGGCGTCCTTCCAGTCCGCGCCGGTCATGTTCTTCAAGATGATCCCGTACATCTTCACCATCGTCGCGCTTATGTTCTTCGGCTCCAAGCACGGCGGCCCCAAGGCATGCGGAAAGCCCTATTTCCGTGAATCGCGTTAAGCCCCGGTAAGGGTTTGTTAAGCTAGGTTCTTCGTGCGGGTTGTTCGGCGACCCTCAACCCGCGCAGCAAGTTTTGTGCCCGAACCGTTGGGGAGAGGGCAAAGGGAGAAGCGGGCGCTGCCCGCTCAAACGAAGGGAAGAAACATGTCCAAGCTCAACCTCGATCGTCGTCAGTTCCTCGGCCTCTCCGGCGCCGCCGCAGCCACCATGGGCCTCGCCGCCTGCGGCTCCTCGAGCTCCAGCTCGAGCAGCTCCAGCTCCGAGAACAAGACCCGCAAGGTCGCGATGATCATGTCCGGCACCATTACCGACGGCGGCTGGGACCAGGCCCACTACGAGTCCCTCAAGCGCGCCATCGAGGCCCACAGCGGCTGGGAGATGCTCGAGCCCAAGGAGAACGTCGCCTCCGCCGACAACGCCACCGCTGCCGAGACCTACGTTGACCAGGACGTCGACCTGATCGTCGGCAACGGCAACCAGTTCGCCTCCTCCTGGGCCGAGGTCGTGGCCGATGCCGCCGAGTCCCACCCCAACGTGCACTTCCTCATCACCAACACCAACCCCGAGCAGGAGCTCGCCGACTACGAGAGCACCGACAACGTCGAGTGCGTCCTTCCCGACTTCGTGCAGCTGGGCTCCCTTGCCGGCGTCATCGCCGGTCTCATGACCCAGACGAAGTCCATCGGCTTCATCGGCGGCATGAAGCTCCCCTCCACGCTCAACAAGTACTCCGCCTTCCTCGCCGCGGCCCAGAAGATGGACGCCTCCATCACCGGCCAGTACAACTTCGAGGCCGGCTTCTCCGACGCCGCCAAGGGCACCCAGCTCGCCGAGCAGTGGATTGCTTCCTATAACGTCGATGTCATGTGGGGCGACGCCTCCGCCGTCGACAACGGCGCCCGCAAGGCCCTCGAGTCCGCCGGTGCCGACACTCACTTCGACATCTCCCAGCCGATCGACATCATGGGCGACTCCCAGCCGACCGTCATCGCTTCCACGGTGACCGACTGGAAGATCGACCAGGCCATGGAGGAGATCGAGGCCGGCACCTTCGGCAAGGGCAAGTCCATCACCGCCAGCATGGAGAACGGCGGCGTCTCCCTCGGAAAGTTCTCCGACAAGATCCCGGCCGATGTCCAGACCAAGATCAACGAGTACGCCGAGCAGATCAAGGCCGGCACCTTCCTGACCGACGCCGAGGTCTCCGCCATCAAGAGCACCCTCTAAGCACTAAGGCAACATATGCCGCGCGTTTGCGGCTTCAAGGCGGGACGCTTCGGCGCCCCGCCTTTTTGCGACGCGCAGGCAACGCCTGTGGGCGCCCGTCAGTCAATCGTTTTCTACCTGTGATTATTAAGAAATGAACTAGGCTCAAGCTTGCATTAGGCAACGCCCGTTAACTATTTAAAGATACAACGTGCAGCTCAAACGCCAAATTTCCGTTGACGCATAAATGAGCCCGCTCGCCGTATAGCAAGACGAACTTACGGGTATCCGACCATACAATCAGTATTTTTTCGCAGGGCATTCCTTGAGAGGGGAGGGCGCCGTGCAGGAGCTCAAGCAAGTGGGCCGCCCCGTGGTGCGCGTGGACGCCGCCGACAAGGTGACGGGCCGCGCCAAGTTCACGGACGACATGTGCCCGAAGCCGTGTCTGGAGGCGAGGATCCTCCATTCGACCATCGCCAACGGCCGCGTGCTCAGCATCGATTACTCCGAGGCGCTCGAGGTCGAAGGGGTCGTGGCGGTCTACACCTGCTTCGACGTGCCGGAGTTCACCTATCCCGTGGCGGGCCACCCTTGGTACGCCGACTCGGCCGCCGCCAAGCGCGACCAGGCCGACCGGCGCCTGCTCGACGACCGCGTGCGCATCTACGGCGACAACATCGCCGTTGTCGTTGCCGAGGACACCGTGGCCTGCGACCGCGCCCTCAAGAAGATCCGCGTGGAGTACGAGGAATACCCCGTGGTCTACGACGCCCTCGAGTCCCTCAAGGGCACGAACCCTCCCGTGCAGGAGCGCAAGCCCGACAACATCGTGGCCCACACCTGCGCCGTCACGCCCGCCGAGAAGCTCGCGGAGGCCGGTTACGGCTCGGTCGAGGAGGCGCTCGACGACCCCGCTTACCATCGCGCGTCCATCCACTGCGAGAGCCGCGAGCAGAGCCAGGTCCACATCGAGACCTGCGTCTCTTACTGCTACATGGAGGGCCACAAGATCATCTGCGTGAGCTCGACGCAGATCCCGCACGTCGTGCGCCGCGTCATCGGCCAGGCACTCGGTATCCCCTGGGGAGACGTGCGCGTCATCAAGCCCTACATCGGCGGCGGCTTCGGCACCAAGCAGGACGTCCACTACGAGCCGCTCAACGCCTGGATCTGCAAGCAGCTGGGCGGCCGCTGCGTGCGCCTGGAGCTCTCCCGCGAGGAGCTCTTCTGGGACACGTCGGGACGCCAGCCCAAGACCTTCGACATCGAGTGCTCCTACGGCGACGACATGCGCCTGCGGGCCCGCAAGATCGTGGCCTACTCCAACACGGGCGGCTACGTTCACCACGGCCACGCGCTCGTGCTCAACTCCGTCAACTCCTTCCGCTGGCTCTACCACACCCATGAGGTGGCCACGCACTCCGAGGCCTACACCATCCACACCAACGGCCCGCACACGGGCGCCATGCGCGCCTACGGCGTTCCCGAGGGCAACTGGGCGGCCGAGTGCCTCATGGGCGACATCGCCTACGACAACGGTTGGGACCCGCTGGAGTTCCGCCTCAAGAACGTCTACACGGACGCGTTTGTGGACGAGTTCACGCCGGGCGGGGTCATCGCCGCTCACACCTGCGCCATTCCCGAGTGCGCCGAGAAGGGCGCGGCCTACGTCGACTGGTACCGCAAGCGCGCCGAGTACGCGAACCAGACCGGCCCGATCCGCCACGGCGTTGGCTGCGCCTTCTTCGTGTACAAGACGGCCGTGGCGCCCTTCGCGCTCGAGACGGCGACGGCCCAGGTCACCCTCAACCAGGCCGGCACCGTGCAGCTGCAGCTGGGCGCCACCGACATCGGC
>CAVDQW010000144.1:0-5867 GCA_963610995.1 bacterium | reverse complement strand
GCGCGTTATCGAGCACGCCGTCAAGGGCATGCTCCCCAAGACCACGCTCGGCCGCGCCCAGGGCACTAAGCTCAAGGTCTACGCCGGCCCCGAGCACCCGCACGCCGCCCAGAACCCCGTGAAGATCGATTGGAGGGCCTAACAATGGCTGAGAACTCCGTTGTTTACTGGGGCACTGGTCGCCGCAAGGAGGCCGTCGCCCGTGTCCGTCTCGTTCCCGGCACCGGCAAGTTCATCGTCAACGGCCGCGACGCCCTCAACTATTTTGGTCGTCAGCAGCTTGTCGACAACGCCCTCGAGCCGCTGAAGCTCACCGAGACCGCTGATCGTTTCGACGTCCTCGCCAACTGCGATGGCGGCGGCATCAACGGCCAGTCCGGCGCCTGCCGTCTCGGCATCTCCCGCGCCCTTCTGGACGCCGGCGATTACCGCGCCGACCTCAAGAAGGCCGGCTTCCTCACGCGCGACGCGCGTGCGGTCGAGCGCAAGAAGTACGGCCTGAAGAAGGCCCGCAAGCGCCCGCAGTTCTCCAAGCGCTAAGCTTCGAGCACACCTTGCACTTTTGGGACCCGTCGACTCGTTCGGCGGGTCCTTTTTTGTTGGTTGGCGAGGTTGCGTCGAGGGGGCGCGGGGAGGACACCCGCTGGTTTGACGGGATGCAACCGGCGGAGCATTTCCGGGGCCTGCCACCCTCTTTCTTATGGCGTGGCAATGGGCATGCGGCCGCGCGGGCGCCCAAATCCCGACCTGGTAGTAAAATTTTGAGCCACTGAGCATTTCGCCTGTTGCATACACCTGTTGTCTACCGAGAAGGGACGACGAATGAAGTACTTCGGCACCGACGGCTTCCGCGGCCGCGCCAACGAGGGCCTGGACGTCGAGCACGCCTACAAGATCGGCCGCTTCGTCGGCTGGTACTACGGCAAGCGCCAGGGCAAGAAGGCCCGCGTCATCATCGGCAAGGACACCCGCCGCTCCAGCTACATGTTCGAGTCCGCCCTCATCAGCGGCCTCGTCGCGTCCGGCGCCGACGCCTACATGCTGCACGTCATCCCCACGCCGGGCGTTTCTTACGAGGTCGTGGACGGCGCCTTCGACTGCGGCGTCATGATCACCGCCTCGCACAACCCCTATACGGACAACGGCATCAAGCTGGTCAACCGCGAGGGCTACAAGATGGACGAGGACGTCCTGGAGCTCATCGAGGACTACATCGACGGCAAGACCGAGGTGCCGCTGGCCACCGGCGACGCAATCGGCTGTACCGTGGACTACATGCAGGGTCGCAACCGTTACATCGCGAGCCTCATCTCCTCTTGCGGCTTCTCTCTGCAGGGTCTCAAGATCGGCCTGGACTGCGCCAACGGCTCCGCTTCCTCCGTCGCGCGTCCGGTCTTCGATGCCATGGGCGCCGAGACCCACGTGATCAACAACTCGCCCAACGGCTTCAACATCAACGTCGACTGCGGCTCCACCCACATCGAGCAGCTCCAGCGCTTCGTCGTGCAGAACGGCCTCGACGTGGGCTTTGCCTACGACGGCGACGCCGACCGCTGCCTGGCGGTCGATGAGCGCGGCCACCTGGTCGACGGCGACCTGATCCTCTACGTCTGCGGCTGCTACCTCAACAAGCACGGCCGCCTGGCCAAGTCCACCGTCGTTCCCACCGTCATGAGCAACTTCGGCCTGTTCAAGGCCTTCGACGCCGCCGGCATCTCCTACGAGAAGACCGACGTGGGCGACAAGAACGTCTATGCCTGCATGCGCGAGAACGGCTACACCCTGGGCGGCGAGCAGTCCGGCCACGTCATCTTCTCGGACCTCGAGAAGACCGGCGACGGCATCATGACCTCGCTGCGCATCATGGAGGTCCTGCGCGGCGAGCGCGAGAAGCTCTCCGAGCTCACGCGCCCCGTCAAGCTCTACCCGCAGCAGCTGGACAACATCCGCGTGACCGACAAGGAGGCTGCGATGAACGCGCCCGAGGTCACGAGCGCCGTGGCCAAGGCCGAGCAGTTCCTCGAGGGCAACGGCCGCGTGCTTGTGCGCGCCTCCGGCACCGAGCCGCTCGTCCGCGTCCTGGCCGAGGCCCCCGACGAGAAGCTCTGCGCCGAGGCCAACCAGATTGTGATTGCTGCGCTGAAGCCGTATATGGCCTAAACGCGGCCCGCTCGGGCTGGTAGAATCAAGAACGGTTTGTCTGACGCGCGTCGGCGGTGCCGGCGCGTGTCGATTTTTCAGCAAACGTGCAGGTCGCGGGTACTGCCGCGCCAAGAAGAACCGGGGAGGGGAGATGACCATGGCCGCTGCCGGCATCGGGGTCGATATGCTCGAGATCTCGCGCATGGAGCGCGTCATCGAGCGCCGTCCGAACTTCCTGCGCCGCGTCTTTACCGAGGAGGAGCGCGCCTATTGCGAGCGTTCCGCCCGTCCCGCCGAGCACTACGCCGCCCGCTGGGCCGCCCGCGAGGCCGTGGTCAAGGCGCTGGGCTGCGGCTTCGGCAACGGCGTGGGCATCCGCGACGTGAGCGTCTCCCGCGACGAGCGCGGCGGTGTCCGCGCGCGCCTTACCGGGGGCGCGGCCAAGGTTGCCATGGAGAAGGGCGTCGTCGAGGTCGCTCTCTCCATCAGCTATACGCGCGACGTGGCCGTGGCCAACGCCGTGGCCGTGACGGAGGCCGTCAAGCCCAAGCCCGACGCCAAGGCCGACGCGGCCCGCGCCCTCGCCGCCTCTTTCCGCGAGGCAAAGAGCGTGCTCGACGAGCTCGAGCGTGTGGAGGACGCGCAGATGGCGCTGCCCATCGATGCCGTGGCGCCCGACATGACGGCCGTGGCCTCCACGGCGATCCCCGACGCGACCGCGCCGGCACCCGCCACGACTCCCGATCCGGCGCCCCAGGCTCCCGACGCGACCGCGCCGTCCGCCGCGCCCGACGAGCCTGAGTCCTCGCCCTCCATCAACGACCCTTCCACAGAGGAGTAACCCTATGCAGCCAGTGCTCAACATCGACGACATCAAGCGCGTCGAGGTCGGTCTTACCCGCGTCGGCGTGAGCGTCTCGGAGCTCATGCACCGCGCCGGGTGCGCCGTGGCCCAGGAGATCCTGGAGCTCGGCGCCCGCAACGTCGCCGTGTTCTGCGGCATGGGCAACAACGGCGGCGACGGATGGGTCTGCGCCGAGGCGCTCCACTCCCGCGGTGTCAACGTGACCGCCGTCGTGCCGGTCGAGCCCGAGCGCATCCCCGGCGATCTTTCTCGCCAGGTGGCCCAGAGCGCCGTCCGCTCCGGCGTGCCCATGCTCATCGGCCCCTCTCGCGAGGAGGTCCAGGAGCTGCTCGCCGATACCGACACCATTGTGGACAGCATGCTCGGCACCGGCTTCCACGGCGGTGTCCGCAAGCCGTTCGACATCTGGGTCGACTGCATCAACGCCTCCAACGCGCGCGTCATCTCGGTCGACGTGCCCAGCGGCCTTTCCGCGCAGAGCGGCCTGACCGACGGCGAGTGCGTCATCGCCGACATGACCGTCACCATGATCGCGCTCAAGCCGGGCCTTCTCGCCGACATGGGCCGCGATGCGTGCGGCGTCATCGTCGTGGCCCCGCTGGCCGAGCAGACCGAGCGCCTCGTCGTGGAGGCCGACCCTGTGGCCTGGCGTACCGACCTGGCCGACTACCAGCGCGTTTCCATCGAGCCGAGCGCCGCTCAGGACAAGTTCTCGCGCGGCTCCGTGCTCGTCGTGGGCGGGTCCTCGCGCTTCCCGGGCGCCCCGATCATGGCCGCCCGCGCCGCCGCCCGCGCCGGCGCCGGCTACGTGACCCTCGCCGTGCCCTCGAGCATCGTGCCTATTGTGCAGAGCCATCTCCTCGAGATCCCCGTCGTCGGCCTGCCCTGCGACGCCGACGGCGTGATCACCCAGGACGCGGTCGACAAGGTCGTGTCGCTCGCCGAGCACAACACGGCGACCCTCATCGGCCCCGGCATGCGCGTCGCCGGCGGTCCCGTCTCGTGCGTGAACGCCCTTCTGCGCGCCGAGAAGCCCCTGGTCATCGACGCCGACGGCCTCAACTGCCTCTCTCGCCTCACCGAGGGCAACGTGACCGAGTTCCCCGAGCTCACGCGCCGCGACGCCCCGCTTATCCTCACCCCGCACCGCCGCGAGCTCGGCCGCCTCGTCGGCCGCGCCGACAACCCGCCTGAGAGCCTCGAGGAGCAGCTCGAGTGCGCGCGCGACATCATTTGGACCGACGGTGGCTCTGACCTGGTCGTTGTTGCCAAGGGCAGCGCCACCGGCTGCGTGGGCGTCGACCAGGCGGTCCTGCCCAAGCCCGGCCCCGCGGCGCTCGCTACGGCCGGCTCCGGCGACGTGCTCGCGGGCATGATGGCCAGCTACCTGGCCCAGGCGGGCGGCGAGGTTTCCGACCTGCCGCTTCTTGCCGCCCTGGTCTGTGAGGTCCACGGCTACGCGGGCACGTTGGCGGCCGAGGCCTTCGGCAGCCGCGGCGTCATGGCCGGCGACATCATCGACCGCATCGGCCTCGCCGCCGACGCCATCGAGGAGCACGCCTTCGTCCCCGAGCCGCTCTCCGGCTCGGAGGCTTAGACTGGGATTGCGCGGCCGCTTCTTGCCGCGCGATGCTTAAGAAGGAGTGCCCATGGCTGCAATGACGTGCCCGAACGACCGCTGGAGCTGGGTCGAGATCGACCTGGCGGCGCTGCGGAGAAACACGACGGCGTTCAAGCGCCGCCTTGAGCGCGGCGTCAAGATGATGTGCGTGGTCAAGGCCGACGCGTACGGCCACGGCGCCGTGCGCTGCGCGAACGCCATGCACACCGCGGGCGCCGACCAGTTCGCCGTTGCCACGGTGCGCGAGGGCATAGAGCTGCGCGAGGCGGGCATCGAGTGGCCGATCCTCATCCTCTCGCAGCCGCCCATCGAGTGCGTGCAGACGCTCGTCGAGCACAAGCTGATGCCCAGCGTCTACGAGGCCGATTTCGCGCTCGCCCTGGGCGAGGCGGCGGCCTCGGCGGGCACGGTGGCCAAGTACCACCTCATCGTCGACTCGGGCATGACGCGCATCGGCGTTCTTCCCAGCGACGCCGTCGAGCTGCGCCGCACCATCGACTTCCACCGCGGGATCGAGTGCGCGGGCACCTTCACGCACTTCGCCACTGCCGATGTGCCCGACGATTGGGACTTCGCGCTGCAGCTCAACCGCTTCCGCAACGCGTGCCAGGCCATTCACGACGCCGGGCTCGACTGCGGCCTCGTCCACTGCGACAACACCCCGGGCACGCTGCTGCACCCCGAGTGCCACTTCGACATGTGCCGCGTGGGCATCGGCCTTTATGGCCTCGATGCCGCCGAGACCACGCGTTCGGCGATCGATCTGGAGCCCGTCATGAGCGTGCGCGGCCGCGTGACCCGCGTCGTGTATCCCGAGGTCGGGGCCGGTGTGGGCTATGGCATGACGTACCGCGTGCCCAAGCGCAACATCCAGGTGGCCACGGTTCCCATCGGCTACGCGGACGGCCTCTCGCGCACGCTGTCCAACAACATGGACGTCATCGTGGGCGGGCACCGTCTGCCGCAGGTCGGCAACATCTGCATGGACCAGTTCATGTTCGCCGTGGACGTCAATACCACGCGCACGTATTGCCCGACGCCGGAGGTCCGTGTGGGCGATGTCGTCACGCTCGTTGGCGCCGACGGCGACGAGAGGATTTCCGCCGACGAGATGGCGCGCCTGCGCGGCACCATCAACTACGAGGTCGTTTGCAACTTCGGTCAGCGCCTCGAGAAGCTTTACGTGTAGGGCGGCCACGCGATGGGCGTCATGCAGATTCCCGGCCACAAGCACCAGAA
>CAVDQW010000143.1:0-2144 GCA_963610995.1 bacterium | reverse complement strand
CGTCGCCCGTGAGCCGGGCGTGCGCTCCAAGGTCGCCGTCTCCAGCAACGACGACCACCTCGATCCCGTCGGCGCCTGCGTCGGCCCCAAGGGCTCGCGCGTGCGCACCGTCGTCTCCGAGCTTCGCGGCGAGCGCGTCGACGTGGTCCTGTGGAGCGACGACCCCGCCAAGTGCGTGTCGGCCGCCCTCTCCCCGGCGCGCGTCTCCCGCGTGATCATCGACCCCGAGGACAACTACGCCACCGTCATCGTTCCCGACGACCAGCTCTCGCTCGCCATCGGCAAGGAGGGCCAGAACGCCCGTCTCGCCGCGCGCCTCACCGGCATGCACATCGACATCAAGAACGAGTCCATGGCCGCCGGCATCATGCGCGAGGTTCCCAAGGCCACCGTCGAGGACTCCCTCATCGACGACGAGGAGGCCCACCGCTGCGAGTACGTCGGCGACAACGGCGTCCAGTGCCGCAACATGGCGCGCCCCGGCTCCCGTTTCTGCGGCGTCCACGAGAACATGGACGACGTCGAGGTCTCCGACGACCCCGATTCCCTCATCTAAGCGGCGCTCCCGCTCACACAAGTAACCACCCGGGCAGCGCCCGCACGCAAGGAAGGTAGGTCACATGGCTAAGACCCGCGTACATGACCTCGCTAAGGAATACGGCATGTCGAGCAAGGAGATGCTCGGCCACCTCGCCGACATGAAGATCCCCGCCAAGTCCGCGTCCTCCACGCTCGAGGACGCCTACGTCGCCATCGTCCGCAAGAAGCTCAAGCCGATTCTGGAAGCCCGAGCCGCCGAGATCGAGGCCGAGAAGAAGGCCGCCGCCGAGAAGGCCGCCGAGGAGGCCCGCATCGCCCGCGAGCAGGCCGAGAAGGAGCGCCTTGAGGCCGAGAAGCGCCGCGAGGCCGAGCGAGCCGAGGAGGAGCGCCGCCGCGCCGCCGAGGAGGCGGCCCGCAAGAAGGCCGAGGAGGAGCGCATCGCCGCCGAGAAGAAGGCCGCCGAGGAGGCCGAGCGCAACCGCGTGAGGGACACCGCCCCCAAGGCCGCGCCGTCCTTCTCGAGCCTGCTCGACCAGATCGCCCAGCAGGAGAAGGTCCTGAAGCAGCAGGCCGAGGAGGCCGCCGCCGCGAAGGCCGCCGCCAAGTCCGGCCGCGGCCGCAAGTCCGACGACCACGCCTCCCGCGGCCCCAAGCGCGGCGGCTCTCCCGCTCCCCGCGCGGCCGAGTCCGGCGCCCCCGCCCGCGACAACGGCACCGACGCGGCCTCCGGCGACGGTCGCCGCAAGGGCAAGAAGGGCCGTCGCGGCGAGGAAGGCGGCGAGGACCGCTATTCCCGCATGGCCCGCGAGGCCGAGGCCTACAACCGCAGCAAGGTCCTCGAGGACGCCCGCGCCGCCGTCGAGGAGGCCTCCCGCGAGTCCTCCGGCCGCCGCAAGAAGCGCAAGGAGCGCCGCCAGAAGCAGGCCGAGAAGGCCGCTGAGCAGCAGCGCATCGAGGAGGCCATCGCCAACGACCAGGACCTCTCGCAGCTCGACACCGTCAAGGTCCCGCAGGGCTCCACGGTGGCCGAGCTCTCCGAGCTGCTGGGCGTTCCCGCCAACGACATCATCAAGCGCCTGTTCCTGCTGGGCACCCCGCTCACCCTCACCGAGTCCATGTCCGACGAGCTCATCGAACTCGTGGCCGACGACCTCGGCCGCGACGTCAAGGTAATGACCAAGGAGGAGGAGAACTCCTTCACCTTCTACGACAACCCCGAGGACCTCGTTCCCCGCGCGCCCGTGGTCACCGTCATGGGCCACGTCGACCACGGCAAGACGTCGCTGCTCGACGCTATCCGCCACACCGGCGTCGCCGAGGGCGAGGCCGGCGGCATCACGCAGGCCATCGGCGCCTCCCAGGTCCACATCAACGGCCGCCAGATCACCTTCATCGACACCCCGGGCCACGCGACCTTCACCGCCATGCGCGCCCGCGGCGCCAAGGTGACCGACATCGTCATCTTGATCGTCGCCGCCGACGACGGCGTCATGCCCCAGACCATCGAGTCCATCAACCACGCGAAGGCCGCGGGCGTGCCCATCGTCGTCGCCGTCAACAAGATCGATAAGCCCGGTGCGAACCCCGATCGCGTCCGTCAGGAG
>CAVDQW010000142.1:0-33533 GCA_963610995.1 bacterium | reverse complement strand
GTCCCTTGCGGCGTAGTCCTTATTTAGGCCGTCCAAGTTTTGGGGTGCAGTTCACTTGATGCCGAGGGCGCTCTTTGCTGCGCGTTCGATGATCTTTTGGGCGAGAGGCGCGCGACCGTCGCGCCGTGGCCTATCGCTATTACGCCTCGTCGCGCTCCGGGACCTTGAGCATGAGCAGGAAGCCCACGACGAACAGGATCGCGATGCTGAGCACGCCCAGGCTCGAGTTGCCGGTAAGCGCGGTCAGGGTGCCCACGAGGAACGTGCCGAGGATGGCCGCGTACTTGCCGAAGATGTCGAAGAAGCCGAAGTACTCGTTGGCGCGGTCCTTGGGGCAGAGTTTGCCGAACTCGGAGCGCGAGAGCGCCTGAATGCCGCCCTGGAACATGCCGACGAGGATGGCGAGGATCCAGAACTCGGCGGCGGTGCGCAGGAAGAACGACGCGAACAGCGTGATGCCGAAGTAGGCGGCGATGGCGATGAGCAGCATGCGGCGCGTGCCGTACTTGGACGAGAGGCGGCCGTAGATGATGGCGGACGGGAACGCCACGAACTGCGTGACGAGAAGCGCCAGCACGAGCTGCGTGGAGCTGATTCCGAGGTCGGTGCCGTAGCTCGTGGAGAGCTTGATGATGGTGTGGACGCCGTCGATGTAGAAGAAGTACGCGATCATGTAGTACTTGATGGCGGGGTTGGACCACATCTCGCGCACGGTCTGGCCGATGCCGCCGATGGCGTGCGTGAAGGCGTGGGGCTCGCGCGGCTTGAAGTGCTTCTGCTCCACGTTCTTGAGCATGGGGACGGTGAAGACGAGCCACCAGCCGGCGGTCACGGCGAAGGCGATCTGCATGGCGCCCTGCAGCGTGAGGCCGAGCCCCTTGTAGTTGAGCACCACGAGCAGGCAGACGATGAAGGGCACGCAGCTGCCGATGTAGCCCCAGGCGTAGCCCTGGCTCGAGACCTCGTCCATGCGCTCGTCGGTCGTGGTGTCCACGAGCAGCGCATCGTAGAAGACCATGGAGGAGTTGAGCGCCACGGAGCTGATGACGTAGATGACGAGGAAGGCCATCGCGCTCGTGGGGAAGCCGAGGGCGACCGTGGCGACGACGCCCGTGCCCACGCAGCCCACGATGAACTTCTTCTTCATGCCCTGCATGTCGGCGATGGAGCCGAGGATGGGCATGAGCAGCGCGATGATGAGCGAGGCGATCGTCTCGGCGTAGCTCCAGGCGACCACGACGCCGCCGTCGGGCGAAAGCGAGCTGAAGTAGATGGGGATGATGCTCGTGGCGAGCAGCACCAGGGCTGAGTTGCCCACGTCGTACATGATCCAGCTCTTCTCGGCGCGGGTGAGCCTCTGCTTTGCCATTGCTGCTCCGTTCATCGGGGGAATCTGGGCGATGCATATAGGCCTACGTTACCCCTTTGGGCGCCGCAGGCCGCGCGGGCGTCCGTAATGGTCGGGTAAATACCTGCGGATGGCGAACGGGCCGCAGGTTGATGAGCCCCCGCGGCCCGGGGTGGGGCATAATCAAGGGCAACAAATCAAGCGAAAGGAAACCCACGATGCCCGCGATCCTCACGCACGACTTCTTCGGCAAGAGCGTGGCCGACGACGTCTCGGAGCTCCTCTCGTTTACGAGCGAGGACGAGCGACAGGCGTTCCTGCTCGGAAACCAGGGGCCCGACCCGCTCTTTTATCTGTGCATCGACCCTTTGATGGGCAAGTGGGAGCCGCTCGGCAACGTGATGCACGCCGCGCGCCCCTCGCGCCTCATCTACGCCATGCACGAGGCGGCCGAGCACCTCGAGGGGTCGAACCGCGTGGCCGCGCGCGCCTATGTGGCCGGCTTCGTGTGCCACTACCTGCTCGACCGCGCGGTGCACCCGCTCGTCTACCACTGGCAATACGGCCTCACGGCGCAGGGCGTCGAGGGGCTGGGGCCCGAGTCCGGGCAGTTCGTGCATGCCGAGGTGGAGCGCGACCTGGACGAGGCAGTGCTGTGGGGCATCGAGCACAAGACGGTGCGCGACTATCGCCCTGCCGCCGAGGTGCTCCATGCCTCGCCCTCGGTGCTCGCGGCAATCGACAAGGTGTACTTCTACGTGGCGCTTTGGGCCTACGGCCGCGCCATCGACCCTAGGACCTTCTCCACGGCGGTGAGGGAGTTTCGCCTGGTGCAGCACGTGTTCTATTCGCCGAGCGGGGCCAAGGCCAAGGCGCTCTCGGTGGTCGAGCGCGCCGCGCGCCGCGGGGGCCACTCGCTTCTGGGCGCCATGACGCACCGCGTGCGCGAGGAGGCCGTCTCCGACTTCGACAACCGCGACCATGCGGAATGGGAGAACCCCTTCACGCACGAGAAGACGCGCGACTCGTTCGCCGACCTCTTCGAGCAGGCGCGTTCCTGCGTGCTGCCGGCGCTGGCCGAGGTTTTCTCCGCGGAGTTTGACGAGGCGGCCGCCGAGGAGCTCACCGGCAACCTCAACTTCGAGGGCGAGCCGGCGGAGCCCGACGGCGGCTTCGACTGGCAGGAATAGCGCGCCGAGGGTGCTTCGGCGCGATTTTTCGTAACGATTCGGTAAGGCGTTCGCGTGCGCCAATTGTGCCGCTTGCGGCAACTTACAAAGTTCTGGGCCGCCGCCGAGGGTTCGGCGGATAAGCTACGTAAATATTGAAACGCGTTTGAAAGGGGGCCGAGGATGGCTACATATGTGTTCTCAGACGTGCACGGCCATGCGGCTCCGCTGGAGCGCGCGATCGCCCGCACCAATCCGTCCGAGGACGACGCCTATTACTGCCTGGGCGACATGATCGATCGCGGGCCCGACCCGCTGGGCGTCATCTCGCTCGTCCGCTCGCTGCCGAACGTGCATGTGATCATGGGCAACCACGAGGACCTTATGATGGCGTGCATGTCCGACCCCGACGACGGCGTGAACGCCCTCAACTGGGGCATGAACGGCGGGACCGTGACGGCCGAGGCATTGGCCGAGCTCTCCGAGGGGGAGGCCGACGAGATCGTCGAGTGGGTGTCGTGTCTTCCCGCCTACGACTATGTGAGGGTGGGGGAGCGCGATTACCTGCTCGTCCACGCCGGCATCGACGCCTCGCGCGCGGCCGAGGGGCCGTTCGACGACGGCGAGAAGCTCGAGGGCCTGCTCGCCGCGCAGGAGCTCGAGGACCTCATGTGGATCCGCGAGGAGTTCTGGGGCGCCCACACGGGGCTTATCGACGCCGAGGGGCGCGGTCCCATCGTGGTCGCGGGGCACACGCCGACTCCCTACCTGGACCGACTTTCCGGCGACTGCGACGTCCGCACCCGCGATGAGGAGGGCCGCGCGACGATGGCCCGCCTGGGCGCCGACGAGTCGACGGGCGGCGTGGCCGACCGTTGGGACATCGACGCGGGCGCCGCCGGCGGCGCCGGGTTCGGTCGGGTGCTCGTGCTTCGGCTCGACGATGGCGAGGAGTTCTACGAGGACATCGCCGAGGGTGAATAAAGGGCGGCTCACGCGCCGCGCTCAGAGGTAAAGAACAGGCACCGGGATTCTGGTCTCGGTGCCTTGTTTCTTGCTTGCCTAGGCTTTGCGCCCCGCGATGAAGTCTTCCGGGTTGGTCGCGCTCGCGGGCTCGTAGATGTCCACTAGGGAGAACTCGCGGGTCGCCTCGTCGAACTCGTAGGTGTAGAGGCTGCAGTTCGCCAGGTGGCGCGGCGCCTCGACGCGCGCCGTGGCCGCCCAGTGGTTGCGGAAGATGCGCCCGCAGGTGCCGTGGGAAACAACGAGCACGTCAGAGGCGTCGTCTTGCAACATGACCTTCTCGAGAAAAGCGCAGATGCGCTCCTCGACCGCGGCCTCTGACTCGCCGCCGATCTTCTCGAAGACGTCGAAATAAGGGCTCCTCGGCTCGCCCTCGGTGTGGGGCCGGCCGTCGACCGCGCCGAAAGACATCTCAATAAGGCCGAGGTCGAAACGGTAGTCGCCGTGCTCGAACACCTCGGGCAGGGCGCAGGCGAGCGTCTCGACGACGCGCCCGCGCGGAGAACAATATATATAGTCGAACTCGAGCCCCGACTCGCGGATGTGCTCGCCCGTCTCCGCGGCCTGGCGGCGCCCGAGCTCGGTGAGCGGCGAGTCGGCGCGGCCCTGCCAGACGTCCGCGACGTTCAGCTCTGTGGCCCCGTGGCGCATATAACGCAGATACTTGGTCAATGTGGCTCCCTCTTTGCGGCTGCTGCGCGGGCTAGTATAGACTTGCGTGCGCGTACTCTATATAAGGAGAAACATGGTGATAAACAAAGAGCAGGTAAAGCTCGTGGTGGTCGATGAGGACGGGACCTTCCTCGACCTTGGCGGGGAGGATTTCTCCCGAGAGCGGTTCGGCGCCGTGTTCGGGCGCATGCGCGAGGCGGGCTGCCGCTTCGCTGTGGCGACGAGCAACCAGAGCTTCCAGGTGGAGGAGATCTTCGGCGAGCTGGCCCCGCAGATCTCCATCATCGCCTCCAACGGCGCCTTTGTGCGCCCCGAAGGCAACGCCGCGCAGGTGAGCGTCGCGAGCGACGAGGCCGTGGCCCGGGTGCTCGCCGCCCACGAGGCCTATCCGCAGATCCCGCTCTGCGCCGTGTGCGCGGACGGCGCCTTCTGCGAGCGCGCGGCCGACGATGACTTCGTGGCCGAGATGACCACGTACTCCCACCATATGCGGCTCGTCGACTCGCTGGGGGACGCCGAGGCGCGAAAAGACGTGCTCATGTACTGGTCGCGCGTGAACGCGTCGCAGCTAGGCGCATCCGTCGAGCTCTTCCGAGCGGCGGTTGGGGACGCCATGGACGTCGTCGACTCCGGTACGTGGGACGACCTCGGGTACTTCGACGTCATCCAGCGCGGCGTGTCTAAGGCGACGGGCATCCGCGTGCTTCTTGACGAGTTCGGCATCAACGAGTCGCAGGTTATGGCCTTCGGCGACGCCGGAAACGACATCGAGATGCTGCGGCTCGCCGGCGTGGGCGTGGCCATGGGCAACGGCTCCGAAGAGGTCAAGGCAGCGGCGGATTTGGTCGCCGAGCCGTGTCTCGAGCAGGGCGTGCTCAAGGTCCTCGAGCAGGTCTTCAGGGGGTAGGGCATGGACGTCACGGTGGCAACCGACGCCGCGGGGCTTCTCCGCGGCGCCCTTCAGGTGCGCGAGTGCGGGGACGGCCGCGTGCGGCCTTGCCGCTTTACCGAGGCACAGGTCCGCGAGCTTGGCGGCCTTGCCGCTTGGCACCCGCGCCTGTATCGCGAGATGGCCCGCTGCACCGCGGGCATCTGCCTGGACCTCGTCACCGACTCGGCGCACCTCGCGCTCGAGGCTTGGGCGGACCCCTTCGGCTCCGGCACCGTGGCGATGCTGCGGGACCTTCTTGCCCACGATCCGTCGGTCTCGGCCCCCTACGACGGGTTCTCGCTCGTGGTCGACGGCAAGCGCCTCGGCGTGCGCGTCCCGGGGGAGGACGGGCTCGTCCGCTTCGCCGCGGGGGCATTCCCGGGAAAGACCCGGCGCGTGCGCATCTGGCTTCCGTGCCTCACCGGCTGTGAGCTGGGGCGCATTTACGGAGACGGGTCCTTTGTCAAGGCGGCTCCCGCAAATAATGCCCTGCTCGTGCTGGGTGACTCCATCGCGCAGGGCTTCACGGCGCTCGACCCGGCGATTACCTGGCCCGCATTGCTCGCCGACGACCTCGGTCTCACGCTCGTGAACCAGGGCGTCGGGGGCCAGGTGTTCCAGCCCGGGTCCATCTCCGACGCGGCCGATTCAGTGGACGCGGCGGCGGTCGTCATCGAGTTCGGGGCCAACTATCGCTTCGAGCCGTGCCGCGCCGACGCGGTCGAGAGGGACGTTTACGCATACCTGCGAGAGGCTTACCGTGCATTCCCGGGGGTGCCCACGCTCGTTGTAACGCCCCTGTTTCACACTGAGGAAATCTACGCGACGCATCCCGACAGCTGTTTTGCGGACGTGGCGCGCATCATCGCCCAGACGGCGTCCTCTTTTGCCACGATGACCGTGGTAGATGGCGATGGAATCCTTCCCACAGACCCGGCGATCCTGGCCGACGGATCCGACCATCCGGGAGCCGCCGGACAGCAAGTTGTGTACAAAAAGTTGAGAAATTCGTTTAGTTTCCCCACGGTTAACTCGCAGGTTGCGGCACCATAATTTGTTTTAGCTCCACAATTTATGCACGAAATTCTTCCTGGGACAAAAACGGGATTGTGGACGGCTGAATTTTTTCGGCTACAATGCCCCTCGATTTCGCGCTGAGCGGTCAATACCTACCGCTCACCGAATAGTCGATCCCTCAAACCACCAGGAGGAACCATGGCCAACGACTTCTGTGCGCTCGAGCGCGAGTTCGACGAGGGCGTGCGCGCCCTTCCCGCCGACGACGCGAGCCTCGCCAAGGCCGAAACGTACCTCGCAAGTGCCCACGCCGCCCACCGCCACGGCTCGCTGCCGTGGTCCGCGACGCCCCGCATCCTGAACGATGCCCAGCTCCAGATCCTCTCCGCCGCGGCCGAGACCTGCGGCTCCATTATGGACAAGGTCGCCAAGCTCTACCTCAAGGACGCCGGCTTCCGCGCCCGCTTCGGCTTCGCCCCCGAGGTCGAGGCCCTCACCCTCGTCCCCACCGGCTACGAGGCCATGGTGCCCCTGGCCCGCGTGGACGTGGACTTCTGCGGCCGCAGCGGCGCCCTGCAGGTGCGCAGCATCTCGGTCGACGGCTTCACCGGCATGACCTCGACCGTCGAGGTCACCCGCGCCGAGCAGATGACCGACGCCTACCGCGCCTTCGCCGAGAAGCATCCCTCCATCGAGACCTTCGACTCCGTCGACACCCTCGTCGAGACCCTGCGCGCGACCTACCGCACCTGGGCGAACGCCAACACCGGCACCCACAACGGCGACAGCCCCGCCCTCGGCATCGTGGGCTACCCCGAGGAGGCCGATCTCGACGAGGTGACCGACATCTGCGAGCGCGCCTCTGAGCTCGGCATCTTCGCCCGCTTCGTCGACATCTGCAGCCTTCGCGTCGAGACGGCCGCCGGCGAGTCGCGCCTCGTCGACGACGACGGCCCCATCGCCTGCGTTTATCGCCTCGCCACCTCCGAGGAGATCGCCACCCGCCCGTGCCCGGGCACCAAGGCCCTCGAGGAGGCGGCCCGCCGCGGCCTCGCCTGCGTCATCGGCGGTTTCTCTACCTGGGCTTGCGCGACCGATGCCCTTTTCGACGCCCTGCGCGCGCCCGAGGCCATGAACCAGCTCACCGACGACGAGATGGCCTTCGTCGAGGCCCACGTGCCGGCGCCCGGCTCCGAGTCCTCCGTTGCCGGTGAGTCGCTCGGCCTGTTCGTCTTCGGCGGCAAGCTCGCCGGCATCTTCCCCGGAAGCGCCGATAAGGACATAATGGGCGAGAGCCGCGACCACGTGTACCGCGGCTGCCTCGTCGT
The DNA here is from genome assembly GCA_963610995.1 of bacterium. GTDB lineage: Bacteria > Actinomycetota > Coriobacteriia > Coriobacteriales > Atopobiaceae > Paratractidigestivibacter. Next base: position 26,045 of record CAVDQW010000142.1, on the reverse strand, counting down.
CCACGAGTAGCGTCGACTTGACGGGGCCTCGCGAGAGGTCGCAGCTCATGCAACAGATCAACAAGCTCGCCCCGGAACTGACGGGGGAGCTCTCGGCCGGGGCCGCCCGGGCGGTCGCGGAGCGGCTCGCCTCGGGCGGCCTCTCGCCGTTCGCGTGCAAGGACGCCTCGGCCATCCGCCGATGCCCCGCCGAGCGCGACCGCGACACGCGGATCCGGCCCGCGTACGTGCGTGACGCCGAGAAGATCGTCCACCTGCCCGCCTACAACCGCATGTCGGGCAAGACGCAGGTCTTCTCGTTCCGCGCGAACGACGACCTCAGCCGCCGCGGCTTGCACGTGCAGCTCGTTGCCCGGGTGGCGCGCGATATCGGCCGCGCGCTCGGGCTCAACCTCGACCTCATCGAGGCCATTGCCTTGGGCCACGACATCGGCCACACGCCGTTCGGCCACGCCGGCGAGCGCTTCCTCAACGACGTGTTCCACGAGCGCACAGGACGCTGGTTCTTCCACAACGTGCAGTCCGTGCGCGTCATCGACGTGCTGGGCGGGCGCAACGTGAGCCTGCAGACCCTTGACGGCTGCCTCACCCACAACGGCGAGTTCGAGCAGCAGGTCTTCGAGACGAGCGGCCTGGCCGAGTTCGACACCTTCGACCGCGTGGTCGCTTCTTGCTGGGAGACCGGCGAGAACGCCATCGGCCACCTGCGCCCGATGACCCTCGAGGGATGCGTCGTGCGCATCTCCGACATCATCGCCTACGTGGGCAAAGACCGGCAGGACGCCATCCGCGCGGGGCTGCTCGACGAGGGCGCGTTCGACGACGGCTTAGGCGGCGCCTACAACTCGTGGGCGCTCTCGGCGTTCGTGGCCGACGTCGTGGAGAACAGCGTGGGCTGCGACCGCATCGCCATGAGCGAGGCTGGGTTCGCCGAGCTCAAGCGCGCCAAGCGCGAGAACTACGAGAAGATCTACGGAGCGGGCGAGGTGAGCTCGGGCCTCGGGCGGGAGACGGCGCAGCTCTTCTGCGCGCTCTACGACCACGAGCTCGAGGCCCTGCGCGCGGGCGACGAGTCGAGCGCGATCTTTTGCCAGCACATCCGCGGCTGCGAGCGCAGGCTCGCGCACTACGGCCGCGAGTACGCGTGGGAGGACGACCCCGACCAGACCGTCGTCGACTTCATCTCGGCGATGACCGACGACTATTTCATGGCCACGTGCGAGGCGGTGTTCCCCGAGTCCGCGGGCCTCTTCCCGCTGCGCGGCTACTTCGGCGAGGGCGTTCGGCCGTAAACTCGGCGCGCCTTGCGGGGATGATCGGGGACTTGTGCGGAAAGCCCCAGACGCGTGCCGTTCGGCATTCCCCCTTGGTCAGAGCCCCGAATCGGTGCCATGCAGCAATTCTCCGCTGCTGCGCGGTGCCGAATCGGGGCTTTCGCCGGCGAATCATTGCTGTGCGGCGGGGTTTCGGGGCTTTCGTCGTGCCTCCACTGCTGCGTGACGCGGTTTCGGGCCCCGGGCCGCTGCGGGAGCGCAGATGATCGGGACGTTTGGTCCCGTCGCGCTGCGCAGCCCATAGATTTGTCGTACAATCGTTCCCATGGATACTTTGTTCACCCGCATAGAGACCGCCCGGCGCAACGACAACGCGCCGCTCGCCGCGCGCATGCGCCCGCAGACCCTCGACGGCTACTTCGGCCAGGAGCAGGCCGTGGGCCCGGGGTCGTGGCTGCGGCGCGCCATCGAGCACGACACGCTCTCGTCGGTCATCCTCTACGGCCCGGCGGGCACCGGCAAGACCACGCTCGCCCGCATCGTCGCGCGCACCACGCACGCGGAGTTCGTCGAGGTCAGCGCCATCACGGGCACGGTCAAGGACCTGCGGCGAGAGATCGAGAGCGCCGAGAGCCGCCTGCTCACGCAGGGCCGGCGCACCATTCTCTTCGTCGACGAGATCCACCGCTTCAACCGCAGCCAGCAAGACGCGCTGCTGCACGCGGTGGAGGACCGCACCGTCGTGCTCATCGGCGCCACCACCGAGAACCCCTACTTCGAGGTCAACTCCGCGCTCATCAGCCGCAGCCGCGTGGTCGAGCTGCAGCCGTTGGACGACGAGTCGCTGCGCCGCATGATCCGCCACGCCGTCGAGGCGCCCGAGGGCTTGGCCGGCGCCTTCGAGCTCACCGACGAGGCCGAGGCCGAGATCATCAAGCTCGCGGGCGGCGACGGCCGCTCGGCGCTCACGTCGCTCGAGCTCGCGAGCCAGATGGCCGACCCCGAGCCCGGCGCGGAAGGCCCCACGCTCGTCACCGCGGAGCATGTGCTCGAGGCCAATCCCCGCCGAGGCCTTTCTTACGACAAGTCCGGCGACATGCACTACGACATCATCAGCGCCTTCATCAAGTCCATGCGCGGAAGCGACCCCGACGCCGCGCTCTACTGGCTCGCGCGCATGCTCGATGCGGGCGAGGACCCCAAGTTCATCGCGCGCCGCATCATGATCGCCGCTTCCGAGGACATCGGCAACGCCGACCCGCAGGCCCTGCTCGTGGCCGAGGCGGCCTTCCGCGCCACCGAGGTCATCGGCATGCCCGAGTGCCGCATCAACCTCGCGCAGGCCGCGGTGTACAACGCCCTCGCCCCGAAGTCGAACGCCGCCGAGGCGGGCATCGACGCCGCTATGGACGAGGTGAGGAACGGCCCCCGCCGCGAGGTCCCCAACTACCTGCGCGACCGTCACCGCCCGGGCTCCGAGGAGTACGGCGCCTATCTCTACCCGCACAACTATCCCGGCGGCTGGGTGGACCAGCGCTACCTGCCCGAGGGGCTCGAGCGCGGATGCTTCTATCAAGCGAGCCCGCGCGGCTGGGAGGCGTGGCGCCAGGAGGCCATCGGCCGCGACGTCGCCGACGCCCGCGACGACGCCTGACCTGCAGAGGGGACGGTCCCTTTTGCAGGTTTTTGCCGAGCGGCGAGAATGGCCGTTTCGTTTCGCTTTTCGCTCGCCGAATGCGCGCGCTGCTACCATACGCGAGTAACCAAACCCCACATAAAGGAGCTCTTACGGACCTCTCGCTCGCCACGACCATGCCCATCATGGTCACCCAGACCGTCGCCATGTTCCTCATGATGGCCGTCGGCGCCGTCGCCTTCAAATCCGGCCTCGTCGACGAGGCCGGATCGCGCTCGCTCACCAACTTCGCCGTCTACGTCTCGATGCCGGCCGTGATCCTTCAGTCGCTCGCCGGCACGTTCGACGTGCGGAAGCTGCAGGTGGCGGGCATCGTTGCCGTGGCCTCGCTCGTCCTCATCGGCGTCTGCATGGCGTGCGTGCGCATCGCCTACGGCCGCGAGGGCGACGGCATCGCCAAGGCGGCCGTGGTCATCTCCAACATGGGCTTCATCGGCGTGCCGCTCATTCAGGCCGTCGTGGGGGAGGAATACGTCTTCTATATCTCGGTGAGCATGGCGGTGCAGACCATCGTGATCTGGACCTATTCGGCCTACGTCATAACACGCGACGCCTCGGTGCTCAGTGCCAAGAGGATCGTGACGAACCCCGCTGTCATAGCCGTCGCCCTGGGCGTCGTCTTGTTCCTGCTCTCCATCCAGATCGGCGGCGTGCCCGGCGTCATGATCGATGGCATCGCGAACATGAACACCGGCCTCGCCATGGTCATCCTGGGCATCTACCTCGCGCAGGCCGACCTGCGCAGCCTCCTCGGCAACGTCTCCATCTATAAGGCCGCGCTGCTCAGGCTCGTGGTGACGCCGGCGATCTCGATCGCGCTTCTCATCTTCGCCCCGCTCGAGACGGCCATCAAGGTCACGCTGCTCATCGGCTTCATCTGCCCGTGCGGCTCCACCTCCGCCACGCTCTGCCAGATCTTCGGCAAAGGGGACTACCGCTACGCGGCGGGCATGGTCGCGATGTCGACGCTTCTGTCGCTCGTCTCGATGCCGCTCATGCTCATGGCGGGCCTGCTGGCGTTCTAGGGGGGCCTGCGCGTCCTTCGATTGGGTAGAATAGAATGACTTGCGGCGATTGCCCGCCGAAGGCCTGCACACAACAGAAACCCCGTATCGTCGGAGGCACACCATGGATTACCTGACCATCGCCTTAATCGTCCTCGTCGTCGTGGCCGTCTGGGCCGTCGTCGAGCTCGCGCTCACCCTGCGCTCGGCCCGCAGGAACGTCGATGAGGTCGCCGCCTCCGCAAACGAGGTCATCGCCCAGGCGCAGCCCATCATCGCCAAGGTCGACGGCATGGTCGACGAGCTCGAGCCCGCGGTCAAGCAGGCGGCGCCCATCGCCGTCAAGGCTAACGTGGCGATGGACGAGGCCAACGCGTCTCTTACCAGCGTGAATGCCATCCTGGCCGACGTCTCCACCGTCTCGGGCACCGCCGCCGGCGTGACCGAGACCGTCAACGGCGCCGTCTCCGGTGCGGCCAACACCGTCGTCAACGCCGTGAAGAAGGTCACCGGCCGCGCGACCGGCTCGGCCCCCGCGCTCAAGGAGGGCGCAGCCAAGGACGCCGAGAAGCCCGTCGCCAAGGCCGATGCCGCGAAGGAAGCCGGCGAGCCCGCCCAGGCCGAGGCCCCCGCGGCCAAGGCCGAGCGCCGTCCCGTCTCCTACGTGGTCTACGGCGAGGCCAGCCAGGCCAGCGCCGACGCCGACGACGCCGAGTAGGGGAGGTATGAAGATGACCTGCGAAGAGCCCATCAGCCTGACCGTTCCCGCCGCGCCCGAGTACGCGCGCGTCGTCCGCATGTGCGCCGCCTCCGCCGCGGCGGTGGCCGACCTCTCGCTCGAGGACGTCGAGGACGTCCGCATGGCGGCCGAGGAAGGCTTCGTCTACGCCTGCGCCACCGGCCAGGCCACCGTCGAGTGCGGCATCGCCTTCGGCTCCGGCGCCCTCGAGCTCACCTACTCGCTGGGCGACGACCTCGAGTCCGCCGACGACGGCTCCCTCGACCTTGTCGAGGCGCTTCTCGACGCCATTTGCGAGGACTACGGCATCATCGACTGCGAGTACGGGAGCTTCCTCGCGCTCAAGCTCCTGACGGGCGGTGGCCATGACGAGCAGTAACCCCGAGCCCAAGGCCGAGACCGCGACGCAGTCCGAGCGGGCCGAACAGCGTGCCGCCGCAAGCGCCTCTCGCCGCAGCCTCAGGCGCGTGTCCAAGGGCAAGCCCGCCTGGGACAAGGAGCGCACCCGTGAGCTCTTCCGCCGCTACAAGCAGGAGGGCGACGAGGAGGCGCGCGAGCAGCTCATCGTGAGCCACCTCAACCTCGTGCGCTACATCGCCGCCAAGTTCAAGAACCGCGGCGAGCCGCTCGACGACCTCATCCAGGTCGGCACGGTTGGTCTTATCAAGGCAATCGACCGCTTCGACCCCGAGCGCGGCCTCGAGTTCACCACCTATGCGACGCCCACCGTCATGGGCGAGATCAAGCGCCACTTCCGCGACAAGGGATGGACCATCCGCGTGCCGCGCCGCCTGCAGGAGCTCTCCGCCAAGGTCAACACCGCGACCGACGAGCTCACCACGCAATTGCAGCGCACGCCGACGGTCGACGAGATCGCGGCGCACCTCGGCACCACCGCCGACGAGGTCCTCGAGGCCATGGAGTCCTCTTCCGCCTACAGCTCGGTGCCGCTCGAGGGCACGGGCGCGGGCGAGGAGGACGAGGCGCCCGCCGTTATCGACCGCTACGCGAGCGTGGATGCCGATCTGGCCGCCTCCGACGACCGTATGGTCCTCGCCGACGCCATCGCCGAGTTCCCCGAGGCCGACCAGCAGGCCATCCGCATGCGCTACATAGACGGCATGACCCAGGTCGAGATCGCCGAGAGGCTCGGCATCTCGCAGGTGCAGGTCTCGCGCATGCTGCGCCGCGCGCTCAAGCGCATCCAGGAAAAGATCGACCCCGAGGGGCTCGTCAAATGATCTTCAGGCAAGGGAACCCCGGCGAGGAGGCCCGCGGCCGCGAGGAGCGCGTCATGCGCTGGCGGCCGCGGCTTCTCGCCGTCTGGACCGTGGTCGGCGTCTTTATCGCCGCGTGGCTCGTCATCGGCGCGCTCGGCTACGTCGACCAGGCGGTCAAGCTCGTGATCGTCGGCGGCGTGGCGGGCTTTATCTGCAGCCCCGTCACGAACCGCCTGGAAGACAAAGGGCTTCCCCGCGGCATGGCTGCGCTCATCTCGCTCGCCCTGCTGCTCTTCGGGCTCATCGCCCTGTTCGTCGTCGTGGGCGGTCCGCTCATGGCCCAGTTCATGGTGCTTCTCCGCAGCGTCCCGAGCTACTTCGAGCAGGCGCAGCAGGCGCTCGCGAAGTTCTGGACCACCTTCGGCGAGTCGACCGACCCGGCCCTGCGTAGCACCGTCGAGTCCTTGCTCTCGACCCTCACCACCTCGGGCACCTCGCTCGCCTCCGATGCGGCGCGCCAGGTCTCGAGCGGCCTCATGACGAACATCGCCGACATCGCGGAGAACTTCACCACGGTGTTTCTGGGCCTCGTGCTCGCGTACTGGGCCGCCAAGGACTACCCGCTCATGGCCTGCGAGCTCGCCCGTATCGTCGGCCCGCGCCACAGCCGCGACGTCACGTTGCTGCTCGCCGTCCTCTCGCGCTCGATGGGCGGCTACATGTACGGCACACTCATCACGTCCATCGCCGACGGCGTCATGGTCGCCGCGGGCCTCGCCGTCGTCGGGCACCCCTATGCGGTCCTTTTGGGAGCGCTCACCTTCATCATGCACTTCGTGCCGGTGATCGGACCGGCCGTCTCGGCCATCCTCGCCGTGCTGCTCGGCTTCTTCGTGAGCCCGGGCGTCGCGCTGGCCGCGCTCGTGGTCGCCGTGGTTGCCCAGAACATCGCCGACAATGTGCTCTCTCCGCTCGTCATGCAGCGCGCCGTGCAGATCCACCCCGCGCTCAGCCTCGTCGGCATCATCGTGGGCGGCTGCATCGACGGCGCCGTGGGCATGGTGCTCGCGGTGCCCCTCACGGCCGCTTTGCGCGGAACGTTCGTCTACTTCTTCGAGACGCGCACCGGCCGCCAGATCGTCTCCGAGCACGGCGCGCTCTTCCGCGGCACCGCGTACAAGACGGCCGACGGGCAGCCCCTGCCCGAGCTCGACGCCCTCGACGACGCCACCTTCTTCGAGGGCTCCCGCCTTCGCGACGCCCTCTCGGACGAGGACCGCGAGATCATCGAGGGCCGCGCCCACGACGTTCTGTGCGAGGACGAGGTCACCGAGGGCGCCGAGTAGCCCTGTTTTTAGGGGCTTTTCGCACCTGCGCCGCTTCTGGCGGGCGGAATCGCGCCAGGTAGGAGGGTAGTCGCCCGCCTGCCCGCATAGACGGAATTGCGACAACTCGTCTACCTGTGGTTTTGTCTAATCCGTTCCTGCCGTTACTCAAGAATCGCCGGATTGCCTTCCTGCTTAGCGATAATCCGGCCCTTCGCAGGCGGCGGAGGCCCGATTCGCCGCATGCCGCGGGCGCTCCGCTCGCGATAACGTCCCTCTCGTATGTGGGTTTTGCGCCCTGAACCCTGCGCGTTATACTGATGAGCTGTATGTGAAGCCAGAGTACCCGAGCGCAGGGGAGACATATGAGCACTGCTGACTACAAGACCATGACCACCGCCGAGATCCGCGAGGACTTCCTCAAGTTCTTCGAGTCCAAGGGCTGCAAGCTGTGCGCTTCGTCCTCCCTCGTGCCCGACGACCCCTCGCTGCTTCTTGCCAACGCCGGCATGAACCAGTTCAAGGAGTACTACCAGGGCTCCAAGACCATGAAGGAGATCGGCGCCTGCTCCTGCCAGAAGTGCCTGCGCACCAACGACATCGACAACATCGGCGATGCCCGTCACCTCTCGTTCTTCGAGATGCTCGGCAACTTCTCCTTCGGCGGCTACACCAAGGCCGACGCCATTGCCTGGGCCTTCGAGTTCATCACCGGCGAGGAGCACCTCGGCCTTCCGATCGACCGCCTCTACATGACCGTCTTCGAGGACGACGACGAGGCCATCGAGCTGTGGCACGCCCAGGGCGTGGCCTACGACCACATCTCCCGCCTCGGCGAGGAGGACAACTTCTGGGCCGCCGGCCCCACCGGCCCCTGCGGTCCCTGCTCCGAGATCTACTTCGACCAGGGCGAGGAGTACGGCTGCGGCAGCCCCGACTGCGCGCCCGGCTGCGACTGCGACCGCTTCCTGGAGTTCTGGAACCTCGTGTTCACCCAGTACGACCGCCAGGAGGACGGCTCCATGCCCGAGCTGCCCCACCGCAACATCGACACCGGCATGGGCCTCGAGCGCATCGCGGCCATCATGCAGCACAAGGGCACCAACTACGACGGCGACCTGCTGCAGTCCCTTATCGGTGTGGGCGAGAAGCTCTCCGGCCACACCTACGGCACCGATGCTGCCCGCGACCGCAGCCTGCGCATCCTTGCCGACCACTCCCGCGCCGTCACGTTCATGATCGGCGACGGCATCCTGCCGGGCAACGAGGGCCGCGGCTACATCCTGCGCCGCCTGCTCCGCCGCGCCGTCTACCACGCCCGCCTCATGAGCATCGAGAGCCCGTTTCTCTCCAACTACGTCGACGAGGTCACCCGTCTCATGGGCGGCAACTACCCCGCGCTCGTCGAGCAGAACGCCCTCATCCAGGGCATCGTCCGCGCGGAGGAGGAGCGCTTCGGCGCGACGCTGGACGCCGGCGAGACCATGCTCGAGGGCGAGTGCGCCAAGCTCGCCGAGGGCGCCGTTCTTCCCGGCGACGTGGCCTTCAAGCTGCACGACACCTACGGTTTCCCCATCGACCTCACCCGCGAGATCTGCGAGGCCGCCGGCCACGACGTGGATATGGAGGGCTTCGACGCCTGCATGACCGAGCAGAAGGAGCGCGCCCGCGCCGCCGCCAATCGCGACGCCTGGGGCACCTTCAACGACGTCTGGACCGCGCTTTCCGACAAGCTCGCTTCCACCGAGTTCTGTGGCTACGACGATGACGCGGCCGAGGGCTGCGAGGTCGTGGCCATCGTCTCCGGCGACGCAGAGGCCGAGGTCGCCAAGGCGGGCGACGAGGTCTCCGTGGTTCTCGCCAAGACCCCGTTCTACGCCGAGATGGGCGGCCAGTGCGGCGACACCGGCTACCTGACCACCGCCTCCGGCACCCGCGTCCGCGTGAGCGACACCAAGGGCAAGAACGGCCTGTACGCCCACGTGGGCGAGGTCGAGGAAGGTGAGCTGCACGTCGGCGACGCCGTGTCCGCCGCCGTGGACCACGGCCGCCGCGAGCTCATCCGCCGCAACCACACCGCGACGCACCTTCTGGACGCCGCCCTCAAGCAGGTCCTGGGCGAGCACGTCTCCCAGGCCGGCTCCCTTGTGACCCCGAGCCGCCTGCGCTTCGACTTCACCCACTTCGAGGCCATGACGGCCGAGGAACTCGCCCGTGTCGAGGGCCTGGTCAACGCCGAGATCTTCGCCGCCGAGCCTATCGTCACCCGCGTCATGGGCATCGACGAGGCTAAGGCCTCCGGCGCCATCGCCCTCTTCGGCGAGAAGTACGGCGACGTCGTGCGCGTGGTCTCCACCGGCGACTCCGACGAGCCCTTCTCCCGCGAGCTCTGCGGCGGCACCCACGCCCGCAACACCGCCGACCTCGGCCTCTTCAAGATCGTCTCCGAGGGCTCCGTCGGCTCCAACGCCCGCCGCATCGAGGCCGTGACCTCCATGGGCGCCATCGAGCACCTCGACGAGCAGCTCGAGCTCCTCTCCGGCATCGCCCGCGAGCTCAAGTGCCGCCCGGCCGACGCCGCCGAGCGCGTCGCCAACCTCAACGCCGAGCTGCGCGACACCAAGAAGAAGCTCGAGGCCGCCACGACCGGCGCCGGCTCCGACAAGGTGGCCGCCGCCTTCGAGTCCGCCGTCCAGCTGGACGGCTACAAGGCGGTCGTCGCTCGCCTCGACGGCCTTTCCGGCAAGGACATGCGCTCCGCCTGGGACGGCATCCGCGACGCCGCCAAGGGCGAGCCCGTGGCCTGCGTGATCGCCAGCGCCACTCCCGACGGCAAGGTCGCCCTGCTCGCCGGTGGCACCGACGCCGCCGTTGCCTCCGGCTTCTCGGCCGGCAACATCGTCAAGGCCATCGCCGGTCTCGTCGGCGGCCGCGGCGGCGGTCGCCCGAACATGGCCCAGGCCGGCGGCTCCGACGCCTCCGGCATCGACGCCGCCCTCGAGGCCGCCAAGAAGGAACTCGGCCTCTAGTGCGGGTGCTCGCGCTCGACATAGGGGAGGTGCGCGTCGGGGTCGCCGTGAGCGACCCCTCGGCGCGCATCGCCTCCCCGGTCTGCGTCCTTCCCGCGGCCGAGGTGCTCGCCCATGCCGTCACCTTCCGCCGCGTGCTGGAGGACTGGGAGCCCGAGCTGCTCGTCTGCGGCCGGCCCAAGACGATGGCGGGGGAGGACGGGCCCCAGGCCGAGCGCATCATGGCGCAGGCGAAAAAGATCGCCGACGCCTGCGGGCTTCCGCTCGAGTTCGCCGACGAGCGCCTGAGCTCTTCTGAGGCAAAGCGCATACTTAGGGAACAAGGTTTGAATGAACGCTCCATGCGTGGCAAGGTAGACATGGTCGCCGCCTCGCTTTTCTTGCAATCATGGCTCGACGCCCGCGCCGAAGCCAACGACTAGAAGGCCTGCACCTATGACCACTCCGAACGAATCGCAGCGACCGCGCCGCGCGGCTCATTTCTCCACGCCCGCGACCGACAAGCCGACCACCGGGTCGGCCCAGGGCTCGCCCTCGTCTGCCAAGCGCGCGGCGGGCCACATCCGGGTCCAGGCCGTGCCGCAGCAGGCCGTGCCTCAGCAACAGGCCGGGTATCAGCAGCAGGCCGCGTCTCAGCAGGCCGTTCCCCAGCCGCAGGCCGTCGCCCAGCAGGGCGCCCAGGCGCCCGTCGCCGCGCCGGTCGGCTCCGCTCGCGGCAACAGCGCCCTCACCACCAACCGCATGTCCGGTGCCGCGGCCCGCGCCACGCGTCGCGCGGGCAACCACAACGTGCGCCGCGAGCAGACCAAGAAGCGCGGCGGCGCGGGCCTCAGCGTCGGCGGCGCCATCGCGGCCGTTATCGTCGTGCTCGCCTTCGTCCTCGTCATCGTGCCCGCCATCACCTCCTCGACGAGCGACACGCAGTCCATCCAGACCGGCCAGACCGTCACCGTCACCATCCCCGACGGTGCCGGCGCCTCCGCCGTGGCCCAGGCGCTCTACGACGCCAAGGCCATCGCCAACAAGAGCGAGTTCCTGACGCAGGTGAGCCGACTCAAGGCCGACTCCCTGCTCAAGAGCGGCACGTACTCGATCGTCGTCGGCAATGACCTGACCACCCTCATCAACCAGCTCGAGGAGGGGCCCAACGCCGGCGGCATCACCGTCACCGTGCCCGAGGGCTACACCGTCAAGCGCATCGCGGCGGCGGTCGAGCAGGCGCTCGGCATCTCCTCCGATGAGTTCATCGCGCAGGCGAAGGCGGGCAACTACAAGTCCGAGTACTCCTTCCTCGACGGCGTCTCCGACGACGCCTCGCTCGAGGGCTTCCTCTTCCCCAAGACGTATTCCTTCAGCGAGGGCGCCACGGCCGACGGCGTCATCCGCACCATGCTCTCCCAGTTCCAGACCGAGCTCGCCACCCTTGACCTGAGCTATCCGCAGAGCCGCGGCCTTTCCGTGGCCGAGATGGTCAACCTCGCCTCAATCGTCGAGAAGGAGTCCACGCAGAGCACGGGCGCCCAGGTCGCGGCGGTGTTCTATAACCGCCTCGGCAACTTCGGCGACCCGAACTACGGCTACCTGCAGTCCGACGCCACGACCGCCTACACCGTGGGCCACGACCCCACCGCCGAGGAGGTCCACGACTCGAGCGACCCGTACAGCACCTACACTCACCAGGGCCTGCCGCCCACGCCGATCTGCTGTCCGGGCCTGAAGGCGCTCCAGGCCGTCTGCTCGCCCGATACCACGGCGCTCGAGGAGGGCGACTTCTACTTCTACTTCTGGAACGACGCCGACGGCAACGTCCAGTACAAGTTCAGCAAGACCTACGAAGAGCACCAGCAGGCTATCCGCGATGCCCAGCAGTAGGCGCCTTTCGGCCGCGGCGACCCGCTACGTCGCCGCGGTCGAGCTCATCGACCCCGCCTCGCTCGCCGAGGCCGGCGTGGGCCTTCTCCTCATCGACCGCGACAACACCTGCGTCCCGCGCGACACCAAGGTCCCTCCCGCGAGCGTCCTCGCCTGGCTGGACGACGTGCGCGCCGCGGGGATCAAGGTGTGCCTCGTCTCGAACAACTTCCACACGGACCAGGTGAGAAGGTCCGCCGCCGAGCTCGGCTGCGACGCGGTCGACCATGCCATGAAGCCCGCTCCCTTCGCCCTCGAGCGCGCCATGCGCCTGATGGGGGAGTCTCCCGAGCGCACCGTTATGGTCGGCGACCAGGTCTTCACCGACGTCGTCGCGGGAAACCTCGCGGGCGTGCGCACCATCCTCGTGCGCCCCCAGTGCCGCCTCGACCTCTGGTACACCTACATCTTCCGCGCCTTCGAGCACCTCGCCCTGCGCGGCAAGAGGTTCGAGGGGGAGTAGCGACCGGGCCCTGCCGCGATGGCGACGGCCGCGACGCGGGCCGCGTCGACCCTTTGCCTCTCGCCGGACTGCCCTTGTGTGAAAGCACCGATGGCCGCGATTGGGACCCCGCCGGCCCATGGCTCCGAAAGTCGCCGCTTACCTCTTTGCCAGACATCTCTTGCCGCTTGCGTCCCGAGCCCCCGTTACCGCCGTGTTTTACAAAACCCCTCCATCGTCGCTTACGTGTAGAATCGAGGGCGATTAACGAGATTTCTTGGGGGTTTGCGTGGTTCCGAACGATTCGAGGTACGTCGTCCACGAGGGATGTGACCACATCTTCTTCGTTGGATTTCTGGGCGCGGGCAAGTCGACGCTCGCGCGCAACCTCGGCTCGCTGTTCCACCGCCCGAGCGTGGATACCGACCGCATCGCCGAGCGCCTGCTCGGAAAGCCCATCTCGCGCGTCTTCGCCGAGGACGGCGAGGACGCCTTCCGCGAGGCCGAGACCCGCGGCCTCTCCACCCTCTTCGCAAGAAAATCGCTGCTCGTGAGCTGCGGCGGAGGCATCGTCGAGTGCTCCCGCAACATCGAGCTCATGCACCAGATGGGCACCGTCGTCTACCTCGACGGCGACCTCGCGGACTCCCTGAGGCAGATCAAGAACACGGCGAGGCGCCCCGACCTGGGCGACGCGCGGCAGGCAGAGGAGCTCTATCTCCACCGCCGCCCGCTCTACGAGGCGAGCGCCGACATCCGCATCGACATCCGGAACAAGACCTTCGAGCAGGTGGCGCTTGAGAGCGGCCAGCTGCTCTGGGAGAAAGGCCTTCTATGAGCGAAGAGCTGAACGAGGAGAAGACGGGCGCCGTCGCCGAGACGGCCGGCGACGTGGCCGCGGAGGCATCGGCTGAGCCGCAGGCTGCGCCTGCGCCCGAGCCCGCCGCCGAGCCCGAGCTGCCCCGCCGCCGCCAATGGATCACCTTGCGCGGCACCTCGATGGACCTGCGCGTGGGCGCGGGCCTTCTCGCGACCATCGCGAGCGACATGGCCTCCGCCGTCGGCCGCCCGCGCACGGCGGTGCTCGCCGCAACCGTCGCGGCGCCCGCCGATGTCGTCGAGACGCTTCGCCGCGGCCTCACCGACAAGGGTTTCCTCGTCAAGCGGATCGACCTTCCGCAGGGCGACGACGCGTGCGCCTTCTCCGCGCTCGCCGGCGTCTTCGAGTCGCTCGCGGACACGGGGGCCACGGCCGACGACCTCGTCGTCGGCATGGGCGACGAGGCCGCGCTCTCGCTTTGCGCCGCAGCGTGCGCCCACTGGTGCGGCCAGGTGATGTTCGCGGCGGTCCCGCTCGACCTTGCCGCGGCCCTCACCTGCGGCGTCTTGCCCCGCGCGCTCGACGTGGCGAGCGCTTCCCGCATGGTCTCCCACGACGGCTCGGCGCGCTTCGAGATCTGCGACCTCGACCTCGTGCTCCCCGCGAGCACGGCCGAGAACCGCCTGCTCGCCCGCGCGTTTATGGTGGCCGCGGCCATGACCGACTCGGAGAAGGCCTTCGGCGCGCTGTGGGACGCCTCGGAGGCCGTCGCCGCCGACGACCCCGCGGCGCTCATCGACGCCGTCGCCGAAGCCATCAGGAGCGCCGGCAAGGTGGCCTCCTCGACCTCGGTCGCCATCCGACAGTCCATCGAGTACGGCCAGACTATTCGCCGCGCCCTGCGCGCGGTCGTGCCCGCCGACGTTCCCGAGTCCACCCTCATGGCCGACGCCCTGCGCATCTCGGCGCGCCTTTCCGTCGCCCGCGAGGAGTTCTCCATCGACGACATGTTCACGCAGGACGACCTGCTCGAGCGCTTGGGCCTCGGCACCGTGGCGTGCCCGGTGGAAACCGATGCTCTCATCGAGGCCATCAAGGCCGAGCGTTTCTCGCGCTCGAACCGCTTCGTGCTCAACTTGCCGCGCTCCCTCGGGCGCGTGCGCCTGGCCGCCGTCGACGCCGATATGCTCGCCGAGCACATCGGCGCCTGGTGCGCCGCCCGCTAGCCTAATCAAGCCCGGAAGGCGACGCACGGGCGGGGGAGAGCTCTCTCGCCCGCGGACGCTGTGCCGGGACAACGTTGAAAGGAAGAAACAAATGGCAGATGCAGCAGCCTGCGCGGGTCGCGTGGCCCGTCTCCGCGAGCTTATGGAGGAGCGCGGCTACGACGCCGTGATCCTGCGCAACAACCCCGACCTGCGCTGGCTCACCGGTGCCGAGCGCGTCTTCGACGACGAGACCGCGCACACGGCCTTCATCACCGCCGACGGCCAGTGGCTCCACACCGACTCGCGCTACGCGAACACGTTCCGCGAGCGCCTTGGCGCCGAGACCGCCTGGGCCATCGATGAGGAGATCGTGCAGCCCGCCGCCTGGGCCGCCGCCCGCGTCGCCGAGACCCGCTCGCGCGTCGTTGCCGTCGAAGACACCTGCGACCTCGCCTTCTTCGACGCCTTCGAGGAGGAGTGCGCCCACGCCTCCATCGCCTGCATGACGCCTCGCCTGCACGGCGACATCTGCGACCTGCGCATGGTCAAGGACGCCGAGGAGGTCGAGCTCATGCGCCACGCGCAGACCATCACCGACGCGGCCTTCACCCACATCTGCGGCTTCATCAAGGTCGGCATGACCGAGCAGCAGATCCGTGTGGAGCTCGAGAACTATATGCTCTCCCACGGGGCCGACGCCCTCAGCTTCGGAACCATCATCGCCGCCGGCCCCAACGGCGCCAACCCCCACGCTCAGCCCGGCGAGTACGTCGTCAAGAAGGGCGACATGATCGTCATGGACTACGGCGCGGGCTACCACGACTACCACTCCGACATGACCCGCACCGTCTGCATGGGCGAGCCCTCCGAGGAGCAGCGCCGCGTCTACGACATCGTGCGCCAGGCCCACGAGGCGTGCGCCGCGGCCGCCAAGCCCGGCTGCATCGGTGCCGATATCCACAACCTGGCCGTGCAGGTCATCACCGACGCCGGCTACGGCGACTACTTCAAGCACGGCCTCGGCCACGGCGTGGGCATCGAGATCCACGAGAACCCGAACTTCGGCCGCCGCTGGATGCGCCCGGTGCCCGAGGGCTCCGTCGTCACCATCGAGCCCGGCATCTACCTGCCCGGCAACTTCGGCGTGCGCCTCGAGGACTTCGGCCTCATGACCGCCGACGGCTACGTGCCCTTCACCGAATCCACGCACGACCTCGTCTGCATCGACTGCTAGGCAAGAACTCCTGCGCCAGTTTTTCGTTTTGATTTCGTGAAGCGTTGCGCAACATCCGTTGCGCCGACAACGCCCGCCAACGGTAGGAAAACGTCGGCGGGCGTTGTTTTTTCGCAAAACGGGGGGCGAACCGAGCATGTCTCATTCTTTGAGATGGCATGTCTGCCGTATGCGTATCGGATTCATGCCGTCCGATTACTTGCCATGCGGTAGCGGAAAGCTTATAGTGCGTGAAGGAATTGTGTAGCGGTCGCGTAGAAATTATGTATGAAATTTCGTTCGTAACCCTTCGCAAGCCTGTTTTGTTCTGTAAGAGTCCGCAAAGGAAAGGGAGGTATGCGGTGGTTAGCATTGTTCTAGCCAGTCACGGAACGTTCTCCGAGGGCATCAAGATGTCCGGCCAGATGATCTTCGGCCCTCAGCAGGACGTCGAAGCCGTGACGCTCATGCCCGAGATGGGTCCTGACGACCTGAGGGCGAAGATTCTCGAGACCGTGGATGGTTTCGAGGAGAAGGACCAGGTCCTCTTCCTGGTCGACCTGCAGGGCGGCACGCCCTGGAACCAGATCTCGCTTCTGCTCGACGAGCCGGGGCACGAGAACTGGGTCGCCGTCGGCGGCATGAACCTGCCGATGGTCATCTCCGCCTACGGCGAGCGCATGGGGGTCGACACGGCCGCCGAGGTCGCCAAGGCCATTTACCCCGAGGCCAAGGCCGGCGTCTGCATCAAGCCGGATTCCCTGGTCCCCGCCGAGCCCGCCCCTGCCGCGGCCGCAGCGCCCGCCCCGCAGGGCGCCATCCCCGAGGGCACCGTCCTCGGCGACGGCCACATCAAGATCGCGCACGTCCGCATCGACACGCGCCTTCTCCACGGCCAGGTCGCCACGGCCATCACCAAGTCGGTCGCTCCCGACCGCATCATCGTCGTCTCCGACGGCGTCGCGCACGACCAGCTCCGCAAGACCATGATCGAGCAGGCGGCCCCTCCGGGAGTCCCGGCCAACGTCGTGCCCATCTCCAAGATGATCGAGGTCTTCAAGGACCCGCGCTTCGGCGCAACGAAGGCCATGCTGCTGTTCGAGAAGCCCCAGGACCTCCTCGAGGCCATCCAGGGCGGCGCGGACATCAAGCAGGTCAACATCGGCTCCATGGCCCACTCCGTCGGCAAGGTCGTCGTGACCAACGCCATCGCCATGGACAAGGCCGACCTCGAGTGCGTCGAGGCCCTGCACGACGCCGGCCTCACCATCACCGCGCAGAAGGTCCCCGCCGACAAGGCCCAGAGCTACGACGAGCTCGTCAGCGCCGCCAAGGCCGCGCTCGCCGAGGCCAAGTAACACACGTAAGGAGGATGGGTCATGAACCCAATCACGATTCTGCTCATCGTCGTCGTCGCCTTCTTTGCTGGCATGGAGGGCATCCTCGACGAGTTCGAGTTCCACCAGCCCCTGGTGGCCTGCACCCTGATCGGCCTCGTGTCCGGTCACCTCACCGAGGGCGTCATGCTGGGCGGCTCGCTGCAGCTCATGGCGCTCGGCTGGGCCAACATCGGCGCGGCCGTCGCCCCCGACGCGGCGCTCGCTTCCGTGGCCTCGGCCATCCTGATGGTCCTCGGCCTCAACGGCGGTACCGACTCCACCACCTCGATCAACACCGCGATCGCCGTGGCCGTGCCGCTGTCCGTCGCCGGCCTCTTCCTCACGATGATCTGCCGCACCCTCGCCACCGGCATCGTCCACATCATGGACGGCGCCGCCGAGAAGGGCGACTTCGGCGCCATCGAGCGCTGGCAGTACATCGCCATCGCCATGCAGGGCGTCCGTATCGCCATCCCCGCCGCGCTGCTGTGCTTCATCCCGTCCGATGCCGTCACGGCCGCGCTCAACGCGATGCCCGACTGGCTCTCCGGCGGCATGGCCGTCGGCGGCGGCATGGTCGCCGCGGTCGGCTACGCCATGGTCATCAACATGATGGCGACCAAGGAGGTCTGGCCGTTCTTCATCCTCGGCTTCGTCCTCGCCGCCATCTCCGACCTGACCCTCATCGCCCTCGGCGCCATCGGCATCTCGCTCGCCCTCATCTACCTCGGCCTTAAGGACATGGCCAAGCAGGGCGGCGGCAACGGCGGCGGCGGGTCCGGAGACCCGCTCGGCGACATCCTGAACGACTACGAGTAAGAAGGGAGCGATTCGAATGGCAGATAACAAGGTCACGCTTTCCAAGTCCGACCGCCAGGCGGTCTGCTTCCGCCACCAGTTCCTCCAGGGCTCCTGGAACTACGAGCGCATGCAGAACGGCGGCTGGTGCTATTCCATGATCCCGGCGATCAAGAAGCTCTACAGCGATCCCGAGGACCAGAAGGCCGCCCTCAAGCGCCACCTGGAGTTCTACAACACCCACCCCTACGTGTCCGCCCCCGTCATCGGCGTCACGCTCGCCCTTGAGGAGGAGCGCGCCAACGGCGCCGCCGTCGACGACGTCGCCATCCAGGGCGTCAAGGTCGGCATGATGGGCCCGCTGGCCGGCGTCGGCGACCCCGTCTTCTGGTACACTCTGCGCCCGATCCTGGGCGCCCTGGGCGCCAGCCTCGCCTGCTCCGGCAACCTCCTCGGCCCGATCCTCTTCTTCGTGCTGTGGAACGTCATCCGCATCGCCTTCCTGTGGTACACGCAGGAGTTCGGCTACAAGGTGGGCTCTTCCATCGCCAAGGACCTCTCCGGCGGCCTGATGGGCAAGGTCACCGAGGGCGCTTCCATCCTGGGTATGTTCATCATCGGCTCGCTGGTCGAGCGCTGGGTGTCCATCTCCTTCACCCCGGTCGTCTCCACCGTCCAGCAGTCCGAGGGCGCCTACATCGACTGGTCGAGCCTGTCGTCCGGCGCCGAGGGCATCAAGGAGGCGCTCACCAGTTACGCGTCCATCGGCGCCTCTGCGCTCGATGTGAACAAGGTGACCACGCTCCAGGACAACCTCGACTCGCTCATCCCGGGCTTCGCGGCCGTCCTCCTCACCCTGCTGTGCTGCAAGCTCCTCAAGAAGAACGTCAGCCCGATCGCCATCATCCTGGCGCTCTTCGCCGTGGGCATCGTCGGCCGCCTCATTGGCTTCATGTAAGATGCTCGCGTAACGCACGTTACGCGCTTGCGGGCCGCACCCCTCGACGCGGGTGCGGCCCGTTTTTTGCAACCAACCGAGCCCAAAGGAGCGCTTCTCATGGCTCAATCCCAGAACACCAAGGTCGAGTACACGGCAAAAGCCAGCTCGCTCAACGGCCTGACCTCCCGCGGCGACGTGATAGTGGGGGACCGCGCGTTCGAGTTCTACAACGAGCGCAACGTCGAGGACTTTATCCAGATCCCGTGGGAAGAGGTCGACTACGTGGCCGCTGAGGTCCTTCCCGGCAATAAAATCGCCCGCTTCGCCATCTTCACCAAGCAAAACGGCCACTACTCCTTCAGCGCGCGCGACAACAAGGCCTGCCTGCGCGCGGTCCGCGAGCACGTGCCGGCCGAGCGCCTGCAAAAAAGCCCCTCGATCCTCACGGTGTTCAAGGCAGGTGTGCGGAGTCTGTTGCATTTAGGGCGCTAAGGCATGCGGGTGATATAATCTCGCAGATGTATGCAAGGGGCCGTGCCACGGCCAGGACGAAAGAGAGTCATTAGATGCAGCAGATCAGCACCGCCGAGTTCAAGAACGGCATGGGCCTCAAGATCAAGGACAAGATCTACACCCTCGTCGAGTTCCAGCACGTCAAGCCGGGCAAGGGCGGCGCGTTCGTCCGCTACAAGATCAAGGATCTGCGCTCCGGCCGCGTCATCGGCGATCAGACCTGCAACGCCGGCACCAAGTTCGACTCCGTCATGCTCACCACCAAGGAGATGCAGTACCTCTACAACGACGGCGACCACTACTACTTCATGGACATGGAGACCTATGACCAGATCCCCGTGCCCGTCGACTTCATCGGCGACAACTCCAAGTGGCTCAAGGAGAACGACACCTGCCTGCTGATGTACGCCGATGAGGACCTCCTCACCGTCCAGCCCCCGATGTTCATCGAGGTCGAGATCACCGAGACCGACCCCGGCTTCAAGGGCGACACCGTCCAGGGCGGCTCCAAGCCCGCGACCATCGAGACCGGCGCCGTCGTGCAGGTCCCGCTCTACCTCAACCAGGGCGAGAAGATCAAGGTCGACACCCGCGAGGGCAAGTTCGTCTCCCGCATCTAGTTCTTCTTCCAATCTTTAAACCGAGCCGCCCCGTGTATGCGGGGCGGCCTTACCTAACGAGGGGGTAACCATGGCAGAGAGCGAGCTTTCCGTCTCTGGTATCGGCATCTCAAAGAGCGTCGTGTCCACCATCGTGAGCATCGCCGCCAAGCGCGTCGAGGGCGTGGTGTCCGTGGGCGGCAACGACATCGCGTCGAGCCTGATCTCGGTCTTCACCAGCCGCACGGTCGCGCCCGAGGTCGCCGTCGAGTCCTTCGTCGAGGACGACGCGCTGCACATCACCGTGCACCTCGCCGTCTTCTACGGCTACCCCTTCACCAAGCTCGCCGCCGATGTGCGCGAGGCCGTGTCCGAGGCCGTCAACGAGCAGATCGGCGTCGAGGCCTCCGCGGTCGACGTCTGCATCGACAGCCTCGTCTTCCCGAAGGAGTAACGTGGCTTATCGATTCGGTGGGCGCACCCGCGCCCGCAGCCAGGCGCTGCAGCTCATGTTCCAGGCAGAGGCCGCCGGCCGCACCGTGGCAGAGGTCCTCGACGGCGAGTACGCCCTCGACAACGGCCCGCTGCGCGAGTTCGGCCGCGAGCTCGCCCTCGGCTGCGATAGCGTGCGTCACGACCTCGACGCCATCATCGCGACGAGGTCCGAGGCATGGTCCATCAACCGCATGCCGGGCGTGGACCGCAACCTCCTGCGTCTCTCGCTCTACGAGATGATCTATGTGCCCGAGGTCGACATCCCCGTCGCCATCAACGAGGTCGTCGAGCTCTCCAAGGCCTATGGCACCGACGAGACCGCGCGCTTCGTCAACGGCCTGCTCGGCCGCGTGGCCGACGACATGGAGGCCGGCGTCGACGTCGTGGCCAAGGCCCACGATGCGCTCGCCCAGAAGGGCGAGACCGCGGCCGACGTTCAGTACGCCCTTGAGGGCGGCAAGAACGACATCTGGGAGGAGCCCGAGGAGGAGGCTGAGTCTTACGTGTTCGGCTCCGACATGCTCGAGGACCTCTCCGGCGGCATCTGGTACGTCGAGGGCCCCGGCACCGTCGATTACGACGACGAGGAAGACTGGTAATGGCTCGCGTCGACACGTCGCAGTACCAGACCTTCCCGCAGATCACCGAGCGGCTCGATGCCATCGTCTCGGCGGTTCGCGACAAGGACGTCTCGCTCGAGCACTCGCTCGACCTCTTCGACGAGGCCATCGCGCTCGGCTCCAAGGCCGTGGACATGGTCGACGCCACGGACTTCACGGCCGAGGAGGCCGCGCAGCTCGAGGACGAGGCCGGCAAGAAGGTCGCTGAGGACGAGGCCGAGCGCGCGGACGAGGGCGCTGATTCCGCCGAGGGCGATGCTGCTGCGGGTGAGAACGAATAGTGGCGAAGAAGCGTCGCCTCGACGAGGAGCTCGTCGAGCAGGGATTCTTCGCGAATAAGGACGAGGCCTTGCGCGCCATCATGGCGGGCGAGGTCTCTACTTCTGACCATCGGCTGACCTCGGCGGGGGAGCGTGTGGCCATAGGTCTGCCGCTCCACGTCAAGGGACAGCGCGCCTTCGTGAGCCGCGGCGGGCTTAAGGTCGAGCGCGGGCTCGATCACTTCGGAGTCGACCCTGCGGGCCTGGATTGCCTCGACGTCGGCTGCTCGACGGGCGGCTTCACCGATTGCTTGCTGCGCCGGGGTGCGGCGCACGTGACCTCGGTGGACGTGGGCTACGCGCAGTTCGACTGGGGCCTTAGGCAAGACTCCCGCGTGCGGCTGCTCGAGCGCACGAATATCGTCGACGTGCCGGGCATCGTGGGCGCCGGTGCCTTCGACCTCGCCGTGTGCGACGTCTCCTTCACCTCGGTGACCACGGTGCTGCCCGCGGTGCTCGAGCTCCTGCGAGCCGACGGCGCGTTTCTCACCCTGGTCAAGCCGCAGTTCGAGGCGGCGCGCGAGGACGTGGGGGAGGGCGGTGTCGTGCGCGACCAGTCCGTGCGCGACGGCGCCGTCGAGCGCGTGCGCGAGGCGTTCGTCGCCGGCGGCCTTACCGTGGCCGGCGTCTGCGAGAGCCCGATCCACGGCGCCAAGGGAAACGTCGAGTACCTTATGCTCGGATACCGCGGTACCTGCGGTTTTATCGAGAGGGGCAGTGAGTGATGGAAGCTTTGGCGGTCGCGCTCGGAGGCGCCCTCGGCAGCCTAGGGCGCTGGGGCATCGGCAGCGCGCTGCGGGCCGCGCTTCCCGGCCTTCCTGCGGGAACCTTCGCGGCCAACGTGCTCGCGGGCCTTATCATCGGCTTCGTGACCGGCGTGAAAGCGGCGTCGCCCCTGCAGCCGGAGGTAAAGGCGCTTCTCACCGTCGGGCTCTGTGGCGGCCTCTCGACCTTCTCCACGTTCTCCAACGAGACGTTCCAGCTCATCGAGGCGGGAAACATCGCCGGGGCGGCGGCGAACGTCGCGGTCAACGTGGCCGCGTGCCTTCTCGCCGTGTGGGTCGGCACGCGTCTGGGCGGCGTGGTGGTTGCTTAGACGCCAACGGCTGAGGTCGCCCTTTCTCAAAATGGATCGCCGCCCGCTTGTCGGCCGTCGCAACGTTTGTGCCTGAATCCGTGCCATCCGGGCCGATTTCGCAACGTTGCCCAACTGCAAGAGACGGCGAAGAGAAATCCCCCCCAATTAGCTGGGCAGGCTCATCTTCGCCGTCAATCTATTTATACCATGGCCTGTTGGTCCTGCAGTAAAACGGGCGGCAGGAGGTTCATTTCTGTCCGGCCGCAACCTGTAACGGAACCCCGCCTGATAGCTGGGGCTCAGCTTTTCGTCCTAGAACTGCTTGGCCAGGCGCCTGCGGATGGTGATGTACTCCATCACGAGCAGCAGCAAGAGGATCGCCATCACCACCAGTGAGCCCACGACGGCGCCCGAGAGCCCCGCGAAGTTGACCAGCAGCAGCGAGACGGGCACGCTGAAGGCGAATGCCACTCCGTAGTACAGCGTGACCTCGCGCTGTGCGCGCAGCACCGTCACGATCTGGTAGAGGAAGTCGATGCAGGCGCAAAGGCCGCCCGTTGCCACCATGACGAAGACGAGGCTGCGGAACTGCTCGAAGTCGAGGCCGTACATGAAGCCGAGCAGGGGGATGCCGAGGGTGCCCATAAAGAGCGCCATGGCGCCCGCGGTCAGCGCGATCACGCCGATCATGGCGAGCACGAGCAGGTCGAAGCGGCGGCGCTTGTCGGGGTCGTCCCAGATGCGCGCGAGGCGCACGAGCTGCGGCTTGTAGATAAACGCGCTGATCATGAGGATGGTGTGCGCCGGGAAGTACATCGCGTTGTAGTAGAGCTGGTTGTCGTAGGAGAGCGACCCCTCCATGGCGAACTTGGGCATGGAGTCGATGACGTTGTAGAGGAACAGCGCGGCGAACAGCGGCCAGCACGCGGCGAAGAGCTCGCCCACGCGGCGCAGGCTCGGGCGCTCGCCGCGATCGGTCTCCAGGATGGCGAGCGGCGCCGAGATGAAGACGAGCGAAGCCGCGGCGCCGATGGCCATGGCCCAGCTCGCCCACACGAGGTTGCGCGTGACGAGCAGCACGAGCGCGAAGAGAACGAAACCCGCCCCGCAGCGCACCGCCTGCGAGAGGCCCGCGAGATAGAGCTTGTCCTTCTGCTGCAGACGCCCCTCGTACACATCGGCCATGCCGTCCACGGCGCGGAAGGCGAGCACGCCCATGCAGATGCTCATCATGGGCTCCGCGTAGCCGCGCACACGGCAATACGCCCAGCCCACGAAGATCATGGCGACGCAGGTGATGACGCGGTGGACCTGGTAGTCGGCGAAGGACTGCAGCTCGTCGATGTCGGAAACCTGATAGGTGCGGGTGCCGAAGTTCGCCAGGAACAGCAGCAACGTGCCGATGGTGAAGGCCATGGAGAAGACGCCCGCCTGCTCGGCGCCCACGATCCACGTGCAGACCATGGTGAGCAGCGGGAAGAGCGCGCCCCAGCAGGCCTGCCCCGCGGTGTTCAGCGCGTAGTCGCGCGTCGTCTGGTTGGGGAGATACTGCTCGGTGAAGGCCGATTCCTGATGGCCGAACACGGCGCCGATGAGCCTGTTCCACCACTGCTCGGCCACGTGGCGAAGGAAGCTCGGCTTGCGCTCCTTCTTCGACTCGGAGGCCTTGGCCCTCGCCTGGACCTTCGCGCGCTTTCCCTCGACGTGCAGGGCGAGCTTGTTGATGGGGTTGTCCGCCATGTGGAGCGCACCTCTCTATACATAGGTTACGAACAACGATTGTAGCCCTGACGAGCCGCGCGCCCGCAGAACCGTTTAAGTACCTATGGTGAACTCATTGTTTCGCCAACGGTGGTTTTTTGTCGGCGGACGGATGTTTCCTTAAAGTAGGGGATGTCAAACCATGCCGCGGCATGCTCGCGGCCCCATGGAGGGAGACGTGTTGACCAAGAAGCTCACCGTTGAGGAGACGGCGGCGCTCGAGGCCCTGCAGGGCGTCGACGTCCCCGATCAGATCCGCAACAACATGGCGCTGTTCCTGCGCCTCGTCCGTAAGGTGCTCGAGGAGGCCGACCAGGACCTGCGCGCCATCTTCGACGTGCTGCTCTTCGACGCCATCTCGATGAACGACGACACCGACGAGTCGGCGGAGGAGCACGAGGCCTTCGAGGACATGGCCGAGATCATCACCGAGCTCGACGAGCGAAACACCACGCTCATCATGCGCGCCTTCGTCACGTTCTTCCATCTCGCCAACATCTGCGAGGAGAACTACCGCGTGAAGTCTCTGCGCAAGCGCGAGAGCGAGGTCGCCGTCAGCGACGAGACCGACCCCATCAATGACCTCACCGTCGCCTACACCCAGCTCGTCGACGAGTGCGGCCGCGGCAAAGCCAACGCCCTGCTCAACCGCCTCGAGTTCCACCCGGTCTTCACCGCGCACCCGACCGAGGCCCGCCGCAAGGCCGTCGAGGGCAAGATCCGCCGCATCGCCGAGCTGCTCGAGATCCACGAGGGCCTGGGCGGCGTCGCCGCGCTCGAGAACGAGCGCCGCCTGCTGCAGGAGATCGACGCCCTCTTCCGCACGAGCCCCATCGCGCACAAGAAGCCGACCCCCGTCGAGGAGGCCGACACCATCATCGACATCTTCGACAACACCCTGTTCGAGATGGTCCCCGAGGTCTACCGCCGCTTCGACGACTGGCAGCTCGGCGAGAAGGCCGGCACCGTGCCGCCCGTCTGCCCCGCGTTCTTCCACCCCGGCAGCTGGATCGGCTCTGACCGCGACGGCAACCCCAACGTGACCGCCAAGGTGAGCCGCCAGGTCGCCGAGAAGTACCGCGTCCACATGCTGGAGACCCTGGCCGACGCCACACACACCATCGGCCGCAACCTCACCATGGACGGCATCTCCACCGAACCCTCCAAGAAGCTCGTGAACCTCTGGAGCCACCAGTGCGAGATGAGCGAGGCTATCACCACGCGCGCCATCGGCATCTCGGCCTCCGAGCTCCACCGCGCGTGCATGCTCGTCATCGCAGAGCGTCTGCGCGCAACCATCGAGCGCACCTCCGACGTCATGTACGCGGACTGCGACGAGTACATCGCCGACCTGCGCGTCGTTCAGGAGTCCCTGGCCGCCGCCGGTGCCGCCCGCACGGCCTACGGCCCCGTCCAGAAGCTCATCTGGCAGGCCGAGTCCTTCGGCTTCCACATGGTCGAGATGGAGTTCCGTCAGCACTCCGTCGTCCACGCCCGCGCCCTCGAGGACATCAAGAAGCACGGCCGCTGGGGCGAGAGGGGAGAGCTCGATGCCATGACGCACGAGGTGCTTGACACCTTCCGCGCCATTGGCCAGATTCAGCGCAAGAACGGCGTCGACGCTGCTCGCCGTTACATCATTTCCTTCACCAAGTCCGCCC
>CAVDQW010000141.1:0-9892 GCA_963610995.1 bacterium | reverse complement strand
CTTGTCTCTGGCTCAGCTTCGCTGCTTCGCAGCTCAGAAGTCGCCTGAGACAAGCCCGAGGGCGCCTCACCGCGGGTTGCGGGGTCGTTAGCACGTTCTTTTGGCCGACAGGGAGTTCCGGGTTGGGACTTCCTGCCGGCCTTTTGCTGTTGCGGGTTGAGAGGCGTCGCTGGGGGCGGGGCCATGGAGCCCCGGAATTGCGTTGCCCAATAGCGATGGCCTGCAAGGAGCCCCGGATACGCGCCGCTTAGTAACGTGGGGTTGCTAGGCGGCGCGTATCCGGGGCTCTTTGCGCTGTGGGGTTGCTGGATTGCGCAGGTTTGGGGCTCGGGCGGCGGCTTCGGTGCTGGGTGGCAAGAAACGAGAGCGCTGAGCCTCTATTCCAGGTAGAAGGTGCGGATGTCGGCTAGCGCTTCCTGGCCGAGGGTGTACTCGTCCTGCAGGAATTGCTCGCGGGCGGCGCCGGCGTCGCCCCAGGCGGAGAGGACGGCTTGGAGGTTGGCGGGGAAGACCTTGTTGGCCTCGACCCAGAGTTCCTTGGTGGGGAACATCTTGGGCAGGGGGTCGGGCGGGTTGTTGATCATCTCGGCGCGGTAGATGTTGGTGTCGAGGAAGTTCTTGATGATTGCCTCGTCGTCGACGCCCAAGATGGTGAGGATGAGGGCCGCGGCGATACCGGTACGGTCTTTACCTGCGCTGCAATGGAAGTAGAGCGGGGCGTCGTGGGCCTTGAGGTGGTCGACGAGGGTGTGGAGCGCCGAGTTGTCGTGAACCATACTGAGGTAGAGGGTGCGCATGATGTCGACGGGCTCGCCCATGGACTCCATGCGCGCGATGGCGGCGGGGGAGAAGTCCATCTCATTGCCGTCAGGGTCGTACATGCCGGCGATGCGCTGGCAAGAAGCGCCCTCGGGGATGTACTCGGGGTGCTGGGCGGCTTCGCCCTCCGCACGCAGGTCGAGAACGAAGCGCAGGTCAAGGCCGTCGATGGCGCCGCGTTCCTCGTCGGTCAGATTGTCGAGCGTGGAGCCTCGGAACAGCAGCCCGTGGCGTACGCAGCGGCCGTCGCGCGCCTCGATGCCGCCGAGCTCGCGAATATTTCTGATTGCAGGGATTCCGGGCACGTGCCCGGGCAGCGTTTCGGTGTTCATGGGGGCCTTTCTGTACGTGAATCGGGGCGTTTGCCGTTGCTCGTCGAGTTTATTGGTGACTTGTGCGGAATCGCCGAGTAGTCGACGGCATTTCGCCAGCAAAAGCGCAGATGAAAACGGCGTCTAATGCATGATTGCCAGCCCTATTCGGCGCAAGTCACCAATAAACTCATCGAACGTCTCCCGACGTTGGATGTGGAACAAAAATTGCGCGTGCACACAGCTTAGCGCCTAGAGCCGCCGCGCCCATTCGTCGGCAAGGGCCGCCCAAGTGGCGTTGTGCGGGTTGACGTGCTCGCCGTGGGCGGAGGTCGTCTCGTCGCAAAGGCCGCTGCCGTGGTTGCCCTCACGATAAATGTGCAGCTCGCAAGGTACGCCGAGTTCCATTGCGCGCGCGGCGAGACGTGCGGTGTCCACAGGGTTTGTGAGCTGGTCCTGACTCGTATGCCACAGGAAGAGCGGCGGCATCGCGGCGTTTGCGTGCTCGACGAGGTCGACTGCCGCGACCTGCGCCTCGTCCGGTTCCGTCGTTCCGCAAACGGCGAGCGCCGAGAGCGGCTGGAGCTCGAAGTCGCTTTGCTCGAGCATTCGCAGCATCGGGTAGCAGCCGATGACGCCGGTGGGCCTCGATTGCTCACCGTAATCTGCCCAGCGCTCTGCCAGCGAGATCGCAACGTGCGCCCCGGCCGAGAACCCCAGCACAAAGACGCGATCGGCATCCACGCCGAGTTCCTCAGCATGCTCGCGCACGTATGCGACGGCGCGCGCCGCCTCGACAACTTGGACCGGGTATCGCGCCGCGCGGTTGGGCTCCGGCATAGGGGCGCCCTCCTCGGGCGACCCCAGCAGCACCGAGTAGCGGAGAATAAACGCCTGGTAGCCCATGCCGAGCCAACGCGCCGCCACCGGCTCCGCCTCGCGGTGCGCGAGCGCGAGATACCCTCCGCCGGGCGCAACGATCATTGCGGGCCGGGGCTTTGTCTCGGCGGAGGAGATGTGCGGGTCGAGCGCCAAGCCCTCTAGGCAAGCGCTCGTCTCTTCGTTCAGAACCACGTGAATCTGCTGCATGCTCGTTCCCTCGCTTACTGGTTGCGATAGTCGTTCGGCGTGCAGCCGGCGTACTCGCGGAAGCGCTTGTAGAACTGGGTTAGGTTGCTCACGCCGACCTCGGCCGCGATGTCGGCCACGGTCATGTGCGTGCCTTGCAAGAGCATGGCCGCGCGCTTCATGCGCTCTTCGTTGACGAGCTGCTTGAAGGTCTGGCCGGTTTCTTGCCGCACGGTCGCGCTGAGGTAGGTGGCGTCGTATCCGAGCGCCTCGGCCATCTTGCCGAGGTTTCCCTCGCGGTAATTTAGCGCCACATGCTCGCGGATGCGGCCGATAAGGGCCTGGCGCTGGTCGAGCTCCGCCTGCGTGCGGACGTCGGCCTCGTAGGTGCGCAACAGGTGCGTGAGCAGGGCTTCTGCGAGCGAATCGATGATGTCGTCGGAGCCGGCCGCGGGGTCGAACTTCTCGCAAAGGATGCGGTCCACGAGGCAGCGCGCGAGCTCATCGTTGCGAGATTGATAAATGCGGCTGTCCATATGCGCTGAGGTGCGGGTGCTCAGCGCGAGCGCGAACTTGGATCCCAGGCGCGTGGCCGTCTTGAGGAAGTGGTCGTCGAAGAAGCGGTCGTTGAGCACGATGTTCACGGCGAAGTCGTTGGGACCGGTCGCCGCAACGCCGTGCGGCACGTGGCGGTCGGCCACGAGGCAGTCGCCCGCGCTCAACGTGACGGGCGCGCCGTCGACCGTCATCTTGAACTCGCCCGAGTAGCAGTAGGTGAGCAGCACGTACTGGTAGATGTGCTCGGGCGTGGCGGCCGCGTTGATGCCGTGGACCGAGACGGCGTGGCAGCTCCCGCCGAACTCGCGCTCGGCCGAGAAGATGTAAACCGGCCGGTCGCCGAAGTTGACGACGGGGTACTTGGCGCGCATGTGCGCGATGACTTCCTCTTCGGTAACGTTGGGCACGTCCGAGGAGTCGCGCACGACTTGTTTGAGATCTTCGAGGTTCATAAGCCATCCAAAGAAATGACAGTAAGCAACGAAATTATTGCTATTGCCGCACGTAAAGCGCAAAAACTAACGTTGGTGACAACACAAGAAACACTATATCACAGAGGAGCCTGCATGGATGCAGCCTGGATCTCCGGCCCTGAGTTCGAGTATGGCGAGAACGCGGCCGGCTACTACGCCGATCATCGCAACCACGTGCTGAGCGCGAGCTTCTCGCTCGACGCGATGCCGGCCGTGGCCGTGCTGCGCATCGCTGTGCTCGGCTTCGCCGACGTGCGCATTAACGGGAAGCGTCTGGGCGTCGAGCTCCTGGGCGCCTGGACCAACCCCGAGAAGACCATCTACCACGACGTTCTCGACGTGGCGGCGCTGCTCGTTGCCGGCGAGAACCGCATCGAGGTGGAGCTCGGCAACGGCTGGTACAACCCTTCGCCGCTCACGCTCTTCGGCAAGTACAACCTGCGCGAGCGCCTGGTCGAGGTGGGCACGCCGGCCTTCCAGGCCGAGCTCGAGGCCGACGGCGCGGTGGTTCTCTCCACGGGCGAGGACTGGTCGTGCGAGTTGGGCAATCGCGTGTTCAACAACATCTACCTGGGCGAACGCGTCGACTTCACGCTTGAGCCCGCCGCGGCGCACGTGCGCGTGGACACGGCTCCCGCGGGCGAGCCGCTGGCCTGCCCCGTCGCGCCCTGCCGTCGCTTCGAGGCCTATGAGCCCATCGGCGCAAAGCCGCTGGGGGAGGGCATCCTCTACGACTTCGGCCACATGATCACCGGCACCGTGGAGCTCGAGCTCGACGCCCCGCGCGGCACCGAGGTGCGCGTGAGCTACGCCGAGGACCTCGATGAGGCGGGAAACCCCTGCTACGACACGAACTACGCCGGTCTCGTGGGCCTGCGCGTCCCCGACGGAAACATCGTCCCCGGCGGCGCGGGCGGTCCGAGCACCGGCCTTGAGCAGGACGTTGTTGTGTGCGGTGAGGGCGTGAGCAGATTCACCGGCCTCTTCTCTACGCACTCGTTCCGATACGCCTACATGGAGGGCGCGCCAGCCGAGTCCGTCGTTGCCTTCGTCGCGCACATGGTGCACACTGACCTTGCGCCGGCGGGGCAGATGCGCCTCGACCACCCCGTCTACCAGCAGCTTTATGATGCTGCCCTCACCACTAAGCTCAACAACGTCCACGGCCTCTGGGAGGACTGTGCCCGCGAGCGCCTGGGCTACGGCGGCGACATGGTCGCCCTCGGCCACTCCAACTTCATGGCCTTCA
Source organism: bacterium (assembly GCA_963610995.1). GTDB lineage: Bacteria > Actinomycetota > Coriobacteriia > Coriobacteriales > Atopobiaceae > Paratractidigestivibacter. The sequence goes on along the minus strand of CAVDQW010000141.1, from coordinate 5,414 downwards.
ACTGCGCCGACCTGATCGCCCGCACTCTGCGCGCCTTCCGCGACGACCAGACCGCGACCGGCGGCGTGCCCGAGACGGCGCCCTACATGGGCATCCAGTCCAACGGCACGGGCCAAGGCGAGGGCCCGATCCTCTGGCAGCTCGCGTATCCCTATTTGGCCGTTCAGGCGCTGCGTTACTACGGCATGCGCGACGTGGTATCCGTTGAATGGCCATACATCAAGAAATTGCTGGATTACCTGCTCGGCTGGGACCCGGCGGAGCTCGCGAGCCACTGCCTCGGCGACCATGGCAGCGTCCAGACGGTCGGCGCCTTCGGCTCCGGCACGCCCGACAAGGAGTTCGTGGGCTGGTGCTCCATCCTGTGGCTGGCCCAGCTCGGCGCGGAGCTCGAGCGCGCCATGGGCGACGATCGGGGCTACGCCACCAAGGCTGCCCAGCTCAAGCCCCAGATCATCGAACGTTTTGCCCGCGAGGACGGCTCCTTCGGCGACGGCACGCAGACCGCGTTCGCCTTCGCCGGCGCCCTCGGCCTCGCCGACGCGCAGATGATGGCCGACCGTCTCGTGGCAAAGATGGCCGAGCAGGACGACGTGCTTCTCACCGGCATCTTCGGCACCATGCTCGCGTTCGACCTGCTCCACGCCCATGGCCACGACGCCGAGGTCGAGGGCTGGCTGCTGCGCCGCGGCGAGCCGAGCTTCTCGCACATGCTCGCCAACGGCTCCGGCGCCCTCGCCGAGGAGTTCTACACCAAGCTCTCGTCGCTCAACCACGCTATGTTCTCGAGCTACCTGCAGTGGATGTACCAGGCGCTCGGCGGTATCCGGGTGGCCGACGACGCCTTCGCCGCCGACCGCGTGGTGGTGGACCCGTACTTCTCGCCGGAGCTCGACGGCTGCTCGTGCGCCTACGACGGCGCGAGCGGCCGCGTGGAGGTCGCGTGGCGCCGCCGCACTGACGCGAGCATCGCGCTCGACGTGCGCACCGAGGGCGATGTGGAGGTCCAAATCGCTGCGCGCGTTTTCTCAATTCCCGGAATCACCATCACAAAAAATGACACTCAACTCCCTTAGAGATGACATTGCCGCACCAAATTGCCCTGCAATATCGTTAAGCCAACAAATGCAAATGTCTAGACAGCATTAGTATTGAAGGTAAAGAAGGAAAGGAACCAGCATGGCAGACAACGCTAAGATCGCTGCTGACGTCCTCGCCGCCGTGGGCGGCAAGGAGAACGTCGGCTCCGTCTTCCACTGCATGACCCGACTGCGCTTCCAGCTCAAGGATCGCAACGTCGTCTCCGACGACGCCGTCAAGGGCGTCAAGGGTGTCATGGGCATCCAGGAGAAGGGTGGCCAGTACCAGGTCATCATCGGCACCAACGTTCCCGAGGTCTACGAAGAGATTGTCGCTGCTGGCGTCAACGCCGGCGGCTCGGTCGACGAGAACCTCGACAAGGCCCCTGCCGAGAAGGCCCCGCTTACCCCCAAGGGCGTGTGCGACGCCGTGCTCGACTACCTCTCCGGCTCCGTCGTGCCCCTGATCCCGGTGCTTATCACCGGCGGCTTCTTCAAGACGCTCGCCACCCTGCTCGGCTCCACCATGTTCAACGTCGTGGCCGATGACTCGAACTTCGTGTTCGTCTGCAACATGGTGTACAACGCCGCGTTCTACTTCATCCCTGTGGTCGCGGGCTTTGCCGCTGCTAAGAAGCTCGGCGCCAACCCCTACCTCGGCGCGCTCATGGGCTGCATCCTCATCGAGCCTAACTTCGTGACCCTTGCCGGCACCGAGGGCGCGTCCCTGGACGTCTACGGCATCCCGGCCGCGACGCTCACCTATGGCCAGACCCTGATTCCGGTCCTGCTCTGCGTCGCCGTCATGGCCCCGCTCTCCAAGTTCCTCGACAAGAAGCTCCCGCAGGCCATCCGCACCGTCTTCGCGCCGTTCTTCACCTTCGTGATCATGATGCCGATCGCCCTGTGCCTGCTCGCGCCCATCGGCAACTACATCGGCAACGGCATCGCCGTCTTCTTCGAGTGGCTCGCTGCCTCCCCGTTCGGCGTCCTCGCCATCATGCTGATCGCCGCTACCTGGCCGCTGCTTGTTCTCACCGGTATGCACGTCGGCCTCGCCGCCATCGCTCTGGCTCAGTACGCCCAGATTGGCTCCGACTCCGTGGTCCTCATGGCTGCTACCATCCAGTGCTTCACCGCTTCCGGCGTCGGCCTCGCCGCTTGGCTCAAGATGCGCGACCCCGAGCAGAAGAACCTCTGCCTCAGCTACTTTCTGACCCAGTTCATCGGCGGTGTTGGCGAGCCCCTGCTCTACGGCGTGTTCCTGCGCTACAAGCGTCCTTGGCTCGGCGCCCTCGCCGGCGGCGCTGCGGCCGGCCTCTATGGCGCCATCACCGGCGTGAAGTTCTATGCCAATGCCAGCGGCCTGTTCTCCTTCGCGGCCTTCACCGGCGGTGATCCCTCGAACCTCGTCAACGGCTGCATCGGTATCGCTATTGGCATGGTCGTCGCCTTCATCGTCACCTGGTTCTTTGGCTTCACCGACGCTCAGCTCGACGGCAAGGAGTAGTACCAGCGGATTGAGGCGGTCGTCTCGCGTCCCTCCCTTCCCTGCGAGGCGACCGGCCCCAAAGCCGGGGCCGACGCACGTACGCTGCTCTACACCCCGATCCAGGGCTTCGCAGTGCCCCTGAGCTACGTCGGCGGCGATGCCATGAACGAGGTCCACGGCGTCATCGCCATGGTCATCGGCGCGGTCGTTGCCTTCGTCGTCAGCTGGATCTGGGGCCTTACCCCGGCCGAGCGCGAGGGCGCGGAGCCCGGCAGCGCCGAGATCCCCGCCAAGGCCGAGGCCTAAGTCTCAGCCCTTCCTTCCTGGGGAGAGGGACGACCCCCCCTCGTCCTTCTCCCCATGCGCTAAATATTTGGGTGGACCCGCTTTGCAAGGAGTGTTCTGAGCTGTGCCGGGCCCACTCTTTTTGTATTCATGGACCATCTTGGCAAAGCGCGTAGACCCGTCCAATCCTTGCCTATTGGTTGCGTGCTGCCGCCCGAGCGAATGCCGGCTCCTTTCGATGGTCGTAATTGCTGCGCGTCAGCCTTGACGTGCGAAAATCAGATCCTAAGGACAAGAAAATGAATAACAACATCAACGTGTCCCGCAGGGGTTTCCTCGCGGGCCTGGGAGCTGTTTCTGCGATTTCCGTCGCCGCGTGCTCTTCTTCGAGCACCTCGAGCAGCTCGCCGAGCACCAAGGTCGAGACTGCCAAGTTCGAGAAGCTCGCCGCCTCCGACGGCAACTTCGCCTATAACGCTGCGGACGACGGTGTCCAGTACCACCACTCCGACATGCTCTCGCCCAACTACTACGTCTTTGCCGGCAAGAAGGACCTCGACGGTGCCGCCGGGGTTGTGGGCAAGCTCGGCCTCGCCGAGAGCATCGAGGCGTACGTGGGCCAGGTCACCGTGGTCAACCCCAAGTCTGGCGACTCGTATACCTCGACGGATGCCGATGCGTTCGTCGAGCTCGCAGCAGCGGCCGGCCCTGCAAACAACGTAAAGGTCATCGGTATCGACGAGGGTGCCGACTTCGTCCTAGGCGCGCTCGCGCCCAAGCTGTACTTCGTCGCCGGCATCATGACCTTCGGCGGCAGCGGCGCCGACGCCTCCGGCATCCCCTTCGTGCCCGCCTACCTCAGCGGCGCGCCCCAGGCCGCCGTCGACGCGGTCATCGCCGCCAACGGCGCCAAGGAGGTCGGCGACGGCGTCTACGAGAACCCCGACGACGCCCTGCGCCGCGTCGTCGTGGCCAGCGACGCCGACGTGACGACCGCCTTCGCCAACTGCTGGGAGAAGGTCTTCTCCAAGAACTACCGTCAGCACAACGAGACGACCGAGTTCTACATGGCCAATATCGCCGAGCTGACCGACCCCTACCTGCTCTACACCATCCCCGACTTCTCGCAGTTCAACTACGTTGAGAACTACGACGCCGAGGTCAAGGGATTGGACGGCGCCTTCACCTGGTTCGAGTACGTGCCCAATAGGCTCGCCAACGCCGCCGCAGGCACGGTGCCGCTGATCCTTACCCTTCACGGCAACCTGAACGACGCCCGCGTGCAAGCAGAGTCCAGCGGCTGGCTCGAGCTCGCGCTCGAAGAGGACATGATCGTGCTCTCGCCGGAATGGCAGGACGTCGTGTACGAATCCGGCTCCGACGTGCCCGAGCCGAACTTCTACGGCTGCGACGGCCTGCAGAACGACCGCCTCATCACCTGGCTCGACACGATGTTCGCCAAGTACCCGCAGATCGACACGCACCGCGTGTATGTGACCGGCCTCTCCGCCGGCTCGAGCGCCTCCGAGCTCTACGGCCTCAAGTACGCCGACGTCTTCGCTGCGGTGGGCGGCGTTTCCGGCCCCGGCATCGACAAGGAGGAGATCGCCGAGCTCGCCGCGACGTGGGGCGGCTCCGAGGTCCCGTTCACCTATATGTGCGGCGACCACGATTTCTTCGGCATGATCCCGGTGGACCTCTCCAGCCCGTATGCGTACCCGACGGGGGAGGGCACCACCATCGCCAAGACCGATCCGCGCGTTCCCATGTTCTCGATCATCCAGTCGTATCAGAAAGTCAACGGTCTCGAAGTCTCGCAGGACTACGACCTGTCGCTCAACGAGTGGTACGGCATCAAGTTCGACCAGACGAGCAATATCGTGCTCGGGTCCAAGTCGGCGCAGGAGAACGTGCTCAACGACGCCTCCGGCAAGGCGATCATGAAGTTCGTCGCCATCAAGGACCAGGCGCACTGGAACTGGAAGCCCGAGGCCAAGTACCTGTGGGAGTTCTTCAAGGGCTTCACCCGCTAAGGGATTCCCCTCCTTGCCGGTTGCCCCGCGCGGCGTGGTTTGGGTACAATCACTCCCACGCCGCGCGAGCGGCCGAAGCTTGACATTCGCATCATGGTGGCAGCGTCCCCATTCCATCTCGTGGGGGTGACTGGTTTCGACAGGGTGGGCCTGAGATGGGCAGCAGGCCGTGGTCTCCTCGCCACGTTAAACAGGGGAACCGTCAAATTGAATTGACGACACTTATTCTTACGAGCCTCTGGCTCTCGCTGCTTAATTAAATAGCGGCGCGTCAAAGCGAGGATCGCTCCCGTTCCCGTGGCGACGTCATTTTAGGGAGATGCTCGCTTGGACGTAGCTGGTATGCTAAGCGAAAAGATTGAACCAACTGGGTCGCCAAGCGCGGGTTACCGGGTGCGCGGCGGCTAAGACCTAACCGGCAACTGAGCCTGGAGACACCTTTCAGGGGCTTGCTTTGGACCGGAGTTCGATTCTCCGCACCTCCACCATATGTGAAGCACGGGAGCCGTGGGCCTACCGCCCGCG
>CAVDQW010000140.1:0-20445 GCA_963610995.1 bacterium | reverse complement strand
TGCCAATGCGCTTGTGGCCCACTGCGGCTACGACCATCTCGGCATGCTCCAGGGAGAGGAGCGCCCCGGCATCGTGCATCGCCTCGACATGGACACCTCCGGACTCATGGTCGCCGCCAAGGACGATGCCACGCAGAAGGCCCTGCAGGACCTCATCCGCATGCGCGTGCTCGACCGCCGCTACGTCACGCTCGTCCAGGGCTACGTGGCCCGCGACGAGGACACCGTGATCACGGGCATCGCCCGCTCGACGCGCGACCGCCTGCGCATGGCCGTCTCGGATGCGCCCGGCGCTCGTGAGGCCATCACCACCTATCGCGTGCTCGAGCGCTTCGAGTGCGGGCGCCGCGACGAGGGGTACAGCCTGCTCGAGTGCCACCTCTACACCGGGCGCACGCACCAGATCCGCGTCCATATGCGCCACATCGGCCACCAGCTTGTGGGCGACCAGCTCTACGGGCGCGGCGACGACCGCCTGAACCTCGGCCTGCGCCGGCAGTTCCTCCACTCTTGGAGCATCGGCTTCGACCACCCGGCCACCGGCGAGAGGATCGAGCGCGTCGACCGCCTACCGGACGACCTTCTCGCTATACTGGAAGGGCTTAAGGATCGTTCGATGGGGCGCACCGCGGCGGGCGAGGCAATCTGCCCGCAGCTCGGCGCCACGTACTAGACCGTACAAGCAGGGGAGACCCCTATGATGCAGTTCAACAGGCTCGGGCTCACGCCGATCGTCATCTTCAACATGGTCATCTGGCTGTTCTTCACGCTCGCCTACTTCTACCAGATCGTGTACATCATCCGCGTGGCCATCAAGGGCATGGTCCGCCTGCCCGAGGCAAAGAAGAACCACCGCTACGCGTTCTTCATCGCGGCCCACAACGAGGAGCCGGTCATCGGCAACCTCGTGCGCTCTTGTCTCAACCAGGACTACCCGCGCGAGCTCATCGACGTGTTCGTGGTCTGCGACGCCTGCACCGACAACACCCACGCCGAGGCTGAGGCCGCCGGCGCCATCGTCTGGGATCGCAACGACCTTGCGCGCAAGGGCAAGAGCTGGGTCATGGACTACGGTTTCGACCGTATCCTCAACGAGTACGGCGACAAGTACGAGGCGTTCATCATCATGGACGCCGACAACATCATCGCGCCCGATTACCTCAAGATCATGAACCAGGCCTTCGACGCCGGCTACCTGGTCTGCACGAGCTACCGTAACTCCAAGAACTTCGATTCCAGCTGGATCAGCTCCGCCTACGCCACGTGGTTCCTGCGCGAGGCGAAGTTCCTCAACAACGCGCGTATGATGATGGGCACCTCCTGCGCCATCTCCGGCTCCGGCTGGATGGTCTCCGAGCGCATCGTGCGCGGCATGCACGGCTGGGACTTCCACACCCTCACCGAGGACATCCAGTTCTCCACGTTCTGCTGCGCGCACAACATCCAGATCGGCTTCGCGCCGGCGGAGTTCTTCGATGAGCAGCCGCTCACCTTCAAGGCGTCCTGGACGCAGCGTATGCGCTGGACCAAGGGCTTCTACCAGGTGTTCTTCTCGTACGGACGCGATCTGGTCAAGGGCATCGGCAAGGGGCAGTTCGCTTCTTACGACATGCTGATGACCATCGCCCCGGGCATGATCCTCACGCTGCTGTCGTTTTTCATCAACGCGATCTACCTCATCGTGGGCACGCTCTCCCACGGGTTCATCGCCACGGACGCCGAGCTCTCGATGTGCGTGGGCTCGCTCGTCATGACCTTCGCGTCGATGTACATCGTGTTCTTCATCCTGGCCGTCATCACGACCGTCTCGGAGCGTAAGCACATCCACGCAAAGAAGAAGTGGCGCATCTTCACCAACCTCTTCACGTTCCCGATCTTCATGATGACCTACATTCCCATCACGGTCGCGGCCCTGTTCAAGAAGGTCGAGTGGGTGCCGACCAAGCACGACATCGCGGTGGACTTCAGCGACGTCGTTGCGGAGGGGTCCAAGTAGCGACCCTGATGGGCGAGAATCCCCCGCCGCATGTCTCAGTGCTCAAACAGCTTCGGAAGGCCCGCCGCTCGGCGGGCCTTCCTGCAGAACTGCGCCTGAGACAAGCGGCGAGGGCTTCTCGCTGACGCGGTTGCGGCAACCTTTCGGCAAGGGGTCGCTGAAGGCCTCCGCGATTTCGCGCTCGGAAGCTCGGCAGCAAGGTGTTTAACATGTGCTGTCATGCGGTTAGGCACCCTCACTATTTAGCAGGTCAGTGGGTGATTTGTGACGTTGGCCGAATAGTTGTTGCGGATGCTACAATGTCGTGCAATGTGCCGATACGGGTCCCGCGACGAGCGGGCGAAAGGAGACTGACCACATGGCAACGTTCTTCGAGGGCGAGTCGCACACCTTCTCTGAGTACCTGCTTGTTCCCGGTTATTCCTCGGCGGAGAACATCCCCGCCAACGTTTCTTTGAAGACCCCGCTCGTCAAGTACAAGCGCGGCGAGGAGTGCCCCCTCACGATGAACGTGCCGATGGTTTCCGCCATCATGCAGTCCGTTTCCGGGCCTAAGCTCGCCATCGCGCTCGCGCAGGAGGGCGGCGTCTCCTTTATCTACGGCTCCCAGACCGCCGAGTCCGAGGCTGCCATGATCCGCGAGGTCAAGGCCTATAAGGCGGGCTTCGTCGTCTCCGACTCCACGCTCACGCCCGATATGACGCTGGCCGAGGTCCTCGACCTTCTCGACAAGACCGGCCACTCCACCATGCCCGTGACCGAGGACGGCACCGCCCACGGCAAGTTCTGCGGCATCGTGACTTCCCGCGACTACCGCGTCTCCCGCGACTCGCGCGACCGTAAGGTCTCCGAGTTCATGACCCCCGCCGAGAACGTCGTGACCGCCCCCGACGGCACCTCCCTCAAGGTCGCGAACGACATTATCTGGGAGCACAAGCTCAACGCCCTGCCCATCGTGGATGCCGACGGCAACCTCGTCTCCCTCGTCTTCCGCAAGGACTACGACTCCCACAAGAGCCGCCCCAACGAGCTGCTCGACAGCTCCAAGCGCTACATCGTGGGCGCCGGCATCAACACCCGCGACTACGCCGAGCGCGTGCCGCTGCTCCTCGAGGCGGGCGCCGACGTGCTCTGCATCGACTCCTCTGAGGGCTATTCCGAGTGGCAGAAGCTCACCATCGAGTGGATCCGCGCCCACTACGGCGACTCCGTCAAGGTGGGCGCCGGCAACGTCGTCGACGCCGACGGCTTCCGTTTCCTCGCCGACTGCGGCGCCGACTTCGTCAAGGTCGGTATCGGCGGCGGCTCCATCTGCATCACCCGCGAGACCAAGGGCATCGGCCGCGGTCAGGCCACGGCGCTCATCGATGTCTGCCGTGCCCGTGACGAGTACTTCGAGGAGACGGGCGTCTACGTGCCCGTGTGCTCCGACGGCGGCATCGTCTACGACTACCACATGACGCTCGCCCTCGCCATGGGCGCCGACTTCATGATGCTCGGCCGCTACTTCGCGCGCTTCGACGAGTCCCCGACCGAGCGCGTCAACGTCGGCGGCCAGTACATGAAGGAGTACTGGGGCGAGGGCTCCGCGCGCGCCCGCAACTGGCAGCGCTACGACCTGGGCGGCGCGGCCAAGCTCAGCTTCGTCGAGGGCGTCGACTCCTACGTCCCGTACGCCGGCACGCTTCACGACGGCGTCTCCGGCACCCTGTACAAGGTGAAGTCCACCATGTGCAACTGCGGCGCCAACTCCATTCCCGAGCTGCAGGAGAAGGCCCGTCTTACCCTCGTGTCCTCCGTCTCCATCGTCGAGGGCGGCGCCCACGACGTCGTGGTCAAGGACCAGAACCACCAGAGCGTCACGTATCGCTAATGCGCTGAGGTTCCTTTAGCGGGCCTGCTCACATCAAAGGGGCCGTCGGCATCACGCCGGCGACCCCTTTGCGTTTGGCCATGACAACGGTCCTCGCGTTGGCGAAGACGAGTGCTTGCAGGCCCCTAGGGAGGCTCGTAAGCGCTCCTTGGGACTGCGGCCGCGCCTAACCCTCGAGCTTTCCGCCCTTCGACTCATACCAGGCAAGCAGCTCGTCCACGGGCATCGGCTTGGCAAAATAGAACCCCTGCAGGCGGTCCGCGCCGAACTCGATGGCGGTCTCTGCCTGCTCGGCGGTCTCGATGCCCTCAGCCACGACCTTCTCGCCGACCTTGTGGAAGAAGGGGATGAGGGTGCTCACCATGAGGTTGGAGTTCTTGTCCACGCAGATGCCGTCGATCAGGCTCTTATCGAGTTTGATGTAGGTGAAGGGCATCGAGACGGTGCTCGACAGGTTCGAGTAGCCGGTGCCGAAGTCGTCCATCATGAACTCGAAGCCGCAGTCGCGCATCTCCTGCATGACGCTCGCGACCAGGGCGCCGTTCTCCGTCACGGTGCGCTCGGTGATCTCGAGCTTGATGCGCGAGGGCTCGACGCCGTGCTCGCCGAGAAGCGCGAGAAGACGCTGCGTGATGCCTTTTTGCAGCAGCTGGCGGGCCGTGAGGTTTACGGACACGTAGCGCAGGCCCGGAATGGCGTTGGACTGCAGGAGGTCGCAGGCGCCGTGCACGACGACCCACGTGAGGTCGTCGATGATGTCGCTGTTCTCCGCCAGCGGCACGAACTCGCCGGGGGAGACGAGCTTGCCGTCCTCGTCGCGCATGCGCACGAGCGCCTCGGCGGTCTCGAAGCGCTTGTTCGCGGTGGAATAGATGGGCTGGAACCAGGCCTCGAAACGGTTCTCGGCCACGGCGGTCTTCATGCTGTTGAGGATGCGCTTGCGCTTCGCGTAGCGCTGGGCCATCTCGCGGTCGAAGCGCAGCAGCTCGAGGTTCTCACGCTTGGCCACGGACAAAGAGAACTCCAGGCGGTTCACCACGTTCTCGGGGCCCCAGCCGTTGCCGAGGTAGCGCATCTCGATGATGGCCGCCGAGATCGCGATCTCGTGGTCGCCGACGACCCACGGCTGCCGCATCGCGGAGACGACCTCGTAAAGGCGCTCGTCCTGCTCGGAGTAGTTGTTGTAGGGGAGAAGCACGATGAACTCGTCGCCGCCCAGTCGGTATGCGAAGCCGCCCTGAGAGAGCTCCTCGAGCCTTCGGGCCACCTGGAAGAGGACCGCGTCGCCTCCTGCGTGCCCGTAGACCCGGTTGACCTCGGAGAAACTGCGCAGGCCGACGAGCATGACCTGGTAGTCCTGTTTTGTGGCGATGCGGTGCTCGAGCTCAGCGGTGAAGCTCGCTCGGTTGCCGAGCTCGGTCAAGGGATCGACCTCCACGCGCACGCTCTGGAAGTTCATGAAGATGATGAGGTCGATGACGGCCACGAACGTGCCGTTGAGGAGCTGCTCGGGATACATGGCCTGGAACGCGAGGAGCAGCGCCACGACGACGGGGATGCAGCAGACGATTCTCTTCATCGCGAGGCTGACGCTCTTGCGGTTGCGCAGGTAGCAGACGAGCAGCAGCGCCACCTCTGCCACCGGCAGCAAATAGACCGAGCGGTTGAGCGGACCACGGCAATAGTCGGAGGCCTCGTCGAAGTAGAAGAGCCAGCCGGTCCATGTGTTTGTGAGGACGAGTATGAGGCAGATAACGCCGAGCGCCACCAGAACTCCCGCCGCGACCTTAGCGCTTTTCCTGTGCGGGGAAAACTCGTAGATCCGTTTGAGCAGGTACACCGTAATGAACAGGGTCATCGCGAAGCTGGACAGGAAGTAGAGCGAGTTGATGGTCGCGTTGGTGAGCTTCGTGACCGGGACGTCGGCCTCGTCGATCCAGACGGTGATGATGTTCAGCACGATCGACGCGGCCGAGGTGATCAGGCAGCCCCAATACAGCCTGCGGCGGACCGTCGTGATCTGCCTTCGGTCGAAGTAGAAGTACATGATGACCGCGATGAAGATCAGCGCCAGGTACTCGGATATGAGGGTCCAGCTCAGCAAGAAAAACCTCTTTACAAATCAAGACGGCTCACTGCTCCAATTGTAAGACGGCGGGAGTTGAGCTGCGCGGGAGAATGCGCGCGCCGACTGGCCCGGCCCGCTGCGGCATGGGAGCCGTTTCCGCCAAAGAATTGGGACGTCTCCGCTTAGGCAACACGTGTTTGTTTTCAAACGGTTTCGAGGTAATTAACCAACGGCTGTTTGATTTCATCGCGGTATCACCGAGGTTGTTTCTTCGTCTCAATGGACCGTTCGGGTCCGATTGCGCGCCGCTTACAAAGTAAGGTCTTTTTCGTCCGGTCGAGAAGGGATTGAACACATGGCAAACATGATCGAGATCAAGGACCTCAATAAGTACTTCGGCGACGTCCACGTGCTCAAGGATGTCAATCTGAACGTTGCCGAGGGCGAGAAGGTCGTTATCATCGGGCCGTCCGGCTCCGGCAAGTCCACGCTTATCCGCTGCGTCGATTACCTCGAGGAGCCCACGAGCGGCACCATCACCATCGACGGCACCGAGCTCACCAAGAAGAATCACCTCGAGATGGCCCGCAAGTATTCCTCGATGGTCTTTCAGCAGTTCAACCTGTATCCCAACATGACGGTCCTCGGCAACCTCACCCTGGCCCCCATTAAGCTCCAGAAGAAGAGCAAGGAGGAGGCAAACGAGATCGCGATGGCGGCGCTCAAGCGCGTCGGCATGGCCCACAAGGCCGGCGAGTACCCGCAGAACCTCTCCGGCGGCCAGCAGCAGCGCGTGGCCATTGCCCGCGCCCTGTGCACCAAGCAGCCGATCATCCTCTTCGACGAGCCCACCTCCGCTCTCGACCCCGAGATGGTCCAGGAGGTCCTCGACGTCATGATCGAGCTCGCGCAGGAGAACATCACCATGATCTGCGTGACCCACGAGATGGGCTTCGCTCGCCAGGTCGCCGACCGCGTCGTCTTCATGGAGGACGGCCGCATCCTCGAGGTCGGCACGCCCGAGCACTTCTTCGAGAACCCGGAGAACGATCGCTGCCGCGACTTCCTCTCCAAGATCCTGCACTAAAGCAAAGAGGCTCCATCGCGCCCGCGCGCGTCGAACACGTAAATCAACCCTAGGGAAGGGGAAAACATGTCTTCTATGTCTCGTCGTCAGTTCCTGCAGCTCTTCGGCGGCGCTGCCGCCACCGTCGCCGGCCTCGGCCTCGTGGGCTGCGGCTCCAGCTCCTCCAGCTCCAGCTCCTCGAAGCTCGAGTCCATCAAGTCCGCCGGCAAGCTCAAGTGCGGCGTCAAGAAGGACGTCCCGGGCTACGGCTACCTCGACCCCGCCACCAACAAGTACCAGGGCATGGAGATCGACCTGTGCTACCAGGTGGCCGCCAAGGTCTTCGGCTGCACCTACGATGAGGCCAAGGAGAAGGACCTCGTCGAGTTCACCGACGTCACGCCCAAGACCCGCGGTCCCCTCATCGACAACGACCAGCTCGACCTCATCTGCGCGACCTACACCGTCACCGACGAGCGCAAGCAGTCCTGGGACTTCACGAGCGCCTACCGTACCGACTACATCGGCATGCTCGTCAAGAAGGGCACCTTGAGCGCCCTGGCCGACCTCGACGGCAAGGTCATCGGTGTCTCGCAGGGCTCCACGACCAAGGACAACATCACCAAGATGCTGTCCGAGCAGGGCGTCTCCGCCACCCCGAGCTTCCAGGAGTTCGCGGACTACCCCTCCATCAAGAGCGCCCTGGACGCCGGCAACATCGACGTCTTCTCCGTCGACCGCTCCATCCTCGGCGGCTACATCGACGACTCCACCGAGCTCCTCTGCTCCGACGTCAAGTTCGGCAAGCAGGAGTACGGCATCTCCACTAAGAAGGACTCCGACTTCTCCGCCACCTGCGAGGAGGTCGTCCAGGAGTGCCTGTCCAACGGCTGGCTCGACGAGGAGATCGCCGCTTGGAACCTGCTCTAAGGGCACCTCGCGACCTCGTCCGATAGATGTATGCGGCGCCGCCCGCACGTAACTGTGAGCGGCGCCGCCTGTTTTGCAACACGTAAGGAGGGAACGCATGCTGGACGGACTCCTCGATCCCCTGCGATGGGAGAGGACCCTCTCTAACCTCGGCCCCTTTTGGGAAGGGTGGGCCTTCACCCTGCAGGTGGTTCTTGCGGGCCTCGCGCTCTCACTGGTTCTCGGCACGCTTCTCGGCGTCTTCTCGACGACCCGTTCCAAGGTCCTGCGCGGTATCAGCCGCGTCTACGTCGAGTTCTATCAGAACACCCCGCTGCCCGTGCAGGTCTTCTTCATGTACACGGCAGGGCCTAAGGTCCTCCAGGCCCTCACCGGCGCCTCGAGCGCGGTGCGCATCGCCCCGTTCATCCTCGGCGTCCTCGGCGTCGGCCTCTACCACGCGGCATACGTCTCCGAGGTCATCCGCACCGGCATCGAGTCGGTGCCCAAGGGCCAGATGGAGGCGGCGCTCAGCCAAGGCTTCACCCGCGTGCAGGCCTACATCTACATCATCCTGCCGCAGACCTTCAAGGTGATCCTGCCCCCGCTCTGCAACCAGGCGCTGAACCTCGTCAAGAACACCTCGGTGCTCGCGCTCATCGCAGGCGGCGACCTCATGTACAACGCCGACAACTACGTCTCGACGTACGGTTACCTGCAGGGCTACATCGTGTGCTGCCTCATGTACTTCATCATCTGCTTCCCGCTTGCCCTGCTCGTCCAGTACCTCGAGCGCCGCAGCAAGCGCCGTCCGCGCGCCAAGGCGGTCCCCGAGGCCGTCGCCGCCGCAGCAAAGGAGGCGTAACCGATGGAGATCTTTTCCAGCACCAACGTGCTCTTCATGCTCAACGGTTTCCTCAAGACCATCGAGATCTCGGTTCTGGCCATCATCTTCTCGGTCCTGTTCGGCACCGTGCTCGCCATGGTCAAGCAGTACTGCCGCGGCAAGCTCAAGTTCCTGAGCGTCATCGTCTCCGCCTACATCGAGCTGTTCCGCTGCACGCCCAACCTGCTGTGGATCTTGTTTATCTACTTCACGGTCAAGGGCAACGACGTCGTCATCTCCGTGCTCGCGTTCACCGTCTTCACCAGCGCGGTCATGGCCGAGATCGTCCGCGGCGGCTTCAACTCGATCCCCAAGAGCCAGTTCGAGGCCGCCCAGTCCCAGGGCTTCGGCTTCTTCCAGACCATGGGGCTCATCATCCTGCCGCAGACCTTCCGTACCATCGTGCCGGCGCTCTTCAGCCAGTGCACAACGGTGATCAAGGACTCCTCGTATCTGGCCGGCATCAACGTGGCCGAGTTCATGTACAGCACCAAGGTCATCATGGCCTCGACGTCCGATCTGAGCCAGGTCCTGTTGCTCTATGGATTCGTCTTCCTGCTCTACTTCGCCCTGAACTTCGGTATCTCGCTTATCGTGAGGAAGTATCAGCGCAGCATCGCCGCCGCTTAAGCAGCGCCCGGGCGGGCGAGGGACGTTCCCTTGCCCGCCTTCTCACCAACGTTTGAGGAGGTTCCTATGTCCATCGACACCGACGCGGTCTCCGTAGATACCGAGACATACCCCGTCGTCATCACCATCGCGCGCGACTTCGGCGCCGAGGGCCACGAGATCGGCAAGATGCTCTCGCTGGAGCTCGGTATCCCGTTCTACGACAACGAGGTGCTGGTGCGCGCGAGCGACCGTGCGGGCTCTTCCATCGCCGACGCCGCCGCTTACGACGAGCGCTGCACCGCGGAGCTCTTCGCCTTCTTGCCCGATCGCATGGACGCGCGCACGAGTGCCGATAAGCTCTTCGCGCACGTGAGGGGCGTCATCCAGGACCTGGCCACCAAGCCCTGCATCATCGAGGGGCGTCTCTCCGACTACATCCTTCGCGACAACCCTAACCGAATCGCCGTGCTGGTTACCGCCCCGTTCGAAGCCCGCGTGGAGATTGTCCGCCGTAAGCGCGGCTACGACGAGAAGCAGGCCAAGAAGCTCGTGAAGAAGATGCAGAAGGGCCGCGAGCTCTTCTGCGAGCGTTATTCCAAGGGGAAGAACGGCTTGCACGACAACAAGGACCTGGTCGTCAACCGCGCCCGTTTCGGACGTCAGGGATGCGTGGACATCATCGCGGCCGCGTACCGCTCGAAGGTCGCCGCCGTCGAGCGTGCGCAGGCTGAGGCGGCCGCTGCGGAGGTTGAGCCGGCCGAGTAGGGCCGCGGCTTTTGTCGCGTGCTCCAGGCGATTGAATTTCGCCGGGCGCGCGCCTGTTCACAAGAAAGGACTTTGCAGGTCCGGCTTTTGTGAACAGGCGCGCGCCCGGCGTTATTTGTGGAGGGGCGCGTTGTGCCGGTGCGGTCGCTACTTGCAGGCGCCGCAGGCCTCACAGGCGGCGGGCGTCGCGGCGAGGCCGCCCCGGGCCGTCTCGCGAAGGGACGCCGGCAGGGCGTGGCCCACCTCGCTCATGGCATGGACGACCTGGTCGAAGGGAACGAAGCACTTCACGCCTGAGAGGGCGAGCTGCGCGCTCGAGAAGGCCGCGGCCACGCCGATCGCGTTGCGGACCTGGCAGGGGACCTCGACGAGGCCGCCCACGGGGTCGCAGACGAGGCCGAGCAGGTTCGAGATGGCAAGGGAGCTTGCGGTGAGCGCCTGCTCGGGCGTGGCTCCCATGAGCTGCGCGCAGGCGGCTGCGGCCATAGCGGCGGCGCTGCCGACCTCGGCCTGGCAGCCGCCCTCGGCGCCGGCCACGCAGGCACCGGTCTGGATGTTGAGGCCTATGGCCGCGGCGCAGTAGAGCGCCTCCGCGACGTCCTCGTCGCTGGATCCGAGATGATCGGCGAGCGCGAGCACGCTTCCCGGGACCACGCCTGCGGATCCGGCCGTGGGCGCGGCGACGATGACGCCCATGGCGGCCGAGCGCTCGAGTACCGCCATAGCGCGCGCCACGGCGTCGGTCTGCACCTCGCCCATGAGGGCGCCTGCGAGCTGCGGCGCGTTTCTAGCGATGCTCGCAGCCTCGCCGCCGATGAAGCCGCCGAGCGAACGGACGGGCTGCTCGATGGGCGCCGTCGTCTCGTCGCGCATGACCGCGATGACGCGGCTCATGGCCTCGGCCGCGGGTCCCTTGCCGATGAGCATCTCCTCGCGCGTGCGCATGACGCCGCCGATGGAGAGCCCGAGCTCGCCGCAGGCGTCGAGCATCTGCTCGCCGTCGTCGAAGAGCTCCTCGGCGCTCACGCCCGGCCCGACCATGGTGCCCGCGCCGGAGAGCGAGACGAACGTTGCGTAGTCCACGTTCTCGAGCCCGCGGGCCATGTCGAGGACGCTCTTTGAGGGCTCGCCGTCGGTCTCGAACACCGTGTAGGCCTGACCGCCCTGCTCGGTGCGGTACGTGCGGCAAAACGCGATGTTCACCTTGGCATATGCGAGCAGGTTGGCGAGCGCCGCCAGCACGCCCGGCACGTCTCGGTGTGAGACGAAGAGCGTCGTGTAGCGCCCGGTCACGCTCACGCCGACGCCGTTGATGCGGCTGATGCGGACCTTGCCGCCCCCGAGGCTCTCGCCGCGGACGCAGGTCACGGTGCCGGAGTCGCTCGTCATCTCGATGTCGACGGTGTTGGGGTGCATGGTCGCGTCGTCGCCCGCAGCGACGAACTCGTAGGAAAGCCCCGCCTCGTCCGCGAGAGAGAACGCGTCGCGGATGCGCTCGTCGTAGGTGTCGAGGCCGAGGATGCCCGCCACGAGCGCGCGGTCGGTGCCGTGGCCCTTGTGGGTGTGGGCGAAGCTGTTCCAGAGCGAGAAACGCACGCTCGCCACGCGGCCGTCGACGAGCGAGGCCGCCACCTGGGCGCAGCGCAGCGCGCCCGCGGTGTGCGAGGAGGACGGGCCGACCATGATGGGGCCGAGCACCTCGAAGGCTGAGGTGGTGGCGAGTGTCTGCGGCTTTCCTGCCATGGCGTCTCCTCTCGCGAAACAATGTTTTGAGAATACCGCAACGCATTTGGCTTGACCCAGACTAGCTGTGTTACCTCATCTTGTGTAGACTTTCTGAGTCTTATAAATTCGACAGGAGGAGGACCAAATGGATCCTATGGAGCTCCTCAAGCTGTTGGGCATCGTCATCGTTGTCGTTGGCTTTGCTCTCAAGCTTGACTCCATCCTCATCATCATGGCGGCGGCCATCGTCACCGCCCTGGTGGCCGGCATGGACCCGATGACGTTTTTGTCCACGATGGGCAAGAGCTTCGTCTCCAACCGTTCCATGCTTATTTTCGTAATGACGTTCGTGATCACGGGCACACTTGAGCGCAACGGCCTGAAGCAGGCGGCTGCTGCCCTGATGTCCAAGTTCAAGGGCGCCACTGCGGGCATCGTCCTTGCGGCCTACGGTATCTTCCGCGTGATCTTCGCCGCCTTTAACGTCGGCTTCGGCGGCGTCGCCGGCTTCGTGCGCCCCGTCATCATGCCGATGGCGCAGGCCGCCGTCGAGGAGGACGGCCAGCCCATCGCCGACGAGCAGCTCGAGGCCATCAAGGGTATGGCCGCCGGCATGGAGAACGTTACCTGGTTCTTCGGCCAGGTCCTGTTCGTCGGCGGCTCCGGCGGTCTTCTGGTCCAGTCCACGCTGGCTGACCTCGGCTACACCGTCGAGCTTATCGACATCGCCTCAGTCGAGGTTCCCGTCGCCATCATCGCCACTCTTGTCGCCATCATGTACTACATGATCGTCGACAAGCGCCTGACCGCCAAGTTCCACGCTCCCGTGGCCGCACAGAACGGGGGTGAAAAGTAATGGATGCCTTCATCACTTACTTCACCAGCGCCGACGTCACGCTTTCCAATAAGCTGCTCGAGATTGTCTACATCGTCATCGGCCTCATCTGCATCTACACCGGCGTGATCAACGCAAAGGACAAGACCAACGATAAGCGCCCTGGCACCGCCGCCTTCTGGTGCATCCTCGGCGTCCTTCTCGTCCTGGGCAAGTGGATCCCCGACTACGTTGACGGCATCCTTCTGATCGCCATGTGCGTGGCCCCCATCATCAAGCAGGTCGGCAAGGGCAAGGAGGGCGCCCCCACCACCGAGGAGATGGAGGGCAACTTCGAGAAGATCGGCATGAAGATCTTCATCCCGTCCCTCGCCATCGGTGGCTTTGCCCTGATCTTCGCCCTGTTCACCAAGATCAGCTCCCTCGTCGGCCTGACCTTCGGCGTCATCGTGGGCGGCATCTTGCTCATGGTGTTCAACAACAAGAACAACCCCAAGGTCTTCCTCGGCGACTGCCGACGCATGCTCGACACCGTCGGCCCGCTGTCCATGCTGCCGACGCTGCTCGCCGGCCTGGGCTCCGTCTTCACCGCCGCCGGCGTCGGCACCGTCATCTCCAACCTGGTGAGCGGCATCATTCCCGAGGGCAACGCTGTTATCGGCATCATCGTCTACGCTATCGGCATGGCCGTCTTTACCATGATCATGGGCAACGCCTACGGCGCCATCACCGTCATGACCGTGGGCATCGGCGCTCCGTTTGTCCTGGCCCTCGGCGCAAACCCGACCATCATCGGCTCGCTGGCCCTTACCTGCGGCTTCTGCGGCACTCTGATGACTCCGATGGCCGCCAACTTCAACATCGTTCCCGTGGCCATCCTGGACATGAAGGACGAGTACGGCGTCATCAAGAAGCAGATCCCCATCGCCCTCATCATGCTCGCGGTGCAGATCTGCTACATGATCTTCTTCGGCCTGTAGGCCGCTCATCGCAAGGTCGCGTTCTTCTCGCCTGTGTGCGGTTAGAATTGCTCTGACGCAACTTAGGGGCGTCCCGCCGGTCGGCGTGGCGCCCCTTCTCTTTTGAGAGGAGCTTCGCATGAAGATTCTTGTAACTGGCTTCCAGCCGTTTGGCGGCGAGTCCGTCAACCCCGCCTACGAGGCCGTCCGTCGCCTGCCCGCCCAGATCGCGGGCGCCGACATCTCGAGCGTTGAGATCCCGGTCGTCTACAAAAAGGGCCCCGCCGCCGTGGAGGCCGCCATCGACGCCGAGAAGCCCGACATGGTCCTGTGCGTGGGCCAGGCCGGTGGCCGCGCCCAGATCACCCCTGAGTTCGTGGGCATCAACTACGCCAACTTCCGCATTCCCGACAACGAGGGCTTCCAGCCGCTGGCTACCAAGCTCGAGGAGGACGGCCCGGACGCCTACTTTGCCACCATTCCGGTGCAGGCCATGGCCGACGCCGCCCAGCAGGCCGGCATCCCCGCCGGCGTCTCTTACACCGCCGGCACCTACTGCTGCAACGAGGTCCTCTACAGCCTGCTGTACGCCCTTGACCGCCGTCACCCCGGCGTGCGCGGCGGCTTCGTGCACGTGCCGTACCTAGACTCCCAGGCCGCCAACCTCAAGGCCGGCACCCCGTCCATGAGCCTTGAGCGCATCATCGAGGGCCTGACCCTGATGATCGCGGCCATGGTCGAGCACGAGGGCGAGGACATCGTCTCCGCCTCCGCTGGCTGCGAGCACTAGGAGAGCGCGTGACGGCAAAGCTTGACGTCACGGTGGCACCCCTCGATCACGACCGCGTGTTCAAGGGGTGCTCCTTTGTGACGAGCGACGAGAAGGTCTTCTCGGACGCCTCCACGCTGGCGCGCGACTTCGCGCGCGTGAAGAACGATGTCGAGGGTCGCGTGATGCCCGTGGTCACGGCCGTGTGCTCCGAGACCGCCGGGGACGACGGCACGTATCGCTACTTCATGGGCGACGAGGTCCAGAAGCGCGGAGGTAACAAGGCCTTTGAGGAGCTTCTCGTGCCCGCAGGGACCCTTGTGGCCGTTCTGCCCGTGAAGTTCCGCGTGGAGGCGTCTGCGGCCCTCCACGCGGCTCAGGTGCGCCAGGCGTTCTACGAGAACTGGCTGCCCGGCAGCGGCTACGAGAGCGCGGCTGACGAGGTGGGCTTTGCGGATGTGGAGCTCTACCACTATCGCAAGCGACGCTTCCGCCGGGCCAAGAAGATGGTCCTAAACCTGATGTTCGTGCTTCGCGAGAAGCCCCAGGCACCCGATGTATAGCAAACGCGCCGAGAAGAACGGTCTTCTCGGCGCGTTTTTTGTTGCGCGTTGTGGCTCCGACGCTGGTCGGGACGCCTTTTACCCCAGGTGGTGCTCCGGGACGACGCAGAACATGACGGCGGGCTCGGTATCGCTGAGGTTGCGCATGGCGTGCGCGTGGCCCTCGGGGCAGTAGTGGCACTGCCCAGCGCGGCAGATTTCCTCGCCGTCGTCGTACTGAAGGGCGATCGCCCCCGAGATGACGTAGATGACCTCGGCGTTCGCCTCGTGGGTGTGCAGGCCGCTCGTGCAGCCGGGCTCGACCTTGCCGTAGATGATCTTGCACTTGCCGTCGTCGTGCATCTTGGCGTCGAAGTGGCCCTCGCCGCCCTTGAAGTTGGGGATGCTGACGAACTCCTCGGAGTCGAAATCGAAGATCATGGCGTTTCCTCTCGCTTAGTGGACAAAGGGACTGTCCCTTTGTCCACATTCTAGTCGCCGGTGCAGGCGCGAATAAACCGCTCGTAGATGTTTACGAGTTGGTCGCAGAAGAACTCGCAGCCGCCGTGGTCGGCGCCCTCGACGAGCGCGAGCTGCGAGTCGTGGCCGCACGCGAGCAGCTTCTCGTGCAGCTCGGCCGAGAGCTCGCAGTTGACGGTGCGGTCCTTTGTCCCGTGGACGATGAGGGCGGGCGGCATATGGGTCTCGGGCGCGACCTGCTCCGTAACGCTGGCAATGCGCCGCAGGTCGTCGCGGTCACGAAGGTCGACGCCGCCCATGAGCCTGCCCTCGGGGCTGTCGGCCGCGAGCGTGTTTATGGTCGTGGGGTAGCCGTCGTCGTGCATGAGGCTCACGGCGCCGTACCAGTCGATGACGCCTCGGACGTTGGCGGGCAGCGGCTCGCCGTTCTCGTCCGTGCCCGTGCAGGCGAACATGGCGGTATGGCCACCGGAGGAGTTGCCTCCGATCACGATCTTCTTCGGCGAGACGTCGTATTCCTTTGCGTTGGCGATCATGAAGCGGACGGCCGCCAGCGCGTCGTGGGCCTGCGCCGGGTGCGGGGCCATGGACGAGTCGCGGTACTCCACGACCGCGACGACGATGCCTCGACGCGCGAGCTGGGCGAGTTGCGGCAGGTCGCGCATGCAGTCTTGCTTCATCCAAGCGGAGCCTTGCACGTATACGAGGCAGGGGAACGAAGCGGAGCGGATCTTTGCCCCCATGGCCTTGATGGCCTTGCGGGCGCGGACGAACTCGCGGTTTGCGGGGAGAAGTATCTGCAGATGAAGGTCGACGTCGCCGCGGGTGGCATACACGACGTCGCGCAGGAGCTCGACGCCCATCTCCTCTCCGGTCGTCGCTATGCGCACAGAGCCCTCGACCTCGCGGGCGAACTCCGGGAACTCCTCGTACGACCAATCCTTGACTTCCATCTCTCGCCTCTCCGATAAGACGAAGGGACTGTCCCCCCTTTCTTATCAAACAAAAACCTGCAAAAGGAACTGTCCCTTTTGCAGGTCTAATTGGTTATGAACGCGCTGCTAGAGAGCCATGGTGCGGGCGCGGTCGAGGCGCGCCATGCAGTCTGCTCGGCCGATGAGCGCCATGGTCTCGCCGAGCGGGGGAGAGACCATGTTGCCGCACTCGGCCACGCGCACGGCCTGGAAGACGATGCGCTTCTTGAGGCCGAGCGCCTCGGGCAGCGGCTCCAGGGCGGCGTCGATGTTCTCGGCCGTCCAGGCATCCTCCGCCACGGCGTCGAGCGCGGCGCGTGCGGCGTCGAGAATGGCGCCCATGCCCTCCTTGGCGAGGCCCTTTGCCACGGATTTCTCGTCGTAGGCGAGGGTATCGGCGGTGGCGAAGACGGGGGCCGCGACGGTGGCCACGTCGGCCGGGAACTTGGTGCGCGGCTTCACGATGGCAGCCAGCGCGTCGATCCAGGCCTCGTCGTACTCCACGCCGCCCTCGATAAGACCGGCCTCGTGGAGCTCCGGCACCATGATCTGGTCGGCGAAGTCCGCGTCGGAGAGCGTGCGGATGTACTCGGCCTGGATCCAGTCGAGCTTCTTGGGGTCGAAGGTCGCCGGGTTCTTGGACACGTGGTCGAGGCTGAACTTGGAGGCCAGCACGCCGCGCGGCACGATGGTGGTCTCGCCGTCGAGCGACCAGCCGAGAAGCGCCAGGTAGTTGACGAAGGCATCGGAGAGGTAGCCCTGGTCACGGTACTCCTCGACGTTGGTGGCGCCGTGGCGCTTGGAGAGCTTCTTGCCGTCTGCGCCCAGAATCATGGAAATGTGGGCGAACTCGGGCACGGGGGCGCCGAGGGCCTCGTAGACCATGACCTGGCGCGGGGTGTTGGACAGGTGGTCGTCGCCGCGGATGACGTGCGTGATGCCCATCATGGCGTCGTCCACCACGGTGGCGAAGTTGTAGGTGGGTGTGCCGTCCGTGCGGAAGATGACGAAGTCATCGAGCTCGCGTGCGTTGAAGGTCACGTCGCCGTGGACGGCGTCGTGGATGACCACGTCGCCGCGGTCCTCGGGAACCTTGATGCGCAGCACGTAGGGCTCGCCTGCGGCGATGCGCGCCTTGGCCTCATCGGTCGGGATGTTTCGGCAGGTGCGCTGATAGCCCTGGAACGGGTCCTTGCGCTCCTGGGCCGCGGCGCGATCGGCCGCGAGCTTCTCGGCGGAGCAGAAGCACGGGTATGCCTTGCCCTCGTCCCAGAGCTTCTGGGCGGCCTGCTTATAGATCTCCAGGCGCTCGGTCTGCGCGTAGGGGCCGAAGTCGCCGCCGACCTCGGGGCCCTCGTCCCAGTCGAGGCCCAGCCAGCGCATGGCGCGCAGGATGATCTGGGTGTTCTCGTCGGTGGAGCGGGTGGGGTCGGTGTCGTCGATGCGCAGGATGAAGGTGCCGCCGTTGGCGCGTGCGAAGGCCCAGTTGTAGATGGCGGTGCGGGCGCCGCCGACGTGGAGCTTGCCGGTGGGGGAGGGCGCGAAGCGGACGCGGACTTGCTTGTCTGACACGGATTCTCCTCAGGTCAGGGGTTTCTATTCACAATCGCTAAAAGTATAGCGGTGGTGAGAAGGGCTTGGGCCTATCTCCGTCCTCAAACAGTCCTCTTCGCACGAACGCGACATTAAGTCGCGTTCGGCTCATGCGGAAACTGCGGGCGGAGATAGGCCCAAGCCCTTCTCAGCCGGTTGGGCATTGCCGGCCGAACCCTGGCCTGAGGAGAACCCGTGACGGACAAGCCGGCCGGGCGAGGTCCCGTGCAAGGTCAGGCCGATTGGACACGCTTGAGGAATGCGAGGGCGTTCTTGTAGCAGAGTTTCTCGGTGACAGATTGGCCGAAGCGGGCCGTGAGCCGGTCCTGGAAGTGGGGGAGCTTGTCGGCACCGTCGAGGAGGTCGGGGACGTCGGCGCCGTCGAGGTCGCCGCCGAGGGCCACCGCGTTCTCGCCTCCGAGGTCTAGCCAGTGCTCGATGTGGGCCGCCGCCTGCTTAAACGTCACTTGTCTACCCTTCTCGCCGAATGCTTCGTCGACGAGGAAATAAGAACAGTAGTTGAGGCCCGCGACGCCGCCGCTCGCCATGACGGCCCGGAACTGGTCGTCGGTGAGGTTGCGCCTGTGGCCGCATATGGCACGGGAGTTCGAGTGGCTCGCGTAGAAGGGGCGCGTGGCGCGAGCCGCCACGTCGGCGAAGCACTCGTCGTTGAGGTGGCTGACGTCCATGGCGACGCGGCAGCGCTCCATCTCGGCCAGGGCCTCGAGCCCCGCCGCGCTCATGTGCTCGCGCGTGTCGTGGCCGCTGGCGAGCGGACCTCCTGCATTCCACGAGAGCGACGCCATGACGAGGCCCTCGGCGGCGAGTTTCTCTACGAACCCGAGGTCGTTGGCGAAGAGCCGCGCGTTCTCGATGGTCCGCACGGCGCAGATGCGGCCCGACTCGAGGGCATCCTCGATCTCGGCCCCCGTTCTCGCAACCGCGACCTGCGGATTGTTGGCAAGCTGACCCTTAAAGTACGAGGAGACGCACCCTTCGAACGCGACCGCCTGCGCCGGCGAGAGCTCGTCCGGAATAAAGCAAGCGAAGCACTGCGCCCAAGGCGTCGCCCCGATTTTCTCCAGCGTTACCTGGCACCGCCCCCGCGCGAGGTCCCGGCACTCCTCCGGCTCCTCTTCATCCCCCGGCCCATAAAAATCCCGCCCATAAACCCGCCGCAGCTCAACAGGCAAAAACTGCCAAGCCACCCGATCAGCCGTATCACAATGCAGGTCAAACACGGGAATAGCCATCTAAACCCCTCCAATTCAGTGAGATCCGCACCTCATCATATCCTCGCAGGTTGCGCGTCCGCTCATTGTGGCGCAAAGCGCCACAACGGCGTTTAAAAATCAAGACGCCCCGAGAATCCAAAGGATTCTCGGGGCAACTCACTTCCCACCCCTGTCTTGTTATGGGCGGGGCGCATCCGCCCACGTAAGCGAGAGACGCCCCCCGCCCTCAATGTCGTGAGCGAGAAACCGCCCCGCCCCTCTTATCAGGCGATTTCGCGCAGCGAGCAAACGCAGTGAGCGCTGAGCCAGATAAGAGAGGCGGGGCGGTTTCTCGACCCACAAAATGACGTTACATCACCTTAGTGGACTCCAGCTTCTCCTCGACCCACTCGTTAAGTCGAATAACCGGCTTACGCAGCACCAACCCGAGCAGCAGCGCCGGAATCAGGTACATAAGCAGCGTTGCGAGCTCTGCCCAGAAATCACCGTTGTAGATGCCGAACATCGCCGCGCGCATCGCGTTCTCCGCGTGGACGAACGGCAGCCACGGATAGACCGTCTGGAAGAAGCCCTCGGGCAGCATCTGCACCGGGAAGGTGCCGCCGGAGCCAGCGACCTGGATAACCATCAAAACGACGGCGATGGCCTTGCCCACGTCGCCGAAGCTCGCGGTAAGGGCATAGATGATGTTCACGAACACGAGCGACGCGGTGAGGCCCGCGAGCAGGAACAGCCACGGGTGCGCGCACTGCACGCCGAGGTAGAACAGGTCGCCGCCGAGGATGAGCAGGGTCTGCAGGAACCCGACGATGATGAAGAACACGATGCGGCCGAGGTAGGACTGCGAAGGCTTGCACCCGGTCTCCTCGATGCGCTTCTCGCTCGGGTTGCACTTGACCAAGGCCGCGAGCACGACGCCGCCGATCCAGATGGCCAGCGTGGTGTAGAAGGGCGCCATGGCACTGCCGTTGTTCTCGGTGGCGTAGATGGCGTTGCGGTCCATCTCGACGGGGGAGGAGATGAAGGACGCGAGCGAGTCGGCGCCGTTCGAGAGGATGGTGCGCACCTCGTCCATGTCGCCGGAGTCGAGGGCATCGTCGAGCTTGCCGGTGAGCGACGAGATCTCGCTCGCCGTGTCGGAGAGCTTGGTGCCGGCCT
>CAVDQW010000139.1:0-6204 GCA_963610995.1 bacterium | reverse complement strand
TCACCAGGTGCTGCGGCTGGTGACAGGTTTGTCGCGCTGCAGCATGGGACAGGTTGGACAGACGGCTGGCAGGAGGCGCGGGGCCTGCCACCAATGACTGTCACCCGTGGCAGGAAGGGCGGGCCTGCCACCAATGACTGTCACCCTTGGCAGGTGGTGGTCATGAAGTGCGGGAGGCGGGACTCAGCGGCTGCGGCGGCGATGTCGAGAAGGGCGGCGTCAACGGCGGCGTCGGCGCAGGCGCCGATGTGCCAGCGGGCGCGGCCGGCGATGAGCTCGCTCGCGTTGGCCACGGCCACGGAATTGGGAACGGCGTCGATCATGGCGAGGTCGTTCTCCGAGTCGCCGAAGGCCGCGTACTCGTCATCGGCCAGGCCCAGGGCGTCGGCGAGAACGCGCACACCGCAGCCCTTGTCCCAGCCGACCGGGATGACGTCGATGACCGCCGCATGGGCGTTGGGGCAAACGAAGCGCAGCTCAGGCACCTCACGGCGCAGCAACTCCATGAGGGCGGGGCGCTCGTCGGCCGGGCAGGTGGTCTGGACGTTCGCCTTAACGTAGCCGGGCTCGCCGTCCTCGGCGGTGTAGTCGGTGGCGAAGTCGGTAACGGCAGGCAGGACCTCGGTGATGGAGCCCCAGGTCGGGGGCGGGTTCTTGCGCAGACGGTCGGCCTCAGCGGTGATGTAGGCGATCTTTCCCAGCTGCCAAGGGTCGTAAAGGCATAGCGCTCCCCCACCGAACTCGTCGAGGACCTGTTGGACGTGGGCGAGGGCCGACGCAGGGACGGTGACCTCGCGCACGACCTCGCCGTCGACGCGGACGACCTGTCCGTTGGCGAAGGCGCCGGTTGCGTAGCAGACCTCGTCGTCGCTGAACATCCAGGTCATATCCGCAGGCAGGCGGCCCGTGACGGGGCCGAAGCGGACCCCTGCGTCCAGCACGGCGTGGATTGCGGCGCGCGTGGCGTCGCTCGCGCAGGGGCGGCCGAAGGGGATGAGGGTGTCGTCGAGGTCGGTAAGGGCGAGCTTGATCATGGGGGCTCCAAGGTTCGAGGGGCTGCAAAATGCGGGGGCCTGCAAATGGTAACAGTCACTGCGTTTCACATCTCACGTGGCTGCAACGGGGCAACGAGCCGAAGGGCCACGCGGCTTTGGCCCTCATCCCCTGGCAACGCAGGGGCTGTCGCCGTAGGCAGGCCCGGCGGGTCGGCGCCGCAACGCGAGACGCTCTGAATTTGGCCCTAAGCCACATTCTCGTTTTCACTCTCGCTTAGTTGCTTTAAGTACTATTATGATTTTGGCGTCATAGTGCCAGCAAAACAGCTTTATTTTTAGCGGTCGCAAAGGTTTTCGCCTAAAGGCTATTAACAATTGCTAAGATTAATGTGGGACGGGGTCAAATGCAGCGACGAGAGTTGATAAAGCTCCTCACCGACGCCGGATTCTGGTCGCTCGGAGGAACCAAGCACGAGACCTTTACCGACGGCGAAAGATTGGTCCGCGTCAAGCGACACCGGGAGATCGAGGACCAAATCGCCAAGAGGATTCTTCGCGCCGCCGGACTCCGATAGCCGGCCGGACGCACGAGCAAGGCGGGAGCACACATGACGGTCCACGTATATGAATTCGAATTCTTTGAGTCTGGCGGGTCCATCGACGCCGTGCCATGCGACGAACTCGGCGAAGGCACGTTTGGCGAGGATCTCGAGGACGCGATGGAGTCTGCAGCGGACTGGCTCAGGTGTGTCATCGACATGGCCAACGCCAAGGGGGTGGAACTCCCCCACCCCGTGTTCGGACACAAGCCGGCGCACGGCGGCAAAGTAATTGCATTGGCGATTGTTCGAGAACTCAATGACGTCCCGGCAATGACCGCCGCCGACGCAGCAAGGGAGCTCGGGGTATCGACCGCGAGAATCGCCCAACTATGCGCCGCCGGCCTGCTCGTCTCTTGGAAGGACGGCAGCCGTCGCATGGTAACCAAGGATTCCGTAGAGGCCCGGAAGGCCGAGAAACCTGCCGCAGGCAGGCCGCGGGTCCCTGCAAGCGTTTAGCGCAGGAGAATCATGAAGACGAAAATCGCCGCAACGCCGGAATCGGACTGCTCGATTGCCGCGAAAGTCGGAGCCGAGATACGTCTTGCCCGCAAGGTTACGGGCCTCACGCAGATTGAGCTCGCCGAGAAGAGCGGGGTGCCCCAAGAGACCATCAGCAGGCTTGAACGGGGTCGCTCGAACCCGACGCTCGGGACGCTCGAGAAGCTCGCGCGCGCTATCGGCGTCGAGATCAACGTGAGCATTGGGTAGGACGGCTGCTGCAGGCCCCGGGCCTGCAAATGGTAACAGTCACTGCGTTTCACATCGCATGTTGTCGCAGCGGGGCAACGCGCCGGCGCGCCTCGCAGCTTTGGCTCTTATCCCCTGGCAACGCAGAAACTGTCACCGTTGGCAGGCCTCGCGGGTAGATTGGCGGAGCGGATACGGTCACCGCTTGCAGGCCCGGTGGGTCGAAACATAAACGCGCCCCGGAGACGCGGTGTCCCCGGGGCGCGGCGTCGCGTTGAGTCTGCGCTCGGTTAGTTGACGCCCTCGCAGGTGGGCTGGATGGCCTTCATGGCGTCGATGACGCTGGCGAAGAGCTCGTCGAGCTCCATGCCCATGAGCTCGGCACCGTGGCGGATGACGTCGCGGTTGCAGCCGGCGGCGAACTTCTTGTCCTTGAACTTCTTCTTGAGGCTCTTGACCTCGAAGTCCATGACGGACTTGCTCGGGCGCATGAGGCAGGCGGCCTGGATCAGGCCGGAGAGCTCGTCGCAGGCATAGAGCACGCACTCCATCTTGGCCGCGGGCGCGGGCAGATCCGGGTTGTTGTCGGAGTTGTGGGTCTGGATGGCGTGGGCGAGCTCGGGGTTCGCGCCGGCCTCGGCCAGGATCTCGCCGGCCTTGACGGTGTGCTGCACCTCGTCCTGGAACTTCTCCCAGTCGAGGTCGTGGAGAAGGCCGACCTGGCCCCAGAACTCGACGTTGGCGGGATCGTACTGGGCGGCGTAGTAGCGCATGAGGCCCTCGAGGGTCTGGCCGTGGGCGATGTGGAACGGGTCCTCGTTGTACTGCTTGAGCAGGTCGAAGGCGGCCTCGCGGGTGAGGCCGGTCTCGAGCGGCTTGGCCTCGGCACGGCCCGCGGCGGCCTCGTTGGCGGCGCCGTTCTCGGCGTCGTCGGCCAGGGCGTCCACGGAGGCGGAGGCGTTGTCGGTGGTCTCGGGCAGCTGGGAGGCGATGTCCGCGCGGGTGATGGTCTCGGGCTTCATGGCCGGGAAGAGCAGCACGTCGCGGATGGCGGGCGCGTCGCAGAAGAGCATGACCATGCGGTCGATGCCGTAGCCGATGCCGCCCGCGGGAGGCATGCCGTACTCGAGGGCGCGCACGTAGTCGTAGTCGTAGCCCATGGCCTCGTCGTCGCCGAAGCCCTTGGCCGCGACCTGCTCGGCGAAGCGGCCGGCCTGGTCGACGGGGTCGTTGAGCTCGGAGAACGCGTTGGCGTACTCGTGGCCGCAGATGACGAGCTCGAAGCGGTCGGTCAGGCGCGGGTCGTCGTCCTTGCGCTTGGAGAGCGGGCTGACCTCCTCGGGGTAGTCGCAGACGAAGGTCGGGTTGACGATGGTCTCCTCGCCCAGCTCGTCGTAGATCTCGAAGAGGAGCTTGCCGGCGCCCCAGTTGTCCTGCGGCTCGATGCCGTGCTTCTCGCAGAGCTCGCGCAGGCGCTCGACGGGGGTGTCCATGTCGATCTTCTCGCCGACGACCTCGGAGGCGATGTCGGCCAAGGGGCGGCTCGCCCAGGTGCCGGACATGTCGACCTCCTGGCCCTGGTAGGTGATGACCTCGCGGCCCTCCTCGCAGCCGCATACCTCGCGCGCGATGGTCTTGAACAGGCCCTCGGTGAGCGCCTTCATGCCGTCGAGGTCGGAGTAGGCGCAGTAGGCCTCCATGGAGGTGAACTCGGGATTGTGGGTGAGGTCCATGCCCTCGTTGCGGAACTGTCGGCCGATCTCGAAGACGCGCTCCAGGCCGCCCACGATGCAGCGCTTAAGCGGCAGCTCGGTGGCGATGCGCAGGTAGAAGTCGCGGTCGAGGGCGTTGAAGTGCGTGACGAAGGGCTTGGCGTTTGCGCCGCCGAGAATGGCGTGCATCATGGGGGTCTCGACCTCCATGTAGCCGTCGGCCTCCATGTAGCGGCGGATCAGGGAGATGATCTGGCTGCGCTTGCGGAAGGTGTCGCGGACGTCGGCGTTCATGATGAGGTCGACGTAGCGCTGGCGGTAGCGGACCTCGCGGTCGGTGAGGCCGTGGAACTTCTCGGGCAGCGGGCGCAGGGACTTGGAGAGGATCTCCAAGTGGGTCGGCGCGAGCGAGAGCTGGCCGCGCTTGGTGCGGATGACGGCGCCGGTCGCGCCGATGACGTCGCCGAGGTCGAGGTTGCCGAGCAGCGCCCAGTCGTCCTCGGGCAGGTCGTTCACGCGGCAGAAGAGCTGAATCTGCGCGGTGCAGTCCTCGATGACGATAAAGGCGATCTTGCCCTGCTTGCGGAAGGCGCGGATGCGGCCGGTGAGGGAATAGACGTCCTCGGTGACGCCACCGTCCTCGAGGTCGGCGTAGCGCTCCTCGAGCTCCGCGGCGTGCGCGGTGACGGTGGAGCGAATGGGGTACGGGTTCACGCCGGCGTCGATGAGGGCCTGGCGGCGAAGGCGGCGCTGGGCGCGCTCGTCGTTGGTGGCGGGGGTGGCGTTGTCGGCCATTGGTGGCTCCTTTCGGATAAGACGAGGGGACAGTCCCTTCGTCTTAGTGTTTGCGGAGGATAAGACGAAGGGACTGTCCCCCTGTCTTATCGATAAAAACGCCCCGCAGCTGCGGTTATGCAGTCGCGGGGCGTGCGCTTTCGTAGCTGTGTCGCAAGTACGCTTAGCGGGTAATCCCCGTGATGGTGTACGTGCGGGACTTGCCGGAAGGAGCGACGACCTCGACCTCGTCGCCCTTCTTGTGGCCGATGAGGGCCGCGCCGACGGGGGACTCGTTCGAGATCTTGTGCTCGAGGGAGTTGGTCTCGGTGGTGCCGACGATGGTGAAGGAGGTCTTCTTGCCGGCGGCGTCCTCCAGCTCGACGGTGGTGCCGATGGAGACGGCCAGGTCGCGAGAGGAACCGGCGGCGGCGACGGTCGCGCTGGCGAGGATCTGGCGAATCTCGTTGATGCGGGACTCGTTGTGGGACTGCTCCTCCTTGGCGGCGTCGTACTCGGAGTTCTCGGAGAGGTCGCCGAAGCCGCGGGCCTCCTTGATGCGCTCGACGATCTCGTCGTGCTTCTCGCCCTCGCGGTACGCGAGCTCCTCGACGAGCTTCTGGCGGCCTTCGGGGGTCAGGACGATGTTCTTGGTGTCTGCCATTGATGTCTCTCCAACTCGAGTGATGCGGTGCGTTCAGTGAGAAACGCGGCCTGGGGCGCGTGGGCCGGGGCCGCGTTAGGGTTTGCGACTAGTTGAGCTTCTCGCCGCAGCTGCTGCAGAAGGCGTTGCCGGCGGGGTTCTTGGCGCCGCAGTGGCCGCAGAACTTGGCGTCGGAAGCAGAGGCCTCGTCGGCGTCGGCGTCATCGTCGTCCTCGACGACCTCGACGGCGTCGTCGTCAGCGGCGGCGCTGGAGGCGGACTCGTCGTTCTCGTCGCCCTCCATGCCCTCGCGGACGTTCTTGACGGTCTTGCCCAGGGCAGAGCCGATCTTCGGGAGGTTCTTGGGCCCGAAGATGACCAGGACAACGACGAGGATGATGACGAGCTCAGGAATGCCAAGGCCGAGAATCATGGGTGTGCCTCCGTTAAGGTTGGTGTGAGACGGCGCAGGTGCGCAGTCGTATGGGCTAGTATAACGGACGTTTTCGTGCGGGCAGGGCCCGAATGGGCGAAAACGCAAACTCATATGTTATCGCAATAAGTGCGGTGCGTGTGTGGGAGAGCGGGGCGGTGGCCCGCCACGGGTGGCAGTCATTGGTGGCAGGGCGCGGTTGCTGGCCTGCCACGGGTGGCAGTCATTGGTGGCAGGCGGCGGTTGCTGGCGGCGGGCGGAGGCAGTTGTCGGTTGCCCACCTGCCACCAATGACTGTCACCCGTGGCAGGTGGGCAACCTGTCCCATGGGCTGCACGATAAACCTGTCATCAGGTGC
>CAVDQW010000138.1:0-2055 GCA_963610995.1 bacterium | reverse complement strand
ATCGGCAGCATCAGCCTCAAGGATGCCGTGGAGGACTTCGACATAGCGGCGCAGGGCGATCTTGAGGTCGGCTACTGGTTGGGGAGCGACTATTGGGGTCAAGGCTTCGCCTCCGAGGCGCTCGACGCCATGGTTCGGCGGGCGTTTTGCGATTTGGGCCGCGACGTTGTGTGGTGCGGCTTCTTCGAGGGCAACGAGCGGTCGAGGCGCTGCATGGAAAAACGCGGGTTCACCTTTGTGAAGAGCGTCGCTGCCTTCGAGCGGCCTTCGCTCGGGGACACGGCGAAGGCCTATTACTATCGCCTTGAGGCCACGCCGACTTTGGGGTAGTCCCGGCGGCCGACGGAACTTTTTTCGGAAAAATCGAAATTCGTGCTTGCACGTATCCGCCGGTTCCCGTATATTACTCCTTGCGTTTGCGGGCTTAGCGCAGTTGGTAGCGCGCCACCTTGCCAAGGTGGAGGTCGCGGGTTCGAACCCCGTAGCCCGCTCCATGTGAGCTCAGAGAGGCCGGATATCCGGCCTCTTTCATATGGCGAAGTGGCCAAGTGGTAAGGCAGAGGCCTGCAAAGCCTTTACCCCCGGTTCGAATCCGGGCTTCGCCTCCAAAAACTTTCGGCACCCTGCGGGGTGCCTTTTTTGTGCGACGTCCTTGCGGCGGCATGTTCTACTTCGGCGTCGCGTCTCTTCGCTGCACGGCCCTGCTGGGCGATTTTTGAGTCAACGGCGCCTGAGGTACCATGGAGAGGTCGTCCCCTCGCGTCACGGAGCCGTTTTAAGCCATGTTCTTCACCCTGCTTCTGCTCGTTCTTCTCATCGAGATCGTCCGCGGGTTCGTCCGCGTGGTGGTCTACTTCGCCGAGTGGCTGCAGCGCGGCCGCAGCATCGACGAGGAGGACCTCGAGCCGGCGGTCCGCGCGATGGTGGAGTCCGACGACGCCCTCGAGCGCGAGATGGCCCGAGCCCAGAGCGCCCGCGGCCTGGCGCGCGTCTTCGTGCGCTGGCGGGCGACGAGCGAGGCGGTCGACGAGTACCTCGACAACATGAGGCTCGGCTGGTACCAGGTCGTCATCATCTTCTTCATCGGGTGCATGGCGGGGCTTCTCCTCGAGGAGATCTGGATGCTCGCCACGGCGGGCCTCACCGAGAACCGCGTGGGCCTCGTGTGGGGGCCGTTCTCGCCCATCTACGGGACCGGGGCGGCGCTTCTCACCATCCTCTGCTTCCATATGCGCCGGCGCGGGGCGAGGACCTGGCAGATCTTCTTGATCTCGGCCGTCATCGGCGGGGTGCTCGAGCAGACGGCGGGCTGGGCCATGGAGACGCTCTTCGCGGCCGAGTCGTGGTCGTATCTGCATCTGCCCGACCACATCACGCAGTGGGTGGCCTGGCGGTTCCTCTTCTTCTGGGGAATCCTGGGAATCGTGTGGACGCGCCTCATCATGCCGAGGCTGCTCTATCAGATCGGCATGCCCACCTCGAGGCGGCAGGTCATCTTCATCGCGCTGGTCAGCGTGTACCTGGTGGTCGACATCGGCATGACGTTCGCGTGCTTCGGGCGAAAGACCGCCCGAGACGCCGGGGTGCCGGCGGCCAACGCCTTCGAGCAATGGGTGGACACCAACTACAGCGACGAGTTTATCGCCGGGCGCTTCGAGAACCTGAAGATCGGCGACGAGAGGGATCCCAAGTGACGAATGAATCACCGAGCGAGAAGCGCTTCGTGTACCTGGACTACGCCGCGGCGACACCGATGGACGCCGAGGTCGTGGAGGCCATGGCGCCGTATCTGAGCGAGAGGTTCTTCAACCCCGGGGCTCCGTACGCCGCCGCGCGCGGGGTGAAGGCCGACGTGGAGGGGGGCCGCGCATCCGTGGCGCACGCCATCGGGGCGCGCCCCGGCAACGTGACCTTTACCGCGGGCGCGACCGAGGCGAACAACCTCGCCTTCGCGGCGGTGGACGCGGCCGCCCATGTGGTCGTGAGCGCGGTGGAGCACGAGAGCGTGCTCGCTTGCGTGGAGAGCCGCCCGCACACGGTTGTGGGCGTGGGCCC
>CAVDQW010000137.1:0-6208 GCA_963610995.1 bacterium | reverse complement strand
CTCCTGATCGGCGGGCTCGACGACCTCGACCAGCGCGGAGTCGTCCAGGACGACCACCGTGGCGTCGTCCGCCAGAGCCGGAGCCGCGCCGAGCGCGACGCCCAGGCCCATTCCGGCGAGAAGACCGGCCACTACGCAAGGGTTCTTACCTTTGAAAAACACTGTGCAATCCCCTCTTCTTTGTCCACCATGCACACATTCTTCGTTTAGGGTGTATTCATGCAAGATGCAACAGATAGTCAATCTGTTTCATAATACACATCGGTTCAGCCCGCTTTTATGTGAGCTCTGTGACCCACAAAGAAACGAAAAAGCAAAACCTGAAGGTCGGCCATGACAACTCTGTATATTACTTCGCTCGTCTGCCTCGCGGTCCTCGCCGTTCCCGGAACGCTTTGCCTGCGCGCCGCGGGCATGCCCCTTGCCTGGGCGATCTCGTGCTCGCCCCTCATCGGCCTCGCGATGCTCGCCGTCATCGGGCAGGCGCTCGCGCTCGTCGGCGTCGCGTCGAGCCCCTTGCTCATCTTCGGCATCGAGGCGCTTCTCGTGGCCGTCGTCTTCGCGGCACGCAGCCTGCTCAAGCTCGGCGACATGAAGATGCCCGAGATGCCCCTGTGGATGCCGGTCGTCTACCTCGTCGTCGGAGCGGCCCTCGGCTACAACCTCTTCATCAGCCGCCTCACCTCCGCGGACGCTCTCTTCCAGGCCTACGACGTGACGCAGCACCTGAACCTCATCAAGTCGATGGTCGATTCGGGCCGCTTCACCTCGCTCGGCGTGAGCCCCTACATGTCCGCCGCGGACGCCGCCATCGCCCCCGTCGACTACTCCGGCTTCTACCCGGCGGCCTGGCACGCGCTGTGCGCGCTCGTCATCATGATCTGCGGCGTGCAGACGACCGTGGCCATCAACGCCTCCATGTTCGTGATAAGCTCGCTCGCCTTCCCGCTCGCCATGCTCGCCTTCATCTCGGCCATTTTCCCCGGCAACAAGAAGGCCCAGCTCATCGGCGCCGTGGTCAACCTCGCGTTCGTCTCGTTCCCGTGGAACCTGCTCGTGTTCGGGCCCGTCTACGCCAACGTGGCCGGCTACTGCCTGCTGCCCGCCGCCTGCGCGATCTTCATCAGCCTGTTCTCCGACGGCCACGAGCCGCATGAGCTCGTCCTTCTCGCCATCGCCCTCGCAGGCGGCGCCATCGGCCTGGCGCTTTGCCACCCGAGCGCCATCTTCACCTGCATCGTGCTGCTCTCCCCCTACTGCGTGGCGCGGATCTGGGAGGCGAGCGGCGAGAAGGGCGCGAAGCTCCCCGTGAGGCTCGGCCTCTGCGCGGCCTTCCTCGCCTTCGTCGCGGCGTTCTGGGTCGTCTGCTACAAGCTCCCCGCCTTCCACGACACCGTCTCGCACACCTGGAAGCCCTATGCCTGGTCCTTCCAGGAGCTCGTCAACATCCTGCTGTGCGTTCCGACCTTCGGCTTCTCCGAGGAGGAGGGCGCCCAGTACGTCCTCGGCGCCATCGTGGCCTTCGGCTTCGTCAAGTGCCTCTTCACCCCCAAGAAGCGCTGGGCATCGGTCTCTTACCTTCTCGCGTGCGCCATAATGCTGGCCGTGGCCACCCGCGAAGACGAGCTCAAGCAGCTCGTCGGCGGGTTCTGGTACACCGACCCCATGCGCGTGGCCTCGATGTGCTCCATAGCGGCGGTCCCGCTCGCCGCCGTCGGCTTCGAGTGGCTGCACGGGCTCGTCTGCCGCCTCCTCGACCGCTACAACGCCCCGCTCGGCCACGCCACCCGCACCCGCGTCGCCGGCTGCGTCCTCGCCGTGCTCTTCGTCGTCGTCAACTTCATGCCGAGCTTCAACCTGGCCGGCACGCACCGCAAGTACACCGACGAGGAGTACCGTCTTTACGGAAGCTGGGAAGACCGCGACCGCCCGATCAAGTCGCTCAGCACGACCTACGGCGACTACCGCAAGATCGCGAGCGAGGTCTACACCAAGACGGCCCCTCTCGACCCGACCGAGCGCGTCTTCATCTCCAAGGTGCTCGACATCGTGGGCTCCGACGACCTCATCATCAACGACCCCATGGACGGCAGCTTCCTCACCTACGGCGTGTACAACATGCGCGTTTACTACCGTAACTTCACGGGCATCGAGGGCGACTCCGACACCGAGACGAGCCGGGTCCTGCGCCTGCACCTGTGCGAGTACGCCACCAACGACGTGGTCAAGCAGGCCGTCGAGGAGGTCGACGCCCGCTACGTGCTCGTCATGCGCGGCACTGGATCGGAGGCCGGCTTCATCAACCTGCGCGGCGACTACGACCAGTCGCTCTTCGTGGGCATCACCTCCATCACCGGGGACACGCCCGGCTTCAAGCAACTGCTCAAGACCGGCTCCATGACGCTTTATGAAATCGAGCGGTAACCGTTCAGCCCGTGTTATGGTAATGAGCGTATGAACCGACCGAGTGCAGGAGCTGCGCCAATGAGAATTCTCGCCGTCGTCCCGGCCTTCAACGAGGAGGAGTGCCTCGCGAACACGATCGCCGAGCTTTGCGCCACGTGCCCCGACGTGGACTACGTGGTCATCAACGACGGCTCGTCGGACGGCACGGCTGACGTCATCGAGCGCGAGGGCTTAAACGGCATCAACCTGCCCGTCAACACCGGCCTCACCTCGGCTTTCCGCACCGGCATGAAGTACGCGCTGCGCGAGGGCTACGACGCCGTCGTCCAGTTCGACGCCGACGGCCAGCACCTGCCGAGCTACATCCCCGTCATGGCGAGCAAGCTCGAGGCCGAGGGCGCCGACATCGTCATCGCGTCGCGCTTCCTCGACGGCACGGTGAAGCCCTCCGGCGCGCGCGGCGCCGGCTCCAGGCTCATCACCTGGCTCATCAAGATGACCTGCGGCAAGACCATCACCGACCCCACGAGCGGCATGCGCATGTACAGCCGCTCCATGATCGAGCTCTTCTCCAAGGGCTTCGACGTCGCGCCCGAGCCCGACATGGTGGCCCTCGTCGCGCGCAAGTACGGCCCTGTGGTCGAGATCCAGGCCCAGATGCGCGAGCGCCAGGGCGGCGAGAGCTACCTCAAGCTCGGCAACGTGATCCGCTACATGAGCCGCACGTGCCTCTCCATCCTCATGTCCCGCTTCCTTAGGTAGGTGCCGAATGCTTCCTATTCCCCTCAGAATCCTACTCGTCATCGGCGCCCTGTTCGCGCTGTTCGTCGTGGGCCGCAAGGTCAAGAAGAACAAGATCCTCGTCGAGGACGCCGTCTTTTGGGTGGTCGCGGCCTTCGTGCTCGTGATCCTCGCCATCTTCCCGGGCATCGCGGTGAGCGTCGCCTACGCGCTCGGCTTCATGAGCCCCTCGAACTTCGTGTATCTCTGCATCATCGCGCTGCTGCTCTGGAAGGTCTTCGTCAACTCCGCCGAGATCAGCCGCCTGAAGAACAAGGTCGACGAGCTCGCGCAGGAAGTCGCGCTCAAGCACAAGGAGTAGCGCCGCGGCTCCACGTCGATTCGCAGCCTTTCCGCGCCCTCTGCCACAGGTCGTTCAATCTGTGGCGGAGGGCGCGGTCTGTTATGGCGGGAAGACCGTGCGCCGGCCCGTATAATAAAGGCGAATCGCGCATCCCCAAGGTGTTTAACCCCCCCTCCAGCAGAAAGAAGCCCCCAGCATGAAGAAAATCGTCCGCGCCGCCTTCGCCCTCATGATGGCGCTCGGCCTTGTCCTCTCCCCCGCCTCCGCGCTCATCGGCTGCGGCGCCGAGCAGGCGCAGGCCGCCTCGCAGGTCACCGTCTGGCGCCTGTACAACCAGGGAACGGGCGAGCACTTCTACACCGTCAACGACGGCGAGCGCTCGAACCTCATCAATTCCGGCTGGGTCGACGAGGGCGCCGCATGGAATGCGCCCGCCACCTCCGACACGCCCGTGCGACGCATGTACAACAAGTACACGGGAGATCACCATTACACGGCGAGCCGCGACGAGGTCAAGAGCCTTATCCGCGCGGGCTGGATCTACGAGGGCATCTGCTGGTACTCCGCCGACGCATCGAACGGCATTGCGCTCTACCGCGCCTACAACAAGAACGCGCAGATCGGCTCCCACCACTACACATCGAGCACGGTGGAGCTCCAGGCCCTCGTCGACGCCGGTTGGAGCAACGAGGGCGTCGCCTGGTACGGCCTCAAGTAACACCGCCGCCTGTTCCCCGCGCGGGCCCGCGCCCGCAACCCAAGCCCCTCCGGTCCCCGGCATTCCAAGCCGCGGCGCCCGAAGGGGCTTCTGCATTTCCCAGGCCACAGAACGATTCGAGATGGCTGTATGGGCAAACGACGGGCGAGGCCACGCCCGCCTGCCGCGAATCGCCCGCTTGCAGGAAGGCAGGCGGGCAGGCAGGCCGATTCATTGTGTTTTCAGCTGATTTGCAATCCCCTTGCGCATCTCAATAAGTCTAGGGGGTAAAATAAATTGTTTTCACCTGGCCCCAAGTCATCCGAACCCAACTGATTTGAGGTCATTTTAATTCAACATATTTTGCCAAGAGCGAAGGGATATCTGCAGTTATGGCTAAGAAAGTGATCGTCATCGGCGCCGGCCCCGCGGGCCTCACCGCGGCCTACGAGCTGCTCAAGGATTCCAACGATTACGACGTCACCGTCCTCGAGGAGAGCAACTGCTTCGGCGGCATCTCCAAGACGGTCGTCTACAAGGGCAACCGCATGGACATGGGCGGCCACCGCTTCTTCTCAAAGGTCCCCGAGGTCAACGAGTGGTGGGAGAACATGCTGCCCACCCAGGGCGCCAAGCCCTTCGACGACGTCAAGCTGAACCGCCAGATCGCCGTCAAGGCCGGCGGCCCGGACCCCGAGAAGACCGACCGCGTCATGCTCCGCCGCCACAGGGTCTCGCGCATTCTCTTCATGGACAAGTTCTACGACTACCCGATCTCCATGAAGAAGGAGACCTTCACCAACATGGGCTTCGCCAACACCATGAAGGTCGGCTTCAGCTACATCGGCTCCATGGTCCACAAGCTGCCCGAGACCAACCTCGAGAACTTCTACATCAACCGCTTCGGCCGCAAGCTCTACAGCATGTTCTTCGAGTACTACACCGAGAACCTCTGGGGCCGCCACCCGTCCGAGATCGACGCATCCTGGGGCAACCAGCGCGTCAAGGGCCTCTCCATCTCCGCGGTCATCAAGGACATCTTCGGCAAGGTCTTCAACAAGAAGAACCGCAAGGTCGAGACCTCGCTCATCGAGGAGTTCGGCTACCCGAAGCTCGGTCCCGGCCAGCTCTGGGAGGTCACGGCGGACGAGGTCAAGAAGATGGGCGGCACCATCCTCATGAACTCCCAGGTGACCAAGATTCATAAGGATGCCAACAACCAGATCACGGGCGTCACCTACGTGGCCGACGGAGCCGAGCACGAGCTCACGGGCGACATCGTCATCTCCTCGATGCCGCTGAAGGACCTCGTCGTGGGCATGAACGACGTGCCCGAGCACGAGCTCGCCATCGCCCAGGGCCTCCCCTACCGCGACTACATGACGCTCGGCGTCCTGGTCAAGAAGCTCAACCTCGAGAACAAGACCGACATCAAGACCATGGGCAACATCGTCCCCGACTGCTGGGTCTACGTCCAGGAGCGCAAGGTCAAGATGGGCCGCTTCCAGATCTACAACAACTGGTCGCCGTACCTGGTCCAGGACCTCGAGAACACCGTCTGGCTCGGCCTCGAGTACTTCGTGCAGGAGGGCGACGAGTACTGGACGATGAAGGACGAGGACTTCTCAGCGTTCGCCGTCGACGAGATGATCAAGCTCGGGCTCATCACCTCGACCGACGACGTGCTCGATTCCCACGTCGAGCGCGTGAAGAAGGCCTACCCGGCGTACTTCGACACCTACGACGAGATCGACACCCTGGTCGACTACATCAACACCATCCCCAACGTCTTCTGCGTGGGCCGCAACGGTCAGCACCGCTACAACAACATCGACCACTCGATGTGCACCGCCTTCGAGGCCGTGAAGAACATCAAGGCCGGTGTGACGGACAAGTCCAACGTCTGGGCCGTCAACACCGAGGAGGAGTACCACGAGGAAGAGAAGAAGGACGCGTAACGGGCAAAACCCGCGTTCCCTCGAAGACCCCCAACTGCCTTAAGACGCAACGCAAAGAAGCGG
>CAVDQW010000136.1:0-31279 GCA_963610995.1 bacterium | reverse complement strand
GCCTCAACCGACTTTTGAATAAGACAGGGGGACAGTCCCCTCGTCTTATCGTCGCGGCCGCATAAGACGAGGGGACTGTCCCTCTGTCTTACGCGCGCAGGCGGCGGAGAAACTCCTCGCAGGCGCGGCTGCGCAGGCGGTACTTTTTCCAAACGAGAAAGGATTTGATGGTCATCGGCGGGTCCAGCGGCACAAAGGTAAGGTCAGGAGACTCGAGTTGCAGCAGATGGTCGATGCCCATCGCGCAGGCAGCCCCCGTGCGCACGAGGTGCGACGCGTTGCCAAGAAGGTCGAAGTGGCCGACCACGTTGAGCCGCTCGGGATCGATGGCGCCGCCGGACCACCCGACCAGGTCAATGGACTTGTTCGACGTGCGAGAGCTGAGCAGGAGCGGCATGTGCGCAAGGTCAGCGGGCGTCACGCCCTCGCGACTCCCCCATTCGCTCGCCGTCGCCACGGCAACGCCCACGCGGTCGGCACCCGGCATCTCGAGCCACTCGTACTTCTCGAGGTTCACCGGCTCGATGAGGAGCGCGAAATCCAACAGGCCACGCTCGAGCCGCTCCTCAACGGCGTCGGCGTTACCGGTAAACAACTCGCAGGTCACGCGCGGGTTTTCTTCGTGCAGCGAGGCAAAAGTGTCCATGATGTGGCGCATCGCCTGCGTCTCGCCGGCGCCGATGCGAATGTTGCCCGAGAGCTCGTGCTCGTCGTCGGCGAGCTCCGCCTCGGTCTGGTCGACGAGCGAGAGGATCTCCTCGGCGCGCTGGCGCAGGCGCATGCCGTCGCCCGTTAGCACGCACGCGCGGTTCGTGCGGTCGAAGAGCGTGACGCCCAGCTCACGCTCCAAATCGGCGATCTGCCGCGAGAGCGTGGGTTGCGTGACGTGCAGCACATTGGCCGCCTCGGTCATGTTCTCCTCGCGCGCCACGGCGAGGAAGTATCGCAGGGTTCTGAGTTCCATGGGCTAAACATTTTGGAGCTGCGCCTGAGCGCGCTCCCAAACATCTTCCGGCGCCACGTCGACGTCATCCGTCCAAATGACGGTATCGTAAGCAGCATGGGCGAGCGCAAAGAACGCAGGGTCGGCCAGGCGCGCCCACGGCCCTTCACCAATAATGTCCGAGAAGTCGATGCAGGCATGCGAGCCATCGGCAAAGGTCACGTCAACGCGATGGCTGTCAACAGCAAAAGCGGCCCTAACAGGGACAAACGTTTTATATAAGCTCAGCGCAGTCATTAGTAACACAACTCCTAGCGCAGGGGCTCAATCTTAAAGACCTCGTCTTTTTGCTGGGCAAGGTCCCAGTTCGCCAACAACTCGTCGTGGTGAATCGTCGTCCATGCAGCAACAAGGGTCGTTTGCTTCTTCGGCAGCCCACCTTCCAGGAGGTTGCCATCCAAGTCGAACACGGCCGAGTCTCCCTGATAGTACGCGTGAAAATGCGGGGGCATGTGGTCCTTCCAATACATGCGAATCACAACCCCGTAAAACATGCTGATGGTTGGCATAAACACTCCCTTCGTCAAAGTCATTCTACCCGCCAAAAACACCCCGAGACCTGCAGCCATGTCAGCGTCAAGTTCATTTGCGGTCATTCGTTTTCCGTATATCCACCTAGATAGTATAGGCATTTAACATTGCCGCGAGGCATGCCTAAAGTTGTTGGAAAGAAGCACGTTTTCCAGCGGAAAGGCGGCAAACATGCAGTACGCGACCCTTGGGCACTCCGGCATCAAGATCTCCAAGCTGTGCCTCGGCGGCATGAGCTTCGGCGAGGCCAGCCCCGACTTCCACCAGTGGACCATCGGCCCCGACGAGACCCGCGAGGTCATCAAGCGGGCGCTCGACTCCGGCATCAACTTCATCGACACGGCCAACTGCTACAGCTTCGGCACGAGCGAGGAATACATCGGCGCCGCGCTGCGCGACCTGGGCGCCGCGCGCGAGGACGTCGTGCTGGCGAGCAAGGTGTACTTCAACGAGGGCGGTCTCTCCGCCGCCGCCATCGAGCGCGAGATCGAGAGCAGCCTGAAGCGTCTCGGCACCGATTACCTGGACC
Organism: bacterium; assembly: GCA_963610995.1. Taxonomy (GTDB): domain Bacteria; phylum Actinomycetota; class Coriobacteriia; order Coriobacteriales; family Atopobiaceae; genus Paratractidigestivibacter. Next base: position 29,216 of record CAVDQW010000136.1, on the reverse strand, counting down.
TTTACATCATCCACCGCTTCGACTACGACGTGGCCATGGAAGAGACCATGGAGGCGCTCGACCGCCTCGTGCGCGCCGGCAAGGTCCGCGCGCTGGGCGCGAGCGCCATGTACGCCTACCAGCTGCACAACATGCAGGTGCTGGCCGAACAAAACGGCTGGACCAAGTTCACCAGCATGCAGTGCCACTACAACCTGCTCTACCGCGAGGACGAGCGCGAGATGATTCCCGTATGCCGCCAGTACGGCATGGCACTCACGCCGTACAGCCCCATGGCGTCCGGGCACCTCTGCCGCCCCACCTGGGAAAGTTCGTCGAAGCGCGGCACCACCGACACCACCATGGTGAACAAGTACGACCACGATAAGGCCATTGACCTGCCCGTCATTGAGCGTGTGGCCAAGGTGGCGGCCGACCACGGCGTGCCGATGGCGCAGATCGCGTTGGCGTGGCACTGGGCGCGCGGCGTCGAGGCGCCCATCGTGGGGTGCAGCAAGCCGGAACGCGTGGACGACGCCGTAGCGGCGCTTGACGTCGAGCTCTTGGCCGAGGAGGTCGACTTCCTGGAGGAGCTCTACCAGCCGCACCAGCTGGTGGGCCCCAAGGGTCGCCCCGGCGAGAAGGCGCTGGCCGGTACCACGAATGTGAAGACCAAGAGGTAACCCGCGCGAATGGACGACAAGACCCGACAGAACCTGGTCGACGCCGGTTGCGACGAGGCATTTATCGCCGAGTACGAGGGACTGTGCGGATGCGCGCAGTTGTGCCGGCTGAAGGCACGCCGGCGTGAGCTTCTCGACAGCATCCACGCCGAGCAAAAGCGCCTCGACTGCCTCGATTACCTCATCTACCAGCTCCGCACTGATTCCAACTGCAAATAAGACAAGGGGACAGTCCCCTCGTCTCATTGTAGTTTTGATATGCAAAGGAGAATATCGTGAGCATCTTGAACGAGAACTACACGCTGGCCGACGGCGCCAAGATCCCGCGCCTGGGCCTGGGCACGTGGCTCATGGACGACGCGACTGCCGCCACGGCGGTGAAGAACGCCGCGACCGTTGGCTACCGCATGATCGACACCGCGCAGGCCTATGGCAACGAGGCCGGCGTCGGCGAGGGCATCCGCACCTGCGGCGTGGCTCGCGACCAGCTGTTTGTTGCCACCAAGGTGGCCGCCGAGCACAAGGACTACGCAAGCGCCAAGGCCTCCATCGACGAGTCCCTGGCCAAGCTCGGTCTGGACTACGTGGACCAGATGATCATCCACAGCCCGCAGCCGTGGGTGAAGGTCAACCAGTCCGACGACCGCTACGAGGAGGGCAACCTTGCCGCGTGGCGCGCGCTGGAGGAGGCCCAGGCCGCCGGCAAGGTTCGCGTCATCGGCGTGTCCAACTTCCTGCCCGATGACATTCAAAACATCCTGGCGAACGGCAACGTAAAGCCGCAGGTCAACCAGGTGCTGGCGCACATCTCCAACACGCCGTTCGAGCTTCTGAACTATTGCGGCGAGGTGGGCATTCTCGTTGAGGCTTACTCCCCCATCGCCCACGGTGCCGTGCTGGACAACGCCCTGGTGGCCGAGGTCGCTTCTCGCTACGGCGTGACGCCGGCGCAGCTGTGCGTGCGCTACTGCCTGGAGCTCGGCATGCTGCCGCTGCCCAAGGCAACGAGCGCCGAGCACATCGCCGACGACGCCCGCGTGGACTTTGAGATCTCGGCCGAGGACATGGAGCTTTTGCGAGACGCCGAGCACATCAAGGACTACGGCGACGCGAGCTTCTTCCCCGTCTACGGCGGCAAGCTGTAGATAAGACGAAGGGACAGTCCACTCGTCTTATTGTAGTTTTGATATGCAAAGGAGAAATGACATGGCTGTTAAGCAAACCGCTGGGCACGACGCGCTGGGCACCTTCGCCCCCGAGTTCGCGCACTTGAACGACGACGTCCTCTTCGGCGAGGTATGGAGCCGCGAGGACAAGCTGCCGCTGAAGCTCCGCAGCATCGTGACCGTGAGCGCACTTATCGGCAAGGGCATCGTGGACAGCTCGCTCAAGTATCACCTGATGGAGGCCAAGAAAAACGGCGTTACGCAAGTCGAGATGGCCGAGCTTCTCACCCACATCGCCTTCTACGCCGGCTGGCCCAACGCTTGGGCCGCCTTCCGCATGGCGAAGGAGGTCTACGCGGACGGCGAGGACGCGGCCGGCGCGCCGGCATCCGACGACCCCGCCAGCCACGGCGGCTTCTTCGGCCTCGGCGAGCCCAACGACGCCTACGCGCAGTACTTCATCGGCCAGAGCTACCTCAACAACCTGACCGGTCCCGACGACTACCTGCCCATCCACAACGTGACCTTCGAGCCCGGCTGCCGCAACAACTGGCACATCCACACCGCCACCGCCGGCGGCGGCCAGGTGCTGATCTGCGTCGAGGGCGAGGGCTGGTACCAAGAGGAGGGCAAGCCCGCCCGCAGCCTCAAGCCCGGCGACATCGTGGAGATCCCGGCCAACGTCAAGCACTGGCACGGCGCCAAGAAGGACTCCTGGTTTGCTCACCTGGCCTTCGGCTTCCCCGGCGAGAACTGCGGCAACGAGTGGTGCGAACCCGTGGACGACGAGGCCTACGCCGCGCTGGACGCGTAAAGACACAAGAGCAGTGGACAAAGGGACTGTCCCTTTGTCCACAATTCGATGGGAGACGCATGAGCAAGAAGATGCTGGTCGCGTATTACAGCTGGTCAAACGGCAACACCGAGAAGATCGCCGAGCAGCTGGCCGAGACGTGCGGCGCGGACCTCGAGCGCATCGAGACCGTCGAGCCCTACCCGGAGGACTACGAGACGACCGTCGCCCAGGGACAAGACGAGGTCAACGCCGGGTTCGAGCCCGAGATCTGCCCGCTTGAGCACGACGCGGCCGCCTACGACGTCATTGCCGTGGGCACGCCCACCTGGTGGTACACGATGGCGCCCGCGGTCCGCACGTTCTTCTCGGGCGTCGACCTCGCCGGCAAGACCGTCGTGCCGTTCATGACCAACGGAGGTTGGCCGGGATCGGTCATCGACGACATGCGCGACGCTGCCATCGGCGCCGTTGCCGGCCCCGCGCTGGAGATCCAGTTCGATTCCACCGGCGGTGCCCAGCAAGAGACCCCGCAAGCCGCCGTCGACGCCTGGGTCGCCGAGGTCCACGCCCTTCTCGCCTAGAAATAAGACAAGGGGACAGTCCCCTCGTCTTATTGTAGTTTTGATATAAGGAGACCCATGAGCAAGGTTCTGATCCTTGAGGGAAGCCCGCGCGGCCGCGGCAACTCGCACATCCTCTGCGACGAGCTCATGCGCGGGGCCGAGGCCGCGGGCAACACCGTGAAGCGCATCGCCGTCGTCCACAAGCACGTGGCAGGCTGCCTCGGCTGCAACGCCTGCTACAAGAACGGCGGCGCGTGCGCGCAGGACGACGACATGGCCCAGATCCGCGAGGCCATGATCGCCGCCGACGTCATCGTGCTGGCCTCCCCTATCTACTTCTATTCCATGTCCGCGCAGCTCAAGGCCGTGATTGACCGCACGTACGCGTTCTACCGGCAGCTCGTGGGCAAGCGATTCGTGTTCATCGTCAGCTGCGCCGCGGACGACGCCTCCTACACCCAGACGATGCTCGCGAGCCTGCGCGGCTTCACGTGCTGCGTGCCCGAGTCGCAGGAGCTCGGCTACGTGCTCGGCATCGGCGCCATGGATGCCGGCGACGTGCGCGGCACGGCCGCCATGCAAGAGGCCTACGACCTCGGCGCAGCGATTGCCTAACGAGTGGACAAGGGGACCGTCCCTTTGTCCACGAACCTAAGGACAAGGGGACTGTCCCTTCGTCCGCGGCCCTAAGGAGAAACGAATGAAGACCAGGATTTTTGGCAAGTCGGGCATCGAGGTCTCGGCCGTGGGCATGGGCTGCATGGGCCTCACGCACGCAAGCGGCGACCCCATGGACGACGCCGACGCCATCCGCGTGATCCGCGAGGCGCGCGAGATGGGCTACACCCTCTTCGACACAGCCGAGTGCTACATCGGCGAGCGCGCCGACGGGTCGGTCGCCCACAACGAGGACGTCGTGGGCGCGGCGCTCGAGGGGCACCGCGACGAGGTCGTCATCGCCAGCAAGTTCGGCGTGGCGCACGCCGCCGGCCGCGGGCTCGTCATGGATTCGAGCGCAGCCACCGTTCGCGCGTCGCTCGAGACGAGCCTTCGCCGCCTGCGCACCGACCACGTCGACCTCTACTACCAGCACCGCATTGACCCGAAGGTCGAGCCGGAGGAGGTCGCCGAGACCGTCGCCGCGCTTATCGCCGAGGGCAAGGTCCGCGCGTGGGGCATCTCCGAGACCGACGAGGAGTACCTGCGCCGCGCGAACGCCGTGTGCCCCGTGGCCGTCGTGCAGAACCGCTACTCCATGATGGCGCGCTGGCACGAGCCGCTCTTCGCCGCGCTCGAGGAGCTGGACGTGGCGCTCGTGGCCTTCTCGCCGATGGCGAACGGCTTCTTGACCGGCGCGTATTCGTCGAAGACGCAGTTCGAGGGCAAGCAAGATTTCCGCGTCGGCATGCCGCAGTACACCGAGGCCGGCGAGCAGGCCGCCGCGCCGCTGACCGCGCTCATGGCCGAGCTCGCGGCCGCACACGACGCCACGCCGGCGCAGATCTCGCTCGCATGGATGCTCTGCAAGAAGCCCTGGATCGTGCCGATTCCCGGCAGCCGCAAGGTCAAGCGCCTGCGCGAGAACCTCGGTGCCGCGGACGTGGAGCTTTCGGCCGACGAGGTCGCGCGCGTCGACGCGCTGCTCGACACGCTGGAATTGCCGGTGTTCGGCGGGCACGCAGCGGTAAAGTAAGACGAAGGGACTGTCCCCTCGTATCGTTGTAGGTTTGATGTTTGGAGAGAATCATGTCCAAGACCCTCGTCGCGTACTTCAGTCGCGCCGGCAAGAACTACGTGAGCGGCAACATCGTCGACCTGCCGCGCGGCAACGGCGCCGTTCTTGCCGATTTTGCCGCCGCGGCCACGGGAGGCGACCTCTTCGAGATTCGCCGCGTCGCCGCCTACCCCGACGATTACCGCGAGTGCGTGAACGTCTCGCGCGCGGAGCTCGCCGCCAACGCCCGCCCCGAGCTCGCCGAGGACCGCGACCCCGCAGCCTACGACGACGTCGTGCTCATCTACCCCAACTGGTGCGGCACCATGCCGATGCCCGTCTATACCTGGCTCGAGGCGCACGATTTCGCAGGTAAGACCATCCATCCGCTCTGCACGCACGAGGGCAGCGGCCTTTCCGGCACCGAGGCCCAGATCGCGGCCGCCTGTCCCGGCGCCCACATGGCCCGCGGCCTCGCCGTCAAGGGCTCCGAGGCCGCCCGCTCCGAGTCGGCCGTGCGGGACTGGCTCGATTAAGGGAAGGGCTCGCCCAAACTTCAACTTCTCTGCGTCTTAATTCAGACCCCAAAGGTAGCCAACGCCGTGGCGCTTCTGTCAACTGGGCAAATGCGGTCTTTGACCGTTCGTCTACTCAGGTGTCCCGAATTTAGACGCAGAGAAGTTACGCCAACCGTCCCCGCGCGCCGGAAATTCCTCGACCGGCGTAATTTCACTAATACAACGGCGGCTCGGCCAGCTCCTCGACAGCGCATCCCAGCGCGCGGGCAAGTCGCTGAACCGTCGCGAATTCCGCACGCATGATGTCGTTTTGCCGCTGCTCGTACAGCTGAACCATGCGCAGGCTGACGCCGGACGCCTCCGCAAGCTCGCGCTGCGTGAGTCCCCGGGCGCGGCGCATCGACCTTAGACGCGTCGGCTTCCCCGAGCGATTCGCCGTCAGCAAGGCATCGGCCACTTCGACGAACTTCTCCTCACCCGCCTCGTGAAGCAGGTACATTCGGCGAATCGCGCTCGGGGTAAGGCCGCCGCGTACAAGGTCGCGAAAGCGCTCGGCTCGAAACCATTGGTAGTATGCGAGAATCCAGCCAACCCAGTACTCGGCTGTTCTTTCCGCGCGCACAGTCGGCTCCGGCAAATCGCCGCTCCGCAGGCCGATCGCGTTGACGCACATACCCACCAGTTCAAAACCCGAGACGCCCACCAGGTAGCGCGGATTGCCCGTCTCGATTCTTTGCGCGATTCCGCTCGAAATAAATGCGTGAATGAATTCATCAAGGTCCAAGCCGCAGTCCAGAGACGCATATTCAAAGGCGTCGCCCAAGTTGCAGCGAAAACCATCGAGGTACGTCTCATCGTAACCATGCGGCATCGTCGCCCCACTCCTCCCTGAGCATGTCGATCGCGTAGTGCCCGGTCAACGCGGGCTCGGAGTCGCGCATCTTTCTGAAGTCAGCGCGGGCCTTGGCGTCGCGCGACGCTTTCTTCGGAAACCACAGGTCGCGGTCGACGGGCGCAGCATCAACAAAGCTCAGAGCTTCAAACGCCCGCTCGCTCCGCGGGACCACTTGGATTCCCAACCTGCCCAGGTGCATGGCGCGGCCGAGCGTCTCGGCAGAAATGGCCCCGTTAAGAAACGCTGTGGCAAATGAGAAATAGGAGTCATCGGCACGATAACCAACAACCACGTCGCAATCATTGTAGGACGGCATGAATCGTTCAAGAATATATTTCTTTGCTGCCATGGGCATCGCCCCGTCGACCCTAAATACCCGGTTCTCGAGAAGGACGGCGAGCCAATTCAGTATGTGATACTCGGGAGCGGATAAATCCAGAATTGCGAGCCGTTCGCAGTCGAGGCGGTAATGGTTCGCGAAGCCGTTCGCATCCTCCGAAGAGGCCCACTCACAGGCCATGTCCAGGCTTTGTGTGCAATAGAACCCGAGACCGTAGTCGTTATGAGGGTTGCCAACACCCAGAGCAGGACGTTCTATGACGTGCGACGAACCGTGATACAGCTCCATCCTCTGCCTCCGTTCTATATTTGTATCGTTGTGGCGATAGTTTAGCAAGAGGCGCCGGCAATGGCTAAGCGAAATGAGAGAATCCCGACTCGCGCGAATCAAAAAACCAACCTCACGCAGCATCCATGCGCCAAAGAGGCGATCGACTTGAGCCTAGCGGCCAGGTCGGCTGTTTCAAATCGTAAAAGGCCAGCTCAGCGAACCGTGAGCATTCGATATACTCGCCACTGTTCGATTTTGATCGCTCGTCAGCGCAATCGCGCTCGCCCGCCCGGAAGAAGTTGTCCCATGAGCATCGAGAACGCCCGAATCCGCCCGATCACCGCTGCCGAGGATGCCGCGATGGGCGCCATTGCGCAGGCGAACCTTGCGGCGAACGGCCTGGACATCCCGGGGACGGCCTACTTCGACCCCGAGCTCTTCCACTTGAGTGCATTTTACGGCGAGAAGCCCGATGCCCGCGGGTACTACGTGGCCGTCGACGAGGCGGGGGCGGTTCTCGGCGGCGCGGGCTTCTCCGAGTTCGCCGGCATGGAGAAGACCGCTGAGCTGCAGAAACTTTACCTTGCGGACGTCGCAAAGGGCCACGGCCTCGGCACGCGTTTCGTGCGCTTCATCGAAGGCGAAGCCCGCGCCCGCGGCTACGCGCAGCTCTACCTCGAGACGCACTCGAACCTACAGGCGGCCATCCACCTCTACGAGAAGCTCGGCTACCGTCGCATCGAGAAACCCGCCGGCTGCGCCCACGCGACGATGGACCACTTTTACCTCAAGCAGCTTTAGCGGGCAAAGGGACAGACCTGCAAAGAAGACTGTCCCTTTTGCAGGTTATGCGGGTTTACGGGCGACGAGGTGGGCGCGGAAGCCCTTCTGGGCCTCGAGTTTCTCGACCACGAAGCCAGCCGCCTCGGCCATCGCGCGGAACTCGGAGATCTTGAGGACGCGCACGTCGCCGTGGCCGAGCAGGCGTGTGAACGGCAGCTCGAAGGTGTTCATCAGCCAGACCACGAAGTCGTTGGATGTGTAATCGCGCAGGGTCAGGCGACCGCTGGATCGCAGCACGCGAAGCGCACCGGCAAAGAGCGCCTCAGGATGCGGATAATGATGGAAACTATTCGACGAGATAACCGCATCGAAGCTCGCATCGGTAAACGGCAAGTTCTCCGCATCACCGACCATAAACTCGCAGTTCGGCAGCCCCTTGGCACTCGCCACCTCGATCATCGCAGGCGTGAGGTCAAGCCCTGTATAGCGCGCGTCGGGATTCGTATCGTGCAGCAACTCGATAACCGCGCCGGTGCCGCACCCCACATCGAGCACGTCGGCGAACGGCTCGCGCTCCAGCTCCGCCAACATCTGCGGGTAGTCGTCCTTGCAAATCTCGTAGATGCCCGCGTGGCCCGACTCGTAGACGCGCGCCGCCTCGGTGAACTCGCGCACGGACATCTCCTTGAGCTGCTCCGCCGTCCTCGCCATCGTCGCTCCTCTCACCGCCAAGCCCATCTACAAAGTTAGCCTATTCTAACCCTAGAACGACGCCATAATAAGACGAAGGGACTGTCCCCTTGTCTTATGGAGCGGAACATGAAGCAGTACATCGTCGACGCCTTTACCAGCGAGCCGTTCGCGGGCAACCCGGCGGCCGTCTGCGTGATGGACGCTTGGCCCACGGACGCCGGCATGATGCGCCTTGCCGCCGAGAACAACCTCTCCGAGACGGCTTTCCTCGTGCGCGGGGCCGCGGGCTGGCACCTGCGCTGGTTCACCCCGACGACCGAGGTCACGCTCTGCGGCCACGCCACGCTCGCGAGCTCTTTCGTGGTCCTCAACTTCGTGGAGCCGGACGCGGGCGAGGTCCGCTTCAACACGCTTTCCGGCGATCTCATCGTGACGCGCGAGGACGACCGCTATCGCATGGACTTCCCCGTCGACGCCGCCGAGGAGATCCCCGTGACGGACGACATGGCCGCGGCCTTCGGCGCCCGCCCCTCTCGCGCCTTTCTCGGCATGGACCTGCTCTGCGTGTTCGATGATGAGAAGACCGTGCGAGAAATGACCCCTGACCAGGCGCTTCTTACCAAACTACCCGGCCGCATCCAGAACCCGACTGCCCCCGGCGCAGAAGGCTCCGGCATCGATTGCGTCTCGCGCAGCTTCGCGCCCAAGCTCGGCATCGCCGAGGACCCGGTCTGCGGCTCGGCCCACTGCCTCATCGCCGACTACTGGGCCCGCAAGCTCGGCCGCCCGAACGTCCACGCCTACCAGGCCTCACGCCGCGGCGGGCACCTCTACTGCAACGTTCTCGGCGACGGCCGCATCGCCATCTCGGGCGCGGCCGCGCTCGTCGCCACCTCGGAGATCGTCGCCTCGCTTAACGCAAAATAAGACGAAGGGACTGTCCCTGCGTCTTATTCAACAGATTGGATACGCATATGAACAACGAAGAAATCACCGAGCCCCAGGAGACGGGTATCAAAGAGCGTCTGCGCGGCGGCATCATCACCTCGTACCTCATCGCCATGGGCTTCATGGCGGTCAACGTCGTGCTCGCGTACATCGGCAAATACACCATCGACGCCCTGCTCCAGCCGGCGCTCTCGGCTCTCTTCGACGAGGCGGGCGCCTCCTACTTCCTCATGTACTTCGACTTCGTCTACTCCTGGGCCGCCGTGCTCCTGGCGCTGTTCATCTTTAAGCGCGGCCGCAAGTACCCGGCGGCGTTCGGCCCGCGCCCCAGCGGCAACACGCCTAAGAACCTGCTGATAGGCACCCTCATCGGCCTTGCCATGAACGCCTTCTGCATCGGCGCCGCCGTCCTGTGCGGCAACATCCAGGGCTTCGAGTTCGTCGGCTTCCAGCCGCTGCAGATCGTCCTGTTCCTCGTGGTGGTCCTCATCCAGTGCTCGTCCGAGGAGATCGAGGGCCGCGGCTTCCTCTTCCAGCGCATCGGGCACAAGTACGGCGTCGTGGCGGGCATGATCGCCAACTCCGTGTTCTTCTCGCTGTCGCACCTGCTCAACGGAGGCATCAACCCGCTGGCGCTTCTCTCCATCTTCTGCGTCGGCATCGTGCTCTCGATGGTGACCTACTACTTCGACAGCCTCTGGATGGCCTTCGGCATCCACACCGGCTGGAACTTCTGCCAGGGCGTTCTCTTCGGCCTGCCCAACAGCGGCCAGGCCACCGGCTACGCCATCTTCCGCCCCGTCGGCGAGCTCACCAACAGCTTTGCCTACGACGTCGCGTTCGGCGTGGAGTCCACCGTCGTGGCCATCGTTCTCTTCGTCGCGATCTCGGCCGGCCTCTACCTCTGGGGCAAGAAGCACCCGCGTCCGCACTTCGACGTGTTCGAGCAGCAATAAGCGCCAGGTCAAACGAGCGGCGAGTGGACAAAGGGGCTGTCCCTTTGTCCACTTTTTTATGCTCCGAGAGCCGTCGCGATGGCTTCGCGCAGCACAGCCACGTCAATCGGCTTGCCCACGTGCGCGTTCATGCCGGCCTCCAAGCAGGCTCGCTTGTCCTCGGCGAAGGCGTTGGCCGTCATAGCGATGATGGGCACGCTCGCCGCATCCGCATGGTCGAGCGCGCGGATCCGCCGCGTTGCCTCCAGGCCGTCCATCACGGGCATCATCACATCCATGAGCACGAAGTCGAAGGTGCCGGGCGCCGCCGACGCAAAGGCATCCACCGCCTCCTGGCCGTTTTTGGCCTCGGTAATGACGATCCCCTGCTCCTCGAGCATGATGCACGCGATCTCGCGGTTGAGCTCGTTGTCCTCGACGAGAAGCGCGCGCCGTCCCGACAGGTCGACGTCCCTCGCCGGCGCCTGCGCGGCCGCCGTCTCGGCAGCCTGGTCCAGCTCGAGCGGAAGCGTGATGACGAACCTCGTGCCCACATTCTCTTTGCTCGTCAGATCGATGGTGCCGCCCATCATCTCAACGATGTCGCGCACGATGGAGAGCCCCAGACCCGACCCACTGAAGGTCGTGATCGTCTGCTTGCCCTCCTGCGTGAACGGCTCGAAGGCGCGCTTCTGGAACTCCTCGCTCATGCCGAGGCCCGTGTCCTCGCAGACAAACTGGTACGTAGCGCGCTCGCCGTCGCAGCCGACCTCGTCGCAATAAACGCTCACGGTGCCGCCGGGGCGGTTGTACTTGACGGCGTTGGAGGAGAGGTTCATGAGGACGCGATTGAGGTGGACCGGGCTGCCGACCACGTTGTAGTGCTCGATGTGGCTCGCATCGCGTCCGCCGATAAAGGTGACACCGTGCTCCGCCGCGTTCGTGTCGATCACCGGCAAGGATTTAAGCAGCAGCTCGCCCAGGTGGAACGGCTTGTGCTCAAGCTCCAGCGCGCCAGACTCAAGCTTGGAAATGTCCAGCACGTTGTTCACCAGGTCGAGCAGGTAATCGGCCGATCGAAGGATCTTCTCATGGCATTCCTCGAGCTTGGCGGGGTCGTCGGCGTAGCGCTCTGAGACGTGGAGCATGCCGATGATGCCGTTGAGCGGCGTGCGGATATCGTGGCTCATGCGACGCAGGAAACTCGTCTTGGACTGGTTCGCGCGGCGCGCCTCGGTGGCGGCCTCCTGCAGGCGGTCGCGCAGGTCGAGCTCGCGGCGCTTCTCGTCGTTGATGTCGCGGGCGCAGTAGAGGACCTCGGTCACGCGGCCGTCGGCGTCACGACGCTTCGCGATGAAGCGCGCCTCGAACCAACGACCGGCAGGGTTCTTGTATTCGGTCATCACCGTGTCGAGGTCGCCCATGCGCTCCGAGAGCGTGTGGACGTCGAGGAAGAGGGCCATGTCGTCGCGCATCTCGGGCTCCATGAAGGCCACGAGGATGACGTCGAGCACCGACACGATGTTGCCCGTCTTCGCCACGGTGGAATGCATGAGCTCGACGCTCTTGATGACCTCGTAAGAGTAATCGACGAGGCTCACCTGGAAAATGGTGGTGTACACGGTGGCAAGAGCCGAGATGACCTCCGCGTGCCTGGCCTCGCGCGCGAGGGCCTCCTCCAGGCGGTTGTTGGTGTTCAGGAGGTTCAGCTGATCGTCTTGTTCCTTGGAACGAACGCGGTGCAGGTAGACGGAAGCCGAACCCCAGAAGAGCAATAACCACGACGCCGCCCACGACAGCCGTGAGCACGAGGGTGTTCTGGCGGGCCGTCATGAAGTCGTAGGTGGACTGCATGTCGATCTCGATGCAGAGGGCGCCGATCACCTCGCCCGTCTCGTTGGAGTTGATGGGATAACAGGCGGTGAAGATGTGGCCGTTCTCGGTGTCCACGATCTGCTGCGAATAGACGCTCTCGCCGGCAAGGGCGCGCTCGATGTAGGGCACCAGCTCGTCCGCGACGGCCGCGCCGGGCGCGCGAAACTCGTCGCCGGCAACGCTCGGCTCCATGCCGTCGACGACGTAGACGATGCTGCCGTCCGCGGCCCTCTTGGCGGTGTAGAAAGAACGTGCGGAGCTCATGGCGCGAACCTCGTTGAGGTGCGCCTGGAGGCTGCGTTACAGCTCCGAGCCCATATCGGCGGTGGTGTTTATCTGCGTGAAGTCGTCGTCGGAGAGCTGCACGTTGATGACCTGGTGCATCGCGTCGGCGTGGCTGGAGGAATCCGCGACGGCCTTGGAGAGCGCTTGCTCGGCGAAGGAGCCGGAAAGAGCGACGGTATAGACGGCGAAGGCCAGCACGGCAACAAGTGCCGCGACGAGGAACGCGATCGAATCCTTGGCGAGGGCCCGGTTTTTTATCTCGCGCTGGGTCATGGCGGCCACCTCACGTCGAATAAGCTGCAGTTGCCTGCTATTTTAACCCCGAAGGCGGGAGGGGGCACATCACAAGACAAGGGGACAGTCCCTTCGTCTTATCCAGCATCTCCGCGTTTGCCCGGTTAAACGACGCGCAAATAGAGCTGCCCCTTTGCCCGCTTGCTAGCCACCGGCAGCTTTGAAGTCGTTACAGGTAATGGCACGTCAAGAGCCACCATAAGGGCCAGGCCAACGCAACTCGACGAGTATGCGGGGTGCCACCCGCATGCCACCCGGCCGTATAACTCGCGCATGGGCCCGATCGGCCCCATTTGGGCTTCTTTACGGGTAGGTTTTTCGCCTGCAAGCACTGGCAGCGGGCCCCTATGAGCAGTTCATTCAGTTTATTGGTGACTTGTACGGATTGTCGTAGTATACGCGACTGAATTGGGAGACTTTTCCCAGTTGGCGGGGCTCAAAATCGGCTGTTCTACCCGACGATTTTGCACAAGTCCCCAATAAACTAATCGAGCGTGACGAAATGGCCGTTTACGCGTCAGACTTCAAGCGCGCCGAGCCCGTTCGCCCAGAACTTTAGCCGCAATACATAGAGCTCCGCCAGTCCGAGGCATCTCCCCGACCTGGTCGACGCCCCGATCTTCGGGCACGGCGAAGCTATGCGCGGGACCGCTTGTAGAAGTTGCCCCAGTCCTCCAACGACTTCATGATGGGGCGCATGGATTCGCCCAGCTCAGAGAGGGCGTACTCCACGCGCGGCGGCACCTCGGGGTACACCGTGCGGGTAACGAGGCCGTCGGCCTCCATGGAACGAAGACTATCGGTGAGCACCTTCTGGCTGATGCCCTCGAGGTCGCGCTTGAGCTCGTTGAAGCGCCACGGGCGCATCATGAGGTTGCGCAGGATAAGCAGCTTCCACTTGCTGCCGATGAGCTGGACCGTGGTGGCCACGGGGCAGGCGGGAAGCTCTTCCTTGGTGAGCATGGGCGGCCTTTCGACGGCGTTAACGTTACCGAAGAGTGTAACACTCGGATTCGAATGCTTTGCAGGTAATGCCAGTCACCTTTTGGTAACTAGGGCATAAAGAAGTGCGTTCTTGGCGGGAAGCGGCGCCTTCGGTTGAATAGCAGATGGACAGCGGATCGGCCGCTCGCCCGTCACACAGCAACCTAAAGGAGAGGAACCACCATGACTAACTTCGCTAAGACCCACGCCGCCGACGAGAGCCGCGTCGAGCTTCACGAGACCCTCGGCCTCACCGGCGCCGAGATCAGCATCAACACTCTCCCGGCCGGCGCAGGCGTCCCGTTTGTCCACGCCCACAAGAACAACGAGGAGATCTACGGCGTGCTTGAGGGCTCCGGCTCCGCCACCATCGACGGCGAGGAGATCGAGCTCGCTGCCGGCGACTGGCTGCGCGTCTCCCCCGCCGCCAAGCGCCAGTTCCGCGCCGCTGCGGACGCCGGCATCACCTACGTCTGCATCCAGGTCAAGGAGAACTCGCTCGGGGGCTTTACCGCAGACGACGCCATTATGTGCTAAACAGCTGCTATAAAGGTTGCCAAGGTGGGCAAGGGGCCGTCTCCTTGCCCACCTTTTGCAGGTATGGCGAGAGGGGCTGGGGTGATTCTGAACACAGGGTGTCGCACGGACATTCCGGCGTACTTCAGCGATTGGTTCTATCGGCGCGTGGCCGAGGGCTACGTGATGGCGAGAAACCCCTACCGCCCGGAGCTCGTCACGCGCTACGCGCTGGACCCGCAGGTGGTGGACGTCATATGCTTCTGCACGAAGAACCCGGCGCCCATGCTGCCGCGCCTCGCGGAGCTCGACGCTTTCCGGCAGTTCTGGTTCGTGACCCGCACGCCTTACGGGTCGGAGATCGAGCCCCGCGTGCCGAGAAAAGCCGACGTGCTGGCATCGATTCGGCAACTTTCGGACGCCGTGGGGCCGCAAGCCGTTGGCTGGCGCTACGACCCCGTGTTTCTCTCCGAGCGCTACACCGTGGACTTCCATCTGCGGGCGTTCGAGCGGATGGCCGAGGAGCTCGAGGGGAGCGTGTCGTTCTGCGTCGTGAGCTTCATCGAGATTTACGAGAAGGTCCGACGCAACTTCCCCGAAGCGCGGGCAGTTTCGGCCGCCGACCAGCGGCTTCTTACCACGGAGCTCGTGCGCATCGGGGCGGAGCACGGCATCGCGATCCGCCTGTGCTGCGAGGACGCGTCCCTGAGCCGGTACGGCGCCATAACGGACGGCTGCATGACGCAGGAGGTGCTCGAGCAGTCGTGCGGCATCCAGCTGGACGTCCCGCGCTCCAAGCGTTCACCGCGCGACAAGTGCCGGTGCCTGCTCGGTGCCGACGTCGGCGCGTACAACACCTGCATGCACGGCTGCCGCTACTGCTACGCCAACTACGACCAGCGCACCGTGGAGAGGAACTTCCGCCTGCACGACCCTGCGTCGCCGCTGCTCATCGGCCATGTGCAACCCGGCGACGTCGTGCGCGACGCGCGGCAAGAAAGCTATCTCGTGCAGCAGCTCTCGCTGTTTTAGCGAGCGGTAGAGACCGGCCACCTACAAAAGGGACTGTCCCTTTTGCAGGTCGAAGGAGGAAAGATGAGGCAAGGTGAGAGGCGGCAGCTGCTGATCCGGGAGCTACTGGGCGAGCGGCCGGAGTACCGCGGCGTGAGCGTGCCGGCGGCGGCCGAGGACCAGCGGGCGCTGCTTCGCGGCCTGATGAACGTACGCGAGGCGGCGCCGACAAGCGAGGAGTTTCTCGCCGTTCAGGACGCCTACCTGCGAGAAGAGACCGCGACGCACGGCATCACGGACGTGGGCGACCTCGTCCCCGCAGCCACCGCCGGCACCGCGGGCGGCGAGCTCTGCCTCTGGCAGGGAGACATCACGACCCTGCGCGCGGACGCCATCGTGAACGCCGCCAACAGCGGCATGACCGGCTGCTACGTGCCCAGCCATCGCTGCATCGACAACGCTATCCATACCTTTGCCGGCGTCCAACTTCGCGGCTGTTGCGCCCGCATCATGGCCGAGCAGGGCCGCCCCGAGCCCACGGGCCAGGCAAAGATCACGCCCGGATACAACCTGCCGGCGAGCTACGTGCTGCACACGGTAGGGCCGATCGTCCGCGGCGGCGTGACGGCGCGCGACCGCGAGCTTCTCGCCAGCTGCTATCGCTCGTGCCTCGAGCTGGCCGCCGCACAGGGCCTGACCAGCGTCGCGTTCTGCTGCATCTCCACCGGCGAGTTCTGCTTCCCCAATCGCGAGGCGGCGCGCATCGCCGTCGCGTCCGTTAAAGACTTTATGCGAACACCGACCAGTGTGAAGAAGGTGGTCTTCAATGTTTTCAAGGATCTGGACCGCGAGATCTACGCCGAGCTCCTCGGATGCGGAAGCCGCGATTGACAGGCTGCGGAACGCGCTCGACGAGGCGGAGGCGGTGGTCATCGGCGCCGGTGCCGGCCTCTCCACGTCGGCCGGCTTCGAGTACGCAGGCGAGCGCTTCGAGCAGAACTTCGCGGACTTCATCGCCGCGCGCGGATTTGCCGACATGTACTCCGGCGGCTTCTACCCCTTCCCCACCCCCGAGGAGCGCTGGGCATACTGGAGCCGCTACATTTACATCAATCGCTTTACCGACGCGACGAAGCCTGTCTACGGTGACCTGCTGCGCATTGTGGCAGATAAGGACTACTTTGTGCTGACCACCAACGTGGACCACTGTTTCCAGAAGGCCGGGTTCGACAAGAAGCGGCTCTTCTACACGCAGGGCGACTACGGCCTCTTCCAGTGCAGCGAGCCGTGCTGCAACCAGACCTGGGACAACGAGGAGGCCGTCCGCGCCATGGTCGAGCAGCAGCAGGGCATGCGTGTACCCAGCCACCTCGTGCCCACCTGCCCGCATTGCGGCCGCCCCGCGACCACGAACCTGCGGGCCGACGATAAGTTCGTGGAGGACGAGGGCTGGCACCAAGCGGCCGAGCGCTATAGCAACTTCATTCGCACCCGCGCTGGCCTGCGCATCGTTTACCTCGAGCTCGGCGTGGGATACAACACGCCTGGCATAATCAAGTACCCCTTCTGGCGTATGACGGCCGCGAATCCCAAGGCCACCTACGCGTGCATCAACGCCGGCGAGGCCGCGGCCCCGCGCCAGATCGAGCACCAGTCCATCTGCCTCAATGCCGACATCGGCGAGGCCCTCGCCGCCCTCGCCTAAATAAAAACGGGGGCAACCCCTTCGCAGACAGAGGGGCCAGTCCCCGTGTCTTATCGCAGCCAGTCGAGCTTGGCGATGTTGCCGCGGATGTGCTCGCAGCTCGCATGGAAGGCCGCCCGCTCGCCCTCGGAGAGCTCCGGCGTGAGGGCCTGCTCGATGCCGCCCGCGCCCACCACGCACGGCAGCGACGCGAAGATGCCCTCTTCGCCGTACTCGCCCGTGAGCAGCGTGGACGCGCACATGACGGCGTGCTCGTTGTGCAGGATGGCCGCGCAGATGCACACGGTGCAGTTGGCCACCGCGTACTCGGTGCACCCCTTGCCGGCAAAGGTCACGTAACCGCCCTGGCGAGCGCGCTCCTCAACCGCCGCGCGGTCGAAGTCGTAGCGCTCGGGGTCGATGCGCGCAAGCTCCGAGAGACGCACCGCGCCGATGGTGGTCGACTCCCACGCCGCGACCTGGCTCGCGCCGTGCTCGCCGATCACGTGGGCGTGTATCGACTTGGGGCTGATGCCCGTGACCTTAGAGATCTCCGAGCGCAGACGCGCGGAATCGAGGCCGCAGCCGGTGCCGATTATCTTGCTCGGGTCGTAGCCGGTCAGGCGCCAAATGGCCGTGCAGATAACGTCGCACGGGTTGGCCACGTTGACCAGGATTCCGTTGAAACCGGCGCCCACGATGGTCTCGGCAAAGGTGCGGGCGGACTCGGCGGTGTTGAACAGCTCGCCGTCACGGGACTGCGCGACCAAGGACACATTGCCCGCCGCGTTGACGATGATGTCGCAGCCGGCGAGGTCCTCGTAGCGGTTTCCGCAGTTCACGATGCGCGTGTTGTAGGGAACGAAGCTGAGGGAGTCGCTCAAGTCCTGGACCTCGGAGGCGACCTTCTGGTCGTGGTGCCCGACGAAGTAGAGCTCGTCGACGATGCCCTGGAGCAGCAGGCTGTTCGCCACATGGGCGCCGACGTGCCCGAGGCCGATGATGCCGATCTTGCTGGTGGATAGCATAACCGCTCCTTTCTTCAACCTAGAGTGCGCAACACGGCGGCAGCGACGGTGGATTCATTAGCGATCGTCGTCGTTGACGTTCTCCCACTGGTTGTACTCGTCGGCGCTGATCTCTTTCCAGAGGCCGGAGCTTAAATCGAGGCTGTTGGAGAAACTATCCTCGTAGAACCAGCTCTTGTTGCAGGGGTCGCAGTACCAGCGCCAAAGGTCGCCCTTGTGGACCGGGCGGCCGCAATTGGGGCACAGGTACGCCCTGGTCTGATTGCCGCCGACCCACTTGTAGTATTTGCCGCTCTTTGTGGCGTGGTGGTAGCTGAGGCCGCCGGTCACGGACTTGAGGTCGTCGTCGGCTAGCTGGCACACCAGGTGGTTCTTCTGTTCGCTCATAGGTATCTCCCCTGTTTTCGAGTCTTTCTATGGCTCAAATACTCGCAGGGACGGCGCATCAACTGCGCATCAAAGACGGGCCGCCACCGGCCGCGATAAGACGAAGGGACTGTCCCCCTGTCTTATTTGACGACGCGGAAGACGGTGGCGACGAGCTGGTCGACGTCGATGGGCTTGGGCAAGAAGGCGTCCATGCCGGCCTCGAGGCAGCGCTGCTCGTCCTCCTTGAAGGCATTGGCCGTCATGGCCACGATGGGCACCGTGGCCGCGTCGGGGCGATCGAGCGCGCGGATTGCGGCCGTGGCGTCGTAGCCGTTCATCTTGGGCATCATCACGTCCATGAGGATGGCATCGAAGGTGCCGGCGGGATTATCGGCAAAGAGGCGCACGGCGACCTCTCCGTCGGGCGCGAGGACGGTCTGGGCGCCGCGGTCCTGAATGAGCGTCGCGGCGATCTCGGCGTTGAGCTCGTTGTCCTCCACGAGCATGAGGGTAAGGCCCTGGATGCTCGCCTCGTCGGCAACGGGCGTCTCCGCCTTGGCCGGCGCCGCGCCTCTTGCTCGCGCAAGAACTCGGCCATGCGCGCCTCGGCGGCCGCCCGCGCCTCGTCGTCCGGGTCGACCGTCACCGTCGCCGACGCGGAATCGACGACCACGTACTCCGCCTCCGCCGCCGCGGTCACCGCCGCCGCGTTCCCATACAGGTATGGGACACCAAGATTGCCCGCAATGATGGAAACGTGCGAGCTCACAGACCCATTCTCCGTAATCAACGCGCCAATAAACGCCTCGTCAACGCACAAAAGCTGCGAGCACCCGATCTCTTCGACCACGAACGCCGACGGCTCCCCCACGCCGTCGATGGCCCTCGCCAGAATCGCCGTCAGCTCGTCGGCCACGCCGCGCACGTCCTCCTGCCGCGCCCGCAGGTACTCCGAGCTCAGCCCATCGAACGACGCGGTAAGCTCGTCGGCAGCCTTCCGCAGCGCCGTCGCGGCGCTCAGGCGCTGCTCGCGGATGCCTTTCTCCACGCGCAAGACAAACGCCTTGTCAGCCAGGATCGCCCGCATGGCGTCGCGGATATCCGCGTTCTTGCCACGCGCGCGGCCGGCCCCGCGCCCCGCGCCGGAAAGGCTCTCCTTCAGCGACGACACCGCTTCACGGAAGCTCGCAAGCTCCGCTTCGACATCACCGACCTGCGCGTTATTGCCCACAGAGCCCGAACGGACCACATGGACGGGCCCCGCGAAGAACCCCTCCTGGGCCACCATGCATTCAAAGGTTCTCATCTTGACCCCCTAAAGATTCTCGCCCATAAAGCGCCGCAGCGCACTCGCCGCCAGCTTCGCATCCCTGCCGACCAGGTGGAACTCGAGCTCGCAGCCCTCGGTCGCGTCGAGCAGCATGAGCTCGGTCACGCTCTTTGCCGACGCCGTCCGCCCGCCGTTGCGCACGGCGATGTCCGCGTCGAACTCGGACGCGAGCTCCGCAAGGTCGCCGGCGGGGCGGGCATGCAGGCCCACAGCGTCCCGCACCGTATAAATAAACACCAGGTCATCGCCGTAATCGAAGTGAATCAGCTCTCCGTGACGCACGGTCCTGCGCGCCACCGCCGGCCCATCGGCAGGCGCCGCCTCGATTCCGCCCAACGCCTCGGCCACTGCATCGTCTGAAATCGCGGCGCTCGTGATAAGAAACGCCGCGACGCAGCCAATGGCCAGGCCGCACAGGTACATCGCCACGCTGCGGACCGCGCCGCCCTCGCCGGCCGTCATGATGAACGCGCCCAGCACGCCCGACGTCCCGCACGCCGTCGCGGCCACCTTGCACGCCATCACGAACGCCCCGCCGAAGCCCGCGCCCAGACCAGCCGTGACGAACGGCCGGCCCATGGGCAGCGTGACCCCGTAGACCAGCGGCTCGCCCACGCCCAGGACGCCCGCGGGCAAGGCGCCCGCGATGACTGAGCGGAGCTTCTTGTGGCCGACCCTGCGCGCCTTGACGTACAGGGCGATCGACGCGCCGACCTGGCCCGCGCCCGCCATGGCCAGCGCCGGGAGCAGCGTGATGTAGCCGATCTGCTGGAGCTGAATGGCATAGAGGGCCACGAGGCCGTGGTGCATGCCGCAGGCGACCATCGGCAGGAACATCGCCGCCGAGATGTACCCCACGAGCATTCTCACCAGCACGTTGTCCGAGTTGAACGCCTGGCTGAGCGCCCATGCGAGGCCGCCCGAGACGTAGCCGAACGCCGGCATGATGGCCAGCACGTACGGGGCGACGCAGACGATCATGGTGAGCATCGGCGTCATAAAGATGTCGAGGCTCGCGGGCATCCGCTGGCGCAGCCACTTCTCCACCTGCGCCATGACGAACACGCCCACGATGACCGCCAGCACACCGCCTTTGCCCGCCTGCAGAATCGAGCTGAGCGGCGTCGCGTCGTTGTACCAGCCAAGGAGCTTGGCGATCTCGTCGATGCGCGAGAGCGTGGTCGCCATGCCCAGCATGCCGCCGAGGATCGGCGTGGCCCCGAAGCGCTCCGCCGCGCGGTAGCCCACCCATGCCGTGATGACCGTCATGAACGACGTGCTGATCAGCGTGAGCAGGTTCCAGACCAGGGCAAGGGCAACGACGTCCTTGTAGTTGGGCACGAGCTGCGCGAGCAGGGACGCGATGCCCGAGCAGAGACCGGCGGCGATGATGCCGGGGATGAGCGGGACGAAGATGTCGCCCACCGTTTTGAGAAGCGCCTTGACCGCGCCGGTCGTCTGACCCGCCTCGCGGGCGGCCTTGTTCTGCTTCCAGTCTCCGCTGCTCGGCGGTGTGGCCGATAGGCCCTTGTCGTGGCAGATTCCGGCAAATTTGCGGCTGTTGCCGGGGCCGACCACGACCTCGTAGGTGTTCGGGCGATCATGCACGATGCTGAGCACCTTGGGCGCTGCCGCGAGCTGCGCCTCCTGCACCAGCGCCTCGTCCTTTACCACGGCGTGCAGGCGCGTCATGCAGTTGGTCACGCAGACAACGTTGTCCGCGCCCCCAAGCTGCAAAATCAGCCGATCGACGATCTCCGCATCCCTCATGGCGCTACCTCCGAACAGGGGCGCCGGCGCGCCCGCACTCAACAGGGCCATTCTTGAGCGGAGCGCGTACCAAGAACGCATCACGTGTCTGGACCCGCGAAACTGCGGCGAACGCCGAAGCGCCGCATACGACGGCACGCATGCTGGGTATCCTCAAGCTATGCGCCGCCCGACCGGATTCGCGGCGGCCGCAAGCGAAAGGAAGAGACGATGTTTGGACCAGGACCCGGCGGACCGGGCTTCGGCGGACCTCATGGCCCGGGCCCCAGAATGGGCGGCTTCGGGAGAAGGGGCGGCGGCCCGTGGAACCCGCCTCCGCCTCCCCCGGGCGGCGACGGCTGCGGTTGCGGCGGCTGCGGCTGCCGCGGGTGCTTCGCCCCGTTCGTGCTCGCGCTCATAGTCGTCGGCGTCTCGGCCGCCACGATCCTCTAACCAAAAAGCGGTCAAAGGGACGGTCCCTTTGCCCACTTTTCGTCGTGTTACAGCTTGCGCTCGTAGGCGATGACCGTCGCGGGGACGAAAACCGCGAGCACGACGCACGAAACCGCGACGGCGCAGGCTGCCTCGGTCCCGAAGACACCGGTCTCGACCATCGCGCGGTAGGCGTTCACCAGGTAGCTAATGGGGTTGTGCTCGGCAACGGCGCGCAGCGCCTCGGGCAGCGAGTCGATGTCCACGATGGCGTTGGACACGAACCCCAGCACCATGGTGATCAGCGTGGAGAGGGCCGAGATGGTCGCGGACGACCTCGCCACCACGCCAAGAAGCGCAAAGACCCAGCTGATGCACCACATGACGAAGATGACGAGCAGCGTCGCCGCGGCCACCCAGCCCAGCCCGGCGGCCGGTCGCCAGCCCATGAGAAGGCCTACGGCGACGGCGCACGCGGACGCGACGACGTAGCGCACGACGTCGGCCGTCAGCATGCCGGCGAGCGGCGACAGCGGCGCGATGGGCAGCGATTTGAAGCGATCGAACACGCCCGTCTCGATGTCCTCACGGAGCTGTGTGCCGGTGTTCGACGTGGCCATGAGCAGGGCAAACGCCACAATGCCCGGCACGATGGTGGGCATGTACGCCTCAACGCTGCCCGAGACCGAGCCGCCGAAGAGATACGCGAACATCAGCATGAAGGTGATCGGGAGCATCACCACGTCCACGAGGGCGCCGGGGTTGTGCCGGAGCTTGAGCAGCGAGCGCTTTGCCAGCGTGACGGTGTCGCGCGCGAGGTTGCCGGGGTTCGGATCGGCGGCGGTCGTAACAGGGGCCGTAATTGCGTTGGTTATCATGGTTGCTCCTTAGTTCCTGGCCTCGGCACAGTTGTTGACCTGTGCGTTGTTGCTCTGCACGAGCCTCACAAAAACGTCGTCGAGAGTGGGTTTTCTCACCTGGAAGTCGCGGATTTGCACGCCTGTGGCGGCAATTGCGTTGAGAAGCGCGAGCGAGAAACCGGCGTCCGGAGCGTCCACGCTGATGCCGCAGCAACCGTCGAGCAGCGTGGGCGCACAGCCGAATTTCTCGCTCACGATTCGACCAGCGACCTGAGCGGCATTCTCGTCAGCAAGCACGACCTCAAGCCGCGACTCCCCCACCAAGCGCTTGAGTTTCGCAGGTGTTCCCTCGGCCACCAAGCGGCCGCCTTGAATAACGGCGATGTTGTCCGCCAGCTGATCGGCCTCTTCCAGATACTGCGTGGTAAGAAGCACCGTCGAGCCCTGAGCCACCAGGTCGCGAATCACGTCCCAGAGCTCCTGGCGCGTGATGGGGTCAAGGCCCGTCGTGGGCTCGTCAAGGATGATGAGCCGTGGGCGCATCATCAAACTTGCAGCCAAATCAAGTCGACGGCGCATGCCGCCGGAAAACGCCGAGAGCGCAAGGTCGCGCGCCTCCGTAAGCGAGAACTGCGCAAGAAGCTCTTCGGCGCGAGCACAGGCCGCGGTCTTGCTCAAGCCGCAGAGCCGCCCCGTGATCTCCAGGTTCTCGATGGCCGTGAGATCGGCATCGATGGTTGCAAACTGCCCCGTCATGCCGATCATGCGGCGCACCGCCATGGGATCTGCGGCAACGTCTGCGCCAAAGATGCGCGCGCTGCCGGCGTCGATGCGGCGCTGCGTGGCCAGCATGCGCAAAAGCGTGGTCTTGCCTGCCCCGTTGGGCCCCAGAACGGCAAAAACCTGCCCCGGCTCAGCCGTCAGGCTGATGTCGTTCACGGCGATCTTCTCGCCGAACCTCTTGGTGATTCCTTTTGTCTCAATCGCGAGTTCCATAGTTCCTTCTTCAGTTGCGCATGGTTAATCAGGTACCCTTAGCAAATGAATAGTAAGGATGCCTTATTTGTTTGTCAACAACCCTGATTAAATTTCTTGGAACTCGTCTAAAATGGGAGCCGCGCAAACCCCGCGCGCGTCAGAGGAGGAGATCCGTGAACAGCAAGAAACCCCGCACGCCCGACAACGTGCGCATCATGCAGAAGTACATGGACTTCAACTCGGCACTTATGCGCGGCATGCGCGGGCGTCACCGCACGGACGCCAAGCTCGGCGCCGCAGGCTTCCGCATGGCCAACGAGAGCCAGGGCCGCGCGCTGCTCATCTTGGCCGACGAAGGCAGCCTGCCGCAGAAGACGCTGGTAGAGCACCTGGGCGTCAAGGCGCAGTCTGCCTCGGAGATGGTTCGCAAACTCGAGGGCCGCGGCTTGGTGGTCCGTAAGCGCTCGGACGCCGACGCCCGCGCCTTCAACGTCTCGATCACCGACGAGGGCCGCGCCCTTGCAGCCGAGATGCGCGACGCCAAACCCATAGCCCTCGACGCCCTCACCGACGAAGAGAAGCTCCAGTTCGAGGCCATTCTCGACAAACTGACAGCCGCCATTATGGACAAAGGAACAGTCCCCTTGTCCACTTCTCAGCCACCAACTGAAGAACGCCCGGCCTCGCATAACTAAGCTGGGGAGTATTGTCCGCAGGTGAGAGGAGCAAGCGATGCCTGGATTCGGACCAGGGCCGGGAGGTCCCGGGGGCTTTGGCGGGCCCGGCATGGGAGGTTTTCCCGGCCCCGGGCCAAGGCGCGGCGGCTTCTGGAGACCCGCTCCCCCGCCGCCGCCACCGGGTGATGGATGCGGATGCGGCGGCTGCGGCTGCGGCGGCTGCCTCACGCCGTTCGTGCTGGCCATGCTCGTGCTAGTGATTTCCGTCGCCATGATGGTGTAGAACGCCCAATCCTTGAAACAGCACGGGTGGCATTTCGCGCGTTATGGCCGAGGAATTCAACATCTCTGCGTCTTAATTTGAACCTATCGAGTAGACCGCTCGCGTGAATTAGGCTTACCTGCGAAAACGCAGCGCCCTCAGCGTCGGCTACTCGATCAGTCGAAAATAAGACGCAGAGATGTTTGAGTTCGGCGATCCAAATGCCGAAATGGATCCGTTCCGCGCCGTGGCAAACAGGCTGGCAGAGGCCTTGCGCACACTAATCCGCTGGCAGCAGGTTGCTGTAGTACTCCGTGCGGCCGGCGAGGACGTCGTCGTAGAAGCCCTGCTTCCAGTCGATGTAGTCGATACTGGCCTGCACCTCGGCGAGCTGCGCCACCAGGCGCTCGCGCTTCTCAGCGAGCATGACCTTGCGCTCGGGGATGCTCGCCTGCCCCTGCAGGCAAAGCTGCAGATACTCGCGCATCTCCTCGATGCTCATACCGCACCTCTTCAGGCAGGTCAGGCCCCGGACCCACTCCACGTCGCGCTCGTCGAAGACGCGGCGGTTGTTCTTGTCGCGCTTCACGTTGGGCACGAGCCCCTGGTTGCAGTAGAACTTGAGCGTCTGGTACGTCATCCCCAGCTCGCGACACACCTGCATCATGGTGTACGTCATGTGAAGATGCCCCTCTCGGCAAGGCCGGCGCTTTACCGATAGTAGCTATCGGTTGTTATAACCGCATCATGCCACAAACTATCGGCGAGAAGGAGCAGGCATGGCTTTTGATCCCAGCAGCATGATGTACGTCACACTTTCCAACGGCGTGAAGATGCCGCAGCTCGGCTACGGCGTGTACCAGGTCACGCAGAACGAGTGCGAGCGCTGCGTGCGCGACGCGCTGGAGGTGGGCTACCGTCACATCGACACCGCGCAGTCCTACTTCAACGAAGAGCAGGTCGGAGCCGCCATCGACGCCTCCGACGTTGACCGCGGCGACATCTTCCTCACCACCAAGGTCTGGATCGAGCACTTCGGCGAGGGCACCACGCGCGCGTCGGTCGAGGACTCGCTGCGCAAGCTCAAGACCGACTACCTGGACCTCGTTCTTCTCCACCAGCCCTTCGGCGACACCTTTGGTGCCTGGCGCGACCTCGTGAAGCTTTACGAGGAGGGCAAGGTGCGCGCCGTCGGCATCTCCAACTTCTACGTGGGCCGCATGGTCGAGTTCTGCGAGTTCAACGGCACCGGCGTGACCCCGATGGTCAACCAGATGGAGCGCCACCCGCTCAACCAGAACACCGAGCTCCAGGAGTGGGAGGCCAAGTACGGCATCGTGCCCGAGGCCTGGGCGCCCTTCGGCGAGGGCCGCGGCGGCCTCTTCGAGAACCCCGTGCTGACCCAGATCGGCGCCGCTCACGACAAGACGGCCGCGCAGGTCATGCTCCGCTGGAACCTGCAGCGCGGCGTCGTGGTGATCCCCAAGTCCGTCCACCGCGAGCGCATGGAGCAAAATCTCGACGTCTTCGACTTCGAGCTGACCGCCGACGAGATGGCGCAGATCGCCGCGCTCGACACCAAGACCTCGGCGTTCTTCTCCCACAGCGACCCCGCCATGGTGCAGTGGTTCGCCAAGATGGTCGAGGAACGCAAGCATCACCACGACAGCTCCAAGGAAAAGAAGAGCTGGTAGAGAGGCGCATCCAAGAGCAACTACACTCGTCGCGACTTTCTGAAGATGACTGCCATTGTCTCTGCGGGGCTGACCCTCGGCGGTTGCGCGGGCAGCAGCGCGTCAAACAGCGACGCAACCGAGAGCACTCCAAGCACCAGCAGCTCCAACAACTCGCAGGCCACAGGTCAAAAGGTCCTCGTGGCCTACTACTCCGCGCAGGGTCACACCAAGCGTGTGGCCGAGGCTGCAGCCGATGAGCTGGGCGCCGACCTCTTTAAGATCGTGCCACAGGAGGTCCACTCCGACGCCGACCTCAACTGGACCAACTCCGAGAGCCGCGTCTCGCGCGAGCACGACGACGAGAGCCTGCGCGATGTGCCCCTGGCGCAGACGACCCCCGACGACTGGGCGGACTACGATACCGTGCTTCTCGGCTACCCCATCTGGTGGGCCATCGCGGCATGGACGTGCGACCACTTTACCGCCGACAACGACTTCACCGGCAAGAATGTCATCCCCTTCTGCACCTCCACGTCCTCAAGCCTGGGCCAGAGCGGCAAGCTCCTGGCCAACGCAGCCGGCACCGGAGACTGGCAGGACGGCCAGCGCTTCTCGTCTGCCGCATCCGACAGCGAGGTGCTCGCCTGGGCCGCCGGTATTTGAAGCACACTCGACCTTACGGGAACAGACCCCACAGCGGAGGCCGAGGTAACGCGTGGGACGGAAGGATACCGCGATTTCGTGCTTGACAACGTGCTTCACACGACCGGCGAGGACGACATTCACTTCAACCTCTACGTTCCTCAAAGCTATAACGGGTCACAGAAGGTCGCGCTCTTTGTGACCCTGCCCGGCTACCAGGGGTTCTAGTTATCCAAGCCCTGCGTACAGGTCCTGGACGCTCAAGAGCTTCAAGTCGCCGCGCTCCTCGGCCTTGGCAGCGGTGCCGCGGCCTGCGGGCTTCTTGTCGAAGAGCACGGAGCACCTCTTGGTAAAGCCGCTCAAAAGGTCCGAGCGCTCCTCGAGCGTCCGCATAGCTTCGCTCTCGTCAAAAGAGTTGCGCCACTTGCGCTCTCCCAGCAGAACTTCGCGCTCGATACTGATGTGGCCCGCCTAAGTTGGACACGATTTTGAGATGAGGGAGTGAACCCGCACAATGTGCCCAGGAAGGCGCGGGAAGCGAGGTCACAGATGCCCGAGGGCAAACCCTACTCTGCGGAGCTCAAGGCAAAGGCGGCGCTCGAGGCGCTCCAGGGCGCCAAGACGGTCAGCGAGCTGGGCGCCGGGCACGACACCTGAGCCCCAACCCGGTCAGGAACCGGAAAGCCAGGGCCGAGTCCGACCTGTCCCGCGCGTTCTCGGTCGCCGAGGACGAGCGCGCGAGCGGGAGCTCGCCGAGCACAGGGGGTCGACGACCCGCACCGCAGACACGGCGAGCTCACCGTCGAGCGCGGTCATCTTCAACGGGGCCTGCTTAAGCGCTACGGCATCGGCATCGAGGATGTCCCTGGTCGACCCGGCGAACGCTGAGGTCAGCGTCGAGAGGCAGTGCCGGCTGCCGCGGATCCCCAGGTCGAGCCACCACCACAAGCCGAAGGGAAGGAGGCGCTCGCCCGGGGGCGAGGAGCGCGAGCGCGCCGCGCGCGTGGTCGACGAGGCGCGCCTGGAGATGCCCTGCGCCGGGGCGCGCGAGGCACGGGCCGAGCCGCGCGAGCGCACGGCGGGCGCCGTCGACGTCTCGCGCCGCTGCGTCGCGGGCCTCATGGAGGAGATGAACGTGAGGCCCGTCTACCCGAGGCCGAGCATCTCCAAGCCCGCCAAGAAGGCCCCCAAGCACCCGTACCTGCTGAAGAACAAGGCGATCCGCTTCCCAAACCAGGTGCGGGGCGTCGACATCACCTACATCCCGATCGGGAGGGCCCACATGCACCTGACCTGCGTCGTCGACTGGCACGGCCGCTACGTCGTGGGCCGGGGGCTCGCCGACGACATGGGCGCCGCGGGCGTCTGCGCCTGCGTGGAGGCCGCCTTCGCTGAGCACGGGGCGCCCTCGATCCTCAACTCCGACCAGGGCTCGGTCTTCAACTTGGCCGCCTACGAGGGGCTGCTGGCGGGAAGGCATGTCCTGCAGAGCATGGGCGGCAAGGCCCGCCGGGTCGACAACGTGGTGGTCGAGCGGTGGTTCCGCAGCCTGAAGAGCGAGTGCCTGAGAGCCGGCGAGCACAAGACCCCCGCCGAGCCCAGGAGGCTCGTCGCCGCCTACGTCGACCAGCACAACAGCGCCCGCAGGCACCAGTCGCTCGGCTACGAGACGCCGGCCGAGTGGTGCCATTCGGGCCTGATGGCCGCATAGGCGGCCAAACCACAGG
Source organism: bacterium (assembly GCA_963610995.1). Taxonomy (GTDB): domain Bacteria; phylum Actinomycetota; class Coriobacteriia; order Coriobacteriales; family Atopobiaceae; genus Paratractidigestivibacter. The sequence continues at coordinate 554 of CAVDQW010000136.1, read as the reverse complement.
ACGCGGGCTCACTCCCGAGCCGAGATTTCGCGTCCAATCGAGTGGGCTACTTTAGAGAAACGCCCCTCCACCCGCCCGAAGCGGATAGAGGGGCATTCCTCGATAGAGCGCGAGAATCAATCAGTATGGCCAGGAACACACCTGGCAGATTGGCGTCGGCGCCTCGGTGCGCGGCAGGAACGAAAATCCCCTGCGAGACAGGCCTGCCAATCAAATTCGGACCCCCCCGGTCTCCCGCAGAGGCTGCATAAGCAGCGGCGAAGCCCTCTGGCGCATCGTCTGAGACGGCGTCGACCAGAAGCAAAGCAGTCCTCGTCTCAGCAACGCGCTCCATCACGGCCCGGTGCGCATGGAGACGGACCCCATCCCTGTTCAAGGAAATGGGACGGCGCCTAACGCACTCCTCCCCGGGCCGCCCGGCACGCACGCGCCCGCGCCGGGCGCCCCCGTTCGGCTGCCGGGCGGCCCCGGTTCTGCCCCGGCGACGCGCCGCCGTGAGGCGCGGCCCCGGCCGGGAGGGCGGGCCCGCCGCGGGGCGGCGCCGGGCGGCCCGG
>CAVDQW010000135.1:0-5275 GCA_963610995.1 bacterium | reverse complement strand
CCTGTCACCAGGTGCTGCGGCGGGTGACAGGTTTATCGTGCAGCAGCGTGGGACAGGTTCGGCGGGCGGGCTACTCGACGACGATGAGCGCGTCGTGCTCGAAGGGGTGCTGGGCCACGCAGGCGACGCCGTCGGCGCAGCTCACGGGGAGCTTGGCCACGTGCTTGTTCTCGAGGTCGAGGGCCGTCGCGGTAGAGGCGCCCGCCAGCTTGAGCTTCAGCTTCGTCGCGCGCGGCATGTAGACCACGGTTTTCTCGCCGACGCGGGCGCAGCGGATAGCGGCGCGCTTGTCGTCGAGAAGCTCCTGCGCGGGCTCGACGGCGGCAGCGGCGTCGGCCGAGCTGGCGCCCAGGTGTCCCAGTACGTGCGGAATCAGGCCGAAGTCCCACACGCCGGGGAACTGCAGGCACTCTTGCCAGCGGAACGGCGCGTCGAAGCCCTCGCCCAGCGCGGAGCCCGTGGAGCGCGACGTCTGCCAGTTCCACACGCCGTGCGCGCCGTAGGTCACGCCGGCCGAGGCGCCCGCGAGGATGGACGACCACACGCTCGCGCGGCAGTCCTGCGCGGTGAAGCGCCAGTAGACGTTGCGGGACGCGCCCATCTGCTCGTAGCAGGGCTCGGAGTTGACCATGGGCTTCTTGGGATAGTTGGCACGGAAGTCCTCGGGCAGCTGCCAGGCCTCGGTCTGGCCCTCGTAGTTGTGGCCGGGCTGGAACATGTAGAAGTCCAGACGATCGACGAACTGCTCGGGGATGGTGCGGTTCGCGCGGTTGATGTGCATGCAGCGCACCGCCTCGGGCGCGAGCTCGCAGACGGCGGCGAGGGTGTCCTCGTAATAGGCGATGGCCTCGTCGGAGGCAAAGTCGGTGTCGCCGGTAACCACGTAGACCGGGTCGAGGTCGCCCAAGTACTCGACGACGCGCGCCACGTGGGCGCGGACCTCCTCGCGCGGCATCACGTCGGCACCGAGCATGGTCGAGATCTTGCTGCCCCAGGTACCGGGCACGTAGTTGCACCACATGAGGACGAGCGCCGGGCGGATGCCGTGCTCGACGGCCATCTGGCACATGGCGCGGGCGCGCTCCCAGTAGGCTACGTTGACGCTCGACCAGTCGAAGTGGACGCCGTCCTCGCTGGCATAGGGCCAGATGCCCAGGTCAGGGGTACAGCGATCCCACTGCGGCAGGGTGTTGATCTGCAGCACGTTCATGCCCTGCTCGGCGCGGCGGGTCAGGTAGTAGTCCCAGTCCTCCATCGTGATGCTGGTGAAGGCGCTCCAGCAGGTGTCGGCGAACCAGAACCACGGCTCGCCGTCGAGGAGGAACCCGTCGTTGCGGCGGTTGATGCTCAGCTTTCCCAGTGCCATGTGTTGCTCCTTTTTTGCGCGAAGGCGCGGCGGCGGCCGCGTACCTCTCCCCTTTTTGCCTAACGATAAACGCTTTGCGCGGGCGCGCGGCTGTTGACCATCGCCCAAGCGCCCCGTCCCCTTGCAAAGATGCCCCGCCCGGAAAGGGGGCGTTCCGGGCGGGGCTCTGTTGTGGATGTGGCGCTAAGGCCTTAGGCCTCCATCTCCGCGAGCTCCTCCTTGGAGAAGCCGGTCAGGTAGACCACGATGGCCGCAATCACGAAGGAGATGGCCATGCCGGCGATGGCGAGGATGGTGTTCATCTGGCCGCCCTGCAGGTAGTTGGTGAAGACCAGGAAGTTGGAGGCGCCGCCGGCGAGGTAATAGGTGACGCCAGTGATGCCGGAGAACACGGCGCCGATCGCGCCGCCGATGAACATGCCGAGCATAGTGCGACGGAAGCGCATGAGGATGCCGAAGAGGGCGGGCTCGGTCACACCGCCGGCGATGGCGGAGATGACGTAGCCGATGGCAAGGCTCTTCTCGTCGGGGTTCTTCATCTTGAGGAAGGCACCAAAGGCGCAGCCCCAGACGGCAGCCATGGCGCAGTTGGTGGAGACGAAGACGAACGGGTCGTAGCCAGCGGCGATGATCTGAACCTGCGCAAGCAGGATGACGGGCATGTGCATGCCGCAGACGACGAAGAGCTGCCAGAAGGCGCCGAGGACAGCCATCACGATGAGGGTGCCGACGCCACCGAGGTCAGCCAGGGCAAACAGGGCGTTGGCGATAACGTTGCCCAGGGCGTTGCCGATGGGGGCAAGGATGATGAAGGCGATGGGGATGGTGACGATCATGGTGCAGAACGGGGTAAAGACGGTGGAAAGCACGTCGGGCATGTGCTTCTTGAAGAACTTCTCCACGTAGTAGAGAACGGGCACCGAAAGGATGATCGGCAGAACGGTCTGCTGGTAGTTGGCAGCGGTGATCTGGATGCCGTAGACCGAGATGATGCCGGAGCCGCCATTGGAGGACACGGCAGAGACCACGGACGGGGCCATGAGGGCGCCGCCGAGCAGCATGCCCAGAACCGGGGTGGCGCCGATCTTCTTGGCGGCGGCGTAGCCCAGGTAGATGGGGATGAAGGTAAACGTGGCCTCATACAGCGAGGTGTAGAGGAACGTGTAGGTCGGGTCGGTGTCGCTGATGACGTTCAGCATGGTGGGCCCGAGCACCGCGGCGATGGTGCGGAACAGGCCGCCGGCCATGAGCAGCGGGATGAGCTGGGTCATGGAGCCGGACAGGTAGTCGAGGATGATATTGGGGACGTCCTTGAGCTGTATCTTCTCCTTCGGGGCGTCATCGAGGTTCTCGTTGACGGCGTCGCCCTGCTTGACGCCGGAGATGGCGACGAACTCGGCGAGGACCTTCGGCACGTTCTGGCCGATGATGACCTGCAGCTGGGAGCCGGAGAACTGGGCGCCGAGGACGCCCTTGACCTTCTTGAGGCCCTCGAGATCGGCCTTGGAGTTGTCCTTGAGCGTGAGGCGCAGGCGCGTCATGCAGTTCGTGGCGATGGTGACGTTCTCGGCACCTCCCACGAGCGGAAGGACGTCAGCGGCAATCTGGTGGTTGTCTACTGCCATTTGAACCCTCTCTTTCCTTTATTCGGCCAGGCTGAGCCCGGCCTCGCTTGTGCGCCCGCCGGGATTTCCCCCTACCGGCCGGGCGCGCCTTCTCAAGCGGTAATGATGCATTCGGGGAACGTTATCTAAAGGTCAGGAGAGTGTTTACTAAATGCTTTAGCGATTCAGTTAAAGTGTTTAGTTACCGCTTTAAAGGTTTAACAAGCAGGGCTTTGAGATGCGGAAAACGCGTGCTTCACCGCCCGCAACCGTTGAGCGCACGAAAAAGCCGAGCGGTACCACGGATTCGCAAAGAGCCCGTGGCATTGCTCGGAATTCGGGGAGTGATTGCGAGAAGCGGACGCTCGGTTAGGCGCCGAGTGCAGCCCGGACCTCGTCGAGGGTCGGGATGCTGGGCGCCGCACCCGCGCGCGAGACGGCGATAGAACTCGCCTGCGCCGCGGTGAGCATAGCGCCGGCCACGTCGCCACTGCGCAGGTACTCTGCCAGGAAGAAACCGGTAAACGTGTCGCCCGCCGCCGTGGTGTCCACCGCGGTCGTGGGGACGATCGGCTGCTCGAAGCGCTCACCGCCGAACTGCGCGACCGCGCCCTCGGAGCCCAGGGTAAGAACCACGTTCGCCTCCGGGAAACGCTCGGTGAATGCATCGAGGATCTGCGCGGGGTCGCTTTTTCCCGTAATCTGCTCGCCCTCGATCTCGTTCACGAAGAAGAGCCACACGCGGGAAAGGTCGCACTCGTCGATGCGGCCGTCGTAGGGGCTGGGGTTGAGAACGACGCGCATGCCGCGAGCCGCCGCGGACTCGATGATCTGCGGCAGCATGTTGACCTCGTTCTGCAGCACGATGAGGTCGCCCTCGCCGTAGCCCTCGAGCGCCTCATCGATATACGCGCTGGTCACGGCACGGTTCGTGCCGCCGAAGAGGATGATCGAGTTCTGTCCATGGCTATCCACCTGGATGATAGTGTGGCCGCTGCGGCCCTCGTCCACGCGCACGCGCGAGACGTCCACGCCCGACTCGCGGCAGATGTCGAGCAGCGCCTGCCCGTCGTCGCCCACGATGCCAGCGTGCGCCACGTCGGCGCCGCCGCGGGCCAGCGCGATGGACTGGTTCAGCCCCTTGCCGCCGCAATGCGTCTGCACATCATGCGCATCGATGGTCTCCCCGCCGAGCACGATGTGGTCGACCTGATACACGAAGTCGAGGTTAAGCGAGCCGAAGCTCAAGACTTTGGTTTGCGTCATGTGAACCTCCTTTGGGCTGCAAAGGGGACAGTCCCTTTTGCAGGTTTCATTCTTAGCGAAAAAGGGCCGAGAACCAAAGGGAAGTTGGCTCTCGGCCCAGAAGGGACGCCGTAAGGGAAGGGAGGAGGCGGCGCCCCTTGGGGAGGACGTGCTCTTAAGCGGGGAACGCAACGCCCGCGCGCAGAATCACGTTCGGATACGGCGTGAACTCGCCCGTGCGAATGGCGAAGCGACACGAGGCCGACATCTTCTTGAGCTCGTCGTGAGGCAGCTCGTCCATAGTCGCATCCGAGAAGGTCTCGGCCAGGTAAGCCTCGAGCTCGGGGTTCTTCTCGTGAATCTCGGTCGCAACGGTGTAGTGCTCGACCACGGTGTCGGCCGCCACGGCGTCGACCACCTGCTTGAAGGTCGGCACACCGCCAACGAGGACCAGGTCAACGACCTCAACGCCGGCGGGAATCGGCATTCCCGCGTCGCCGATCATAAAGGTGTCCTTGTGCCCGAGCGCGGCGATGAGGCGCGAAAGCTGGGCGTTCAGAATTCCAGAGCGCTTCATGACGGCTACTCCTTCTTCTCAGCCGCAGCCTCAACCTTAGCGGGAGCAGCGGGGGCCTTGGCCTGCAGGGCGATCTTAGCCTGGAGGCGACGCTGGGCAACGTCGATGACGACGGCGAGAACAACGACCACGCCGCGGATGACCATCTGCCAGAACTCGGAGACGCCGCACATGACCATGCCGTCGTTGATGACGCCGATGATGAAGGCGCCCAGGACGGTGCCGGAGATGGTGCCGATGCCGCCGGACATCGAGGTGCCGCCGAGGACGGTCGCCGCGATGGCGTTCATCTCCCAGGATTCGCCGGTGGCCGGGTGGGCAGCCATGAGCTGCGAGGTGGTGATCACGCCGACGATGGCGGCGCAGGCGCCGGAGATGACGTAGACCAGGATGGTGTCCTTATCGACCTTTACGCCGGAGAACTTAGCGGCCTTGGCGTTGCCGCCGATTGCCAGGGTGTGCCAACCGAAGGAGGTCTTGGAC
>CAVDQW010000134.1:0-2108 GCA_963610995.1 bacterium | reverse complement strand
CTGCGCCGACCACGTCTTCGGCGAGGGCCGTGACCTCGTCGTCTTCGCCGACTATGCCAAGCTCGGCCCCGTGCTCGAGGCCGCCGGCGACGCCGTTGAGGACGTCGTCATCGAGAACGACGGCCGCAACACCGGCGTGCCCATGCTGAACAAGCTGAACATCAACGCCCGCATCGAGCCCGGCGCCATCATCCGCGAGAAGGTCGAGATCGGCGACAACGCCGTCATCATGATGGGCGCCGTCATCAACATCGGCTCCGTCATCGGCGAGGGCACCATGATCGACATGGGCGCCGTCCTGGGCGGCCGCGCCACGGTGGGCAAGCACTGCCACATCGGCGCCGGCACGGTCCTCGCGGGCGTCGTCGAGCCCGCCAGCGCCACGCCGGTCATCATCGAGGACGATGTCCTCATCGGCGCGAACGCCGTCGTGCTCGAGGGCGTTCGCGTGGGCAAGGGCGCCGTCGTGGCCGCCGGTGCCGTGTGCGTCGAGGACGTGGCCCCCGGCGCCGTCGTCGCGGGCGTCCCGGCTCGCGTCATCAAGCAGGCCGACGAGGTCGCCGAGGGCAAGGTCGCCCTGGTCGACGCCCTGCGCAGCCTCTAGTCCTTATTTGCAAGAAGCCGAGAGGGGCCGTTGTCGCCGAATGTGCGGCAACGGCCCCTCTCGTTCGGGCAGGTCTGCTACGGGGCGCCTACCTCAGCGACCCCAGGAAGAAAAGACTCGGCTTGACGGTGCGCTCCTGGGTCTCGTGGTCGAAGGCGATGAGGCCGAACGTCTTGCTGTAGCCGTGCTGCCACTCCCAGTTGTCGAGCAGGCTCCAGTAGAAATAGCCGCGGACGGGCAGGCCGTCGGCGAGGCAGCGCTGGACGCCCGCGACCGCGCTGCCGATGAACTCGCAGCGGCGTTCGTCGTCGTCGGTGGCGAGGCCGTTCTCGGTCACGTAGATATCGCCCTTGAAGCCTTGGGCGACCTTGCGGATCACGTGCTCGAGGGCCTGCGGGTAGTACTCGTAGCCCGCCTGTGTGACCTCGGCGCCCTCGGGCACGGGCAGGTCGCCCTCGGAGCTCGCGATGGCGCGCGCGTAGCTCTGCACGCCGACGAAGTCGTCCTCTGCGAGCGCGGGCAGGTAGTGGGTGAACTCCTCGTCCCATTCGGCCGCGGCGACCGCCTCGCCGCCGGTGATCCACTGGATATCGTGGAGGGAGAGCGTGAGGCCGATCTTGACCTGGGGCGCGACCTCACGGAAAGCCCTTCGCGCGGCCTCGTGCGCCCGCATGACGATGGCGTCCCCCGCATCGGTGCGCGCCGTCTGGAACACGTGGGGGTCCGGCGTGCCGAAGACCTCGCTGTACTCGGCGGCCTGGAGCTTTTGCTGCTCCATCATCTGCTGCAGGTTGATGCCCATCTGCACGTTGCTGTCTAGGTTTCCGTTCTCGCCGGCGGCCTGGGCCGACGCCGCTTTCTGAGCGGCCAGGCGGGCCATCATCTCATAGCGCTTCATGAGGCGCGCGATCTGCTTGCCCATGTTCGCCTCGTTGATGGTGCAGACGAGGCTGAGGTCGTCACCCAGCTCCTCGGCCATGCGACGGGCGTATCGGGCGAAGTCGTCCACCGTGCTCTCGGCCTCCCAGCCGCCTTTCTCGATGAGCCAGACGGGGGAGGTGAAGTGCATGAGCGTGACCATGGGCTCGAGGCCGAGCTCGCGGCAGCGGCGGATCATCCGGCGATAATGCTCGATCTCGGCCTCGTCGAAGACGCCTTCCTCGGGCTCGACGCGGGACCACTCGATGCTGAAGCGGTAGGCGTTGAGGCCCGCATCGACGGCATGCCGCATGTCTTCCTCGTAACGGTGGTAATGGTCGCAGGCGAGGCCGGAGAGGTCGTTGTACGTGCTGTGCTCGATGTGCTCCATGGCCCAGACGTCGCATTTGTCGTTGTTGCCCTCGACCTGTTGGCCGGCCGTGGCGGCGCCGAGGAGAAAATCGTGGGGAAGCTTGTTCATGAGGAGCTCCTTGTCTATTTGGGTTCTGGTCTATTCAGCTGCGATATCGCAGGTGAAACGGTGCGAGCCGGGCGCGACCTCGCGCGTCGTGCCGTCGGGGAGGCG
>CAVDQW010000133.1:0-5030 GCA_963610995.1 bacterium | reverse complement strand
CTTTTTGCTCAAACCTACTTGACTAAACACACTTGCGGGGAACCCGAGCGAACCGCCGCGAGCTCGGCGGCCCTCCTCGCCTTTGCGCTGCCGCGCGCCGGCCCAAGCTGGCGCAGGTAGTCCGTCAGTCGCTCCGGGGTTGTTGCGGGAATATCGCGCTGGACAAGCGCTTGCCGATGGCTCGTCACGGCGTAGAGCGAGAACATCTCGCTTATAAGAACGGTGAGCTGAAGGGTCTCGAGCACCTGCGCCATCTGCACGATGAGCTGCTCGGGTGATGCGCAGTAGATTCCGTAGTCGAGCTCGATCACCGATCCGAACGGGTGCTCGCCGCTCCATAGATGGCAGTTGATGTGCTCGTTGTTTACTCGAGCGTCTCGGTTGCCCACGATCACGTGGACGGGCTCGCGCAATCCGGCCAGCTCCGACAGACGCTCCTTGGCCTCATCGAGGTCGCATTTTTGCGGCGCGCGTTCGGGGACGTTGGCGAAGCCTCGCGAACCACGGGCGAGGGCCTCGCGCATCTCGGGCAGGCGAAGGATTTCGAGCGCGGTGGTATGTGAGTAGATGATATTCATACGGCCACCATAGATTACTTTCGTGGTATTGGATCTCTGACCTGGGAAACCGGAAAATTGTTCTTACCGGAAGCTTGCGGAATCCTCACCGGAATCTTCCCGGTTTTCAACAATCGCCAGCTCTAGCGCCACGGTAAGAACGGCTCTAGCGCCGCTCGAAACACCCTCTCTTCACTGTTTCGTCAAAAGAGCGGCGTCTCGGGGTCAAATGATGCGCGATGCCCCTCAAAACGGCGGATGTGCGGTCCCGAACCGGCCCGTCTACCGCACATCCGCCGAATCGAGGGGAAATAACCCTCAAAATCGCAGATGTGCGGCAGCCGCGCGTGAATGCTGCCGCACATCCGCTGTTTTGAGGGGTCGGTACTCGCATCACGCCGAGTTATGGCGCGCCTGTGGACATGTTCTGAACAACTGGTTATTGATTTGCAATACCACTCGGACAGGTTACACTTAAGAGGTATTCGAAATCTAATACCAGTTGGGTACCACAACCCAGCGCCCGGGCAAACCTCGGGCAAAACCATCGAAAGGAAGCTGCTGCATGTGCGGAATCATCGGTTTCACCGGTAAGGGACAGGCCCAGGACATCCTCGTCGAGGGATTGGGGCGCATGGAGTACCGCGGCTACGACTCCGCGGGCGTCGCGCTCGAGGTCGCCGGCGCCGACGGCGCGGCCCGTCTCGACGTGATCCGCCGCGTGGGCAAGGTCTCGGGCCTCGCCTCCGAGCTCGAGGGCTACAAGGAAGAGGCCACCTGCGGCATCGGCCACACGCGCTGGGCCACCCACGGCCGCCCCTCCACGGCCAACGCCCACCCGCACACGAGCTGCGACGGCCGCATCGCCGTCGTGCACAACGGCATCGTCGAGAACTTCGCCGAGCTCCGCGAGGAGCTCTGCGCCCGCGGCCACGAGTTCAAGAGCGACACCGACACCGAGGTCTTCGCTCACCTCATCGAGGAGTCCTACGCCGCCGAGCACGACCTCATGGCGGCTGTGCGCGCGGCCGTCTCCCATGTTGTGGGCGCCTACGGCCTCGCCGTCGTCTGCGCCGACGAGCCCGGCACCATCGCCGTGGCCCGCAAGGATTCCCCGATCATCATCGGCATGGGGGAAAGGGGCGCCTATGTGGCTTCCGACGTCATCGCCCTCATCGACGCCACCCGCGACGTCGTCGTCCTCGAGGACGACCAGTTCGCGCGCCTCACCCCCGAGGGCGTCGAGTACACCGACGCCGAGGGCCGCGCCATCGAGCCCAAGGTCACGCACGTGGACTGGGACCTCGACATGGCCGAGAAGGGCGGCTACCCCGACTTCATGCTGAAGGAGATCCACGAGCAGCCCCGCGTCGTGCGCGACACCCTCGTCGGCCGCATGAGCGCCAACGGCGAGCTCGACATCGACGAGCTCGGCCTCACGCTGCAGGAGCTCAACGACATCGACCGCGTCTACGTCATCGCCTGCGGCACCTCCTATCACGCGGGCCTCGTCGCCAAGAACGTCATCGAGGGCTGGGCGCGCATCCCCTGCGAGGTCGAGGCCGCCAGCGAGTTCCGCTACCGCGACCCGATCATCACCCCGTCCACCCTGGTCGTGGCCGTGTCGCAGTCCGGCGAGACGGCCGACACCCTGGCCGCCATCCGCGACGCGCGCATCAAGGGCGCCAAGGTCTTCGGCATCACCAACGTGGTGGGCAGCCCCGTGGCCCGCGAGTCCGACGGCGTCATCTACACCAAGGCCAATAAGGAGATCGCCGTCGCCTCCACCAAGAGCTTCATCGGGCAGATCGTCTCGCTGATGCTGCTCGCGCTGCTTCTCGCGCAGGTCAAGTACCGCATGACCACCAAGACCGCCCGTATGTTCTTCCGCGAGCTGGGCGACACCGCCGAGCAGATCCAGCGCATCCTCGACGAGTCCGGCGACGCGATCCGCGAGGCCGCCGAGGCCGTCGCCCCCGCTCGCTCGGCGCTCTTCGTCGGCCGCGGCATGGGCTCGGCCATCGCCTACGAGGGTGCCCTTAAGCTTAAGGAGGTCAGCTACCTGCACGCCGAGGCCTACGCCGCCGGCGAGATGAAGCACGGCCCGATCGCCCTGGTCGAGCCCGGCTTCCCGGTCATCGCCGTGGCCACCAAGAGCCCGACCTACGACAAGACCGTGAGCAACCTCATGGAGTGCCGCGCCCGCGGCGCCGTTATCGTTGCCGTGGCCACCGAGGGCGACGAGGAGATCAAGAAAATCGCCGATCACGTCATCTACATCCCGCAGGTCCGCGACTGCTTCAGCCCCATCACCGCGTCGGTGCCGCTGCAGCTGCTCGCCCGCGAGGTCGCGCTGACGCGCGGCTGCGACGTCGACCAGCCTCGTAACCTCGCCAAGTCAGTGACGGTCGAGTAGGCCCGTCCCAACCAGCTCGCCTTTGTCGCGGCTCCTCGTTTCCGGTCGGAAAGAGGGGCCGCGATTTTTTGTTTGCTTCGCATTTGATGCGCCCCGGGTGCGACAATCCCCGCAATTGCCGCGAAGCCCCAATGCGCCTAAGGAGATGCGCCATGCGATTCGCCCAACGAGCCCAGGATGCCCCGATCGGCCAAGACACGCTCGCGGAGCTTCGCCGTATCGACGGCAGGCCGGATGCCCGCGCGACGCTCACCGTGGCGGTGGGCCATGTCGTCGCGATGCTCATGGGAAACATCACCCCTGCCATGCTCATCGCCTCGACTCTGGGCCTCTCGGCCGCCGACCAGGGGATTCTTGTGCAGTCGGCAATGCTGATGGCGGCCCTCAGCACCGTGATGCAGCTCTTCTCCTATGCCGGGCTCGGCATGGGCCTCCCCACGGTCATGGGCGTCGGCTTCGTTTACGTGCCGGTGCTCACCATCATCGGCGTGCAGCACGGCATCGCCGCGATCTTCGGCGCGCAGCTCGCCTCGGGCGTGGTCTCGATCCTCGTCGGCCTGGCCATGCACAAGATCCGGCGCTTCTTCCCGCCGATCGTCACCGGCACGGTCGTGCTCGCCATCGGCGTCTCCCTGTATTCGACGGCGGTCAACTACATCGGCGGCGGTTCTGCGGCGATGGCGGCCGGCACCTTCGGCTCCCCGGAGTTCCTCCTCGTGGCCGCCGTGACGCTCGCGGTCACCCTTGCCTGCGGCTTCTTGGGGAGAGGGGCCGTCAAGGTCTCGGGAATGATCATCGGCATCGCCGTGGGGCTCGTCCTCTCGCTGGCCCTGGGCCTCGTCGATTTCTCGGGCCTCTCGTCCGCGTCCTGGCTCTCCGTTCCCCGGCCGCTCTACTTCGGGATCGAGTTCCATGCCGACGCCGTCGCCCTCATGTCGCTCGTCTGCATCGTCAACGCCGTCCAGATGGTGGGTTGCGTCTCGTCGACCACCATCGGGGCTTTGGGGCGCGAGGCCACCGCGGCCGAGATCGGCGGCTCCATCAAGGCCCTGGGCCTCTCGTGCATGCTGGGTTCCCTCTTCGGCGGGCTGCCGACCACGATCTACGGCCAGAATGTGGGGCTCATCGCCACGTCTAGGATGATCGCCCGCCGCGCGTTCATCGCCGTGTCGGCGATCCTGCTCGTCCTGGGGCTCTCGCCGAAGCTGGCGGCGCTCGCCGCGGCGATCCCCCTGCCGGTGCTCGGCGGCGCCACGGCCACCGTCTTCGCCGTCATCGCCGTCTCGGGCATCGAGCTCATCTGCCAACAGCCGTTCACGTATCGCAACAAGATCATCGTCGGCGTCTCGCTCGCGCTCGGCATGGGCGTCGGATCGGTCCCGGAGATCCTTCAGTTCACCCCTCAGGTCGTCCAGAACGTGTTCGGAAGCTCCCTGGTCGTCTCGTTCATCTTCGTCTTCGCGCTGAACATCCTCATCCCAGAGACCGATGCGGACCGCGCTTCCGAGGAGGATTAGCTGCGCCGCACGATGCGAGCCTCTGCGGCCCGTGGCCGCCTGGGATTCGGCGGGCGCGGGCCGTCTTCGTGTGTTGGGTTCGTGTGCGAACTCCCGCTTGAACATGCCGGACGGGCCGTTCGGGCTGCTCGGGGGTACCAAGGATCGCCGCTTTGTCTCATAATGGCCCAGAACTTGACGCGGCCGGGCGCCCCGACGCCTTGCCGCTCTATGAAGAAAACCGAAAGGACCATCCTATGAAGTCGATCATCCCCGCCGCCGGCCTCGGCACCCGCTTCCTCCCCGGCACCAAGGTCACGCCGAAGGAGATGCTGCCCGTCCTCGACAAGCCCGTCATCCAGTACGTCGTCGAGGAGGCCCTGGCGCCCGCGGAGGTCGACGAGTGCATCATCGTCTCTTCGCAGGCCAAGCCCCAGATCATGAGCTACTTCACCCGCGACCTCGCCCTCGAGGACGAGCTCGTCTCCCGCGGCAAGCCCGCCTATGCCGAGGCCATCGCCGAGGCCGGCTCGCTTCCCGTCGACTTCTGCTTCCAGAGCG
>CAVDQW010000132.1:0-11294 GCA_963610995.1 bacterium | reverse complement strand
AATGCGCGGCGCTCGACCTTCTCGTAGATCACGTTGTGGTCGAAGAGGCCGGCGGAGCGGCCGGCGACAAAGCCCGCGCCCGCGGCGGAGAGCTCGTTCAGGCTGGAGACGACCACGTCGGCGCCCGCCATGTCGGCCTGGAACTGCATGAGGTAGCCGTTGGCGGTCACGCCGCCGTCGGCGCGCAGCTCGCCCACCTCGAGGCCGGTGTCGGCGCGCAAGGCGTCCAGCACGTCGGCGATCTGGTACGGGATGGACTCGGCGCAGGCCTTGACCATCTCGGCGCGGCCCGTGGTGCGCGTGACGCCGGTGAGAAGGCCGGTGGCCTCGGTGTCCCACCAGGGGGCGCCCAGGCCCGTGAAAGCGGGCACGAAGTAGGCGCGATCGGCGGGGTTGGCCTGGGCGATGACGCCCTCGACCTCGGCCGGGCTCTCGATGAGGCCCATCTGGTCCTTGAGCCAGGTGATCGTGGCGCCCGTGTAGTTGAGGTTGCCCTCAAGGACGTAGGAACGCTCGCCGCCGAAGTCCCAGGCGATGCTGGAGACAAGGCCGCTCTGGGACTGCTTGAGCTCAGAGCCCGTCTGCATCATGACCGAGGAACCGGTGCCGTAGGTGGCCTTGGTGTCGCCGGGCTCAAGGCAGTTCTGCGCGGCAAGGGCGGCCTGCGAGTCTCCCAGCACGCCGCAGATGGGCACGGGCTCGACAAAAAGCCCGCCCATCGTGGTGTGGCCGAAGACGGAGTCCGAGGGCTTCACCTCGGCCAGCGCCGCCATCGGCACGCCGAAGGCCTCGCAGAGCTCAGAGCTCCAGGCGCCGGTGCGTATGTCCAGCAGCTGCGTGCGGCAGGCGTTGGACGGCTCGGTGGCGAAGGCGTGCTCCTCGGAGAGCTTGAAGACCAGCCAAGAGTCGATGGTGCCCAGGCACAAGGTGCCCGCCTCGGCCGCCGCCGCGACGCCGTCGGCGTTGCGCAGCAGCCACGCGAGCTTGGCCGCCGAGAAGTACGGCGAGAGCGCCATGCCGGAGAGCTCGGCCACGCGCTCGGCCACGCCGTCTTGCGCGGACATCTGCTCGCAGATGTCCTTGGCGCGGCCGCACTGCCACACGATGGCGCGGGCCAGCGGCTCGCGGCGCTCGCGGTCCCAGGCGAGGCACGTCTCGCGCTGGTTGGAGATGCCCACCGCGCGGACCTCCCCCGCCTCGACGCCGGCCTTCTTGCAGACGTCGCGGGAGCAGGCGAGCACGTTCGTCATGATCTCCTCGGCGTCGTGCTCGACCCAGCCGGCCTCGTTCACGTACTGCTCGTGCGGGCGCGAGGCCTTCTCCACGAAGTTGCCCTCGGCGTCGAAGAGAAGCGCCTTGGTCCCCTGCGTGGACTGGTCGATGGCGAGGATAAGGGAACGGCCGGCCATGGTTTAGGCCTCGGCCTTCTCGAGAAACTCGCGGGCGGAGGCGGCGATGCCGCGGGCGTCGAGGCCGTAGTGGGCGAAGACCTCCGGCGAGGTGCCGGTGATGACCGGGGCGTCGGGCAGCGAGAGGCACTTGACCGGGCGCGGGCAGTTCTCGCCCACGACCTGAGCGACCATGGAGCCGAGGCCGCCGAAGGGCGAGTGCTCCTCAACGGTGAGGACGACCTTGGCGTTCTGCGCGGCGTTGACCACGGCCAGGGTGTCCAGCGGCTTCACGCAGTACATGTCGATGACGGTGGTCGAGACGCCCTGCTGCTCGAGAAGGGCGGCCGCGTCGTAGGCGGGCTTGACCATCTCGCCGCAGGCGATCAGGACCACGTCGGTGCCCTTGCAAAGAACGGTGGCCTTGTCCATCTCGAACGGGCAGTTGTTCTCGTCGTAGACGTCCTCGACGGGGTTGCGGCCCACGCGGACGTAGGCGGGCTTCTCGTCCTCGAGCAGCGCCTCGATCAGCTTGGCGGTCTGGAAGCGATCGCTCGGCAGGTAGACGCGCATGTTGGGGATGGCGGCCATGGCGGCGATGTCCTGAGCGGAGTGGTGGCTCATGCCCAGGGCGCCGTAGGAGACGCCGCCCGAGATGCCGATGAGGGTGACGTTGGTGTTTGAGTAGGCGCAGTCGACCTTGGCCTGCTCGTAGGAGCGGGTCGAGACGAAGGACGCGGGGCTCGCGGCGAAGGCCTTCTTGCCGCAGGAGGCGAGGCCGGCCGCGATGGAGACGAGGTCCTGCTCGGCGATGCCGACCTCGACGGACTGCTCGGGGAACTGCCCGAAGAAGGGAGCGAGCGAGGCCGAGCCGCGCGAGTCGGAGCACAGGACGACGATGTCCTTGTCGGTGGCCGCGTGCTCGAGGAGCACGTCGCAGATGGCCTTGCGGTTGGCGATCTTGTTAGGCATTGAGGGCCCCCTCTCGGGCGGTGAAGTCGGCGATGATCTGCTTGTACTCCTCGTCGTTGGGGAGGTGGTGGTGCCAGGAGGCCTTGTTCTCCATGATGGAGGAGCCGTAGCCCTTGGTGGTGTTGGCGATGATCACCGTCGGCTTGCCCTTGGTCTGGGCGGCCAGCGTGAAGGCGGAGTCGAGCGCGGCGAGGTCGTTGCCGGGGATGGAGAGCACGTTCCAGCCGAAGGCGGCCCAGCGCTCCTCCTGGGAGTCCTGCTTCATGACCTCCTCGGTGGTGCCGGAGATCTGCAGGCGGTTGCGGTCGACGAGGGCGCAGAGGTTGTCCAGCTGGTAGTTGCCGCCGGACATGGCGCCCTCCCAGACGGAGCCCTCGGCGAGCTCGCCGTCGCCCATGAAGACGTAGCTGCGGTAGTCGCGGCCGTCCATCTTGGCGGCAAGCGCCATGCCCACGGCGACGGGCAGGCCGTGGCCAAGCGAGCCGGAGTTCATCTCGATGCCGGGGAGCTTGTTGTTCGGGTGGCCGATGTAGGGGCTGCCGAACTTGGAGAAGCGCGCCTTGACGTCGTCGAGGTCGAGGTAGCCCTCCTCGCAGAGAACCGCGTAGTAGGCCTCCATGGCGTGGCCCTTGGACAGCACGAAGCGGTCGCGGTCGGGGTCGTCAACGGTGTTCGGGGTGATGTTCAGGTGGTTCTTGTACAGGACCATGAGGGCGTCGATCACGGACATGTCGCCGCCGATGTGGCCGCCGGCGCCCGCCATGATGATGTCGACGCAGTCGCGGCGCAGGCGCCAGCGAAGGTGCTCGAGCTCCTGGATGCTAGCCATTAGTTCTCTCCTCTCAGGTAGGCCTTCACGTCCTCCTCGATGGGGTCGTAAAGGTCGGGCTTGACGCCGATGTACTTGCAGGCCTCGTAGAGGACCGGGACGACGTCGGCGTGGATAGCGACGCAGTGGTGGATGTAGGGGCCCTCGACGATCTTTGCCTCGAGGCGCTTGAGGTTCTCGACCTCGACCCACAGGTAGGTGCCCATGCCGGCCGGGCCGTCGATGCCCTTGGCGTTGCCCAGAAGCAGCGAGTACTCGCCGTTGTCGCCGTCGAAGCGGGCCAGGGTGAGGTCGCCGTGCTTGGCCTCGGCGGTGAGGGCGCCGGGGTGCTCGAAGGCGAGCGGGTAGGTCAGCTTGGGCTTGCAGCAGGCCACGGAGCAGGGCCACGGGCCGCAGTGCTGGAGCAGCTCGCCGTTCTCGTTGTCCGGGTGACGGACGGTCCAGTCGGCGAACATGCCGCGGTGACGGCCGAGGTCGGCGGCCTCAACCATGAGGGCGGTGATGGCGCCGTGGATGTCGGTCTCGCAGACCACGGGGATGCCCATCTCGTTGAGGATGGCGTTGGCGGCGCAGGGCATGATGCCCAGCTCGTCCTGCAGCGCGTTCCAGCACTGGATGGCGCCGGCGTTGCAGCCGTACTTGTCGATGAGGTTCTTCATGGCGATGGCCAGGCCCGCGACCTCGGGGACCTTGTCCTCGGGGATGCAGATCTCGAAGCTCTCGTTAATGTGGGCGAGCATCTTGTCCATGGCGTCCTTATCGGCCTGGGCGGCGCGGACGGCCTGGACGAGCTCGGTCATGGGGATAGGCGAAAGCTGGATGTTGAACTTCTCGAGCAGCTCGCCCTCGTTGCACATGGTGGACCAGAAGTCGAAGGGACGGGTGGCCATCTGCAGGATGCGGGTGTGCTTGAAGGTCTTGACGACGTTGCACACGGCCAGGAAGTCCCAGACGCCGCGCTCGAACTCGGGGTCGGTCAGGCGGCAGTTGGTCATGTAGGTGAAGGGCACCTGGAAGCGGCGCAGGACCTTGCCGGTGGCAAAAAGGCCGCACTGCGAGTCGCGCAGGCGGGTGCCGTCGGGCGCGGGGCGCTCGTCGCGCGGGCCCCAGAGCAGGACGGGAAGGCCCATCTCCTTGGCGAGGCGGGCGCAGAGGTACTCGGTGCCGAAGTTGGCGTGGCACAGCATGATGCCGTCGACGCCGGCCTCGCGGAACTTCTTGACGATGGGCTCGATGTGGGAGTCGTCGAAGAGCAGGCCCTCGTCGTTGATGTCGTCGATGTCCACGAAGTCCACGCCGAGCTCGCGCAGACGGTCCGCGGTGAGGCCGCGGTACTTGATGGCGTCCGGCGCGCTGAAGATGCTGCGGCGCGTCGGCACGTACCCGAGCTTGATCTTGTCCATTAGAACCCCTCTCTCTGGTTTTATGCCGCCCGCCGAATAGGTCTACTAAACGCGCTGGTAAGGCCTTCTTTGGGTGACACCCTCTGGCAAATAGCGTTCTACCTGCTGACTTGTATGATAGGTCGGCCATATACCGTTCACGGAGTTCAGGGTCGATTACTAAATCTTTAGTACTAAACTAGGCGGAAATTGAGTTGGGGAGAGGAGTGGCAGAT
Organism: bacterium; assembly: GCA_963610995.1. Classification (GTDB taxonomy): domain Bacteria; phylum Actinomycetota; class Coriobacteriia; order Coriobacteriales; family Atopobiaceae; genus Paratractidigestivibacter. The sequence continues at coordinate 6,487 of CAVDQW010000132.1, read as the reverse complement.
GACCAAAGTGACCGCGCGCGACGTGGCGAAGGCAGCGGGCGTGAGCCCCGCGACCGTCTCGCTGGTGTTCCGCAACAAGCCCGGCGTGGGCAGCGACACGCGCGAGCGCGTCTTCGCGACGGCGCGCGACCTGGGCTTCGAGTACTCGGTGCCCGAGGCGCCGCGCAAGACGAGCACGCTTTTGCTGGTGATCTACAAGTCGCACGGGCGGGTGCTGGCCGACACGTCCTTCTTCGAGTCGCTTATCAAGGGCGTCTCGGACGCGACGTACGCGCTGGGCTACCACCGGCTCTCGATCTCCTACTTCTATGCGCAGCAGGACCGCGAGGAGCAGCTCGCGGCCATCAAGAGCGTGAAGTGCGCGGGCATCATCCTGCTGGCCACCGAGATGCGCGCGGGCGACGTGACGCAGTTCGAGCGCCTGGGCGTGCCCATCGTGCTGCTCGACAACTGGTTTCCCACCAAGCACCTGGACAGCGTGGTCATCGACAACACGCGCGGCGCCTGGGCGGCCGTGCGCTACCTGGCAAACATCGGCCACCGCGAGATCGGTTACCTGCACTCCTCGACCGAGATTCGCAACTTCCTGGAGAGACGCGAGGGTTACCTCTCGGCGGCGCGCGGCATCGACCCGGACGTGAACTCGGTGCACGCCATCGTGGGCGTAGGCCCCACGCTCGAGAGCGCCTACTCCGACATGAGCGCCTACCTGGACAACGACCCCTACCTGCCGACGGCGTTCTACGCGGACAACGACGTCATCGCCATCAGCTGCATGCGCGCGCTGCAGGACCACGGCTACCGCGTGCCCGAGGACGTCTCGATCCTGGGCTTCGACGACGAGGTCGGCTCGGCCACGTGCAACCCGCCGCTGACCACGATGAGCGTGCCCAAGACGCGCATGGGGGCGCTCGCGGTCAAGCGTCTGGTCGAGCACATCCACGGCGAGACCGAGGGCGAGGTCGTGCGCATCGCCGTTTTGCCCGAGATCGTGCAGCGCAAGAGCGTGGCGCCGCCGCCGGAGGAGTAGCAAGCCGCAGGCGAGCGCGTCGCGCCCACTGGGACAAAAACTCGTAAGTGAACATCTTAATCGGGGTATGGGCTGTAGCCGAAAATCGAGCAGCACGTTTACCTGCGGTTATGGGAGACGCACGGCGGTCTATAGGCGCCTGAACCGAATTAAGATGTTCACTTATCGAATTGCGCCGAGAGGAACGAGACGCGCGTGGAAGGCCCACGTCGCGTAGCCCTGATTTCAGGAATTTGCCTCAAAACGGCGGATGTGCGGCGATCGCTGAGGCGCGACGCCGCACATCTTCGTTTTTGAGGGGGATTTCCCCGGTTTTTGGCGGATGTGCGGCGAGGCGCCCGCGCGAGCGCCGCACATCCGCCGTTTTGAGGGGCCTGCGGGCACCTGAGCCCCGCAAGAACCCCGTGCGACGCCGCCGGAGCCGCCTAGAGCAGGCGGCTGGCCTCGAGGACGGCGCCGGCGAGGTTGGCGTCGTTGCCGAGCTCGGCCGCCTTGACCTGTGGCTCGGGGACCTCACCGAACACCTTGTACTGCTCGCACACGCGGGGCATCTGCGCACGCATGGCGGCGATGAGCTCCGGGTGGCAAGAAATGCCGCCGGCGATGACGAAGACCTCGGGGTCGAGGATCGTCTGCAGGTTCATCAGCGTGGCGTCGAAGGCGAGGGCGTAACGGTCGAGCGCGCGCAGCGCGGCGGCGTCGCCCTGCTCGACCCACTCGAAGACCTGGCGACCGTCGATCTGGGCGTCGGCGGGCAGGCCCTTCTCGGCGGCAACCAGGTCGGCGAGCGCGCGCCAGCCGGCCGTCATCGCGAAGATGTTCTCCATGCCAAGGTCAGAGCCCGGGCCCGCGTCGTTTCGGATGAACGAGAACTCGCCCGCGAAGCAGTGCGCGCCGCGCAAGACATGTCCGTCGAGCACGATGCCGCCGCCGATGCCCGTGCCGATGGCGAGCACCACGCCCGCCTTCGTGCCGCGAAGGGCTCCCGCGGCGTACTCCCCCAGCGCGCAGCACTTGCCGTCGTTGTTCACGGCGACGGGAAGCCTCAGCTCCTCTCGGAGCAGCCGCCCGAGCGGGCAGCCGTCCATGTACGTGAGCGCGCCGCCGCGGTGGATGGTGCCGTCGGGATCGTCCTCGTAAATGCCGCCCGGCGCCGAGACGCCCACAGCCGAGACCTGCTCAGCGTACGGCCGCACCAGGTCGACGAGCACGGCTACGACCTCCTCGGCCGTCTCGAACGCCGTCGGCAAGCTGCCGCGCGTGACGATGCGGTACCCCTCGTCGAGGATCGCCCACTTGACGGCCGTGCCGCCGATGTCGATGCCGAAGTATTGCTTCATGCGCTTCTCCCCTCTTTGGCAAGAAGGGCGCCGACCCGCTGCTCCGAGCCGCCGCCCTTGCCCCGGAAGTGGGCAACGGGACTGTTCCTTTGCCCACTGTTTGCTGCTTAGAGCAGGTATTTGTTGATGAGATAGACCGGTGTACAGCTCCATGCGTGGCAGTAGCTGTTCACGATGGGCGAGCCATACGGGCTGAAGTCGGGCTTGTCGGGGTCGAACGCCTCCCAGAACGTGTCGGCGCCGAGGGAGACCATCTTGCCCCAGTAGTCCTTCATGAGCTTGGTGGCCTCGTCAGCGAGGCCGGCGACGTAGAGGGCCTCGACCACGTGGTGGTACATGTAGGGCGTCGCGATGCCGCGCACGGGGAAGAGCTCTGCCGCGCAGCGCTCCATGAGCGCGCGGGCCTCATCGCCCCCGACCACGCGGGCGAGCACCATCCACACCTGGCTCGCGATGTTGTACTCGTCGCCGGCGGTCACAAAGAGGCCGCGCTCGGCAACGAAGAGCTGCTCACGGGCATAGGCGACCATCTGGCCCAAGCGCCCGGCGTACTTATCGGCGTCGGCGTCGCCCACGAGGCGCGCGAGCTCGACGAACTGGCGCAGCACGTAGATGGTCTCGGCCTGGCCGCAGGTGTCCTTGTTGAACTCGTTGGACCAGTCGACGAACACGGGGTAGTCGTCGCGCGTGATGAGGTGCCCCTCGCCGTCGACCATGCCCAGCGTGTAGTCCATCTGCTTCTTGCAGACCGGGTAGAGCTCGTGCACGAGCTCCAGGTCGGGGTGCGCCTCGTTGAGGTCGTAGAGCACGCTCGTGAAAAAGAGGCTGTACTCGAAGAGGAACGTGTCGTCGGGCACGGGCACAGGCTTGGTGAAGACGTTCGCGCTGATGCGCCCGTCGGCGGCCGTCATTCCCGCGAAGAGGTAAAGGCAGCGCTTGACGAGCTCAACGTTGTCGAAGGTGGCGTAGTTGGCGAGGGCCTGCAGGCGCAGGTCGCCGAGCCAGAGGCGGCGATCGCGCTTGGGACCGTCCTCGAAGACCTCCTGCATGCAGTCGGCAAGCGTCTTGGCCGAGACGCGGTAGATGGCGGCGAGCTCGGGGTCGTCCAGCTCGGGCATCTGGAGCGCGGCCATGTCGACGGCGCTCTCGGCCATGATGCAGGGGTTCGAGAAGTGCGCGGTCCACTTGAGCGAGGTGTCCACGGCCTCGATGCGCACGTAGCGGCAGCTGTAGCGGCGCGGGAGCTCGAGGTGGGCGGGCAGGACGTCGAGGTGCACGTACTCGTCCTGGATCCACGACTTGCTGAGCCACCCGTCGTAGTCGGCCGGGTCGGCGGCGAGCTCGGCCGGGATCTCGGCGAAGCTCAGCTTGAGGAAGAGCGGGGCGTCCATGGGCGAGCCGACGGACTCGATGTCGACGGAGAAGCTGCCGACCTGGTGGTCGCCGAAGTCGAGGATGAGGCTCTGACCGCGCGAGAGGCCGATCTCGGGCAGAAGCTCGACGGGGGTCTCTGCGGCGACGGTGCCCCAGCCGTTCTGCTTGGCGGCGTCGGGCACGAGCTCGACGATGGTCTTCGGGGCCACGGGGGTCTTGCGGATGGCGGGCGTGTTCTCCTCGGCCTTGGCGAGCAGGGCCTCGTCGCGGTTGAACACCACGTCCTGGTTGATCTGAACGGTGAACTCAGCCATGGGTTTCTTCTTTCTTGATCAATGAAGCGCAGGTAGGACGGTGCGGGCGGCGCGAGGGGGACGCGCCGCCCGCTGGAGGGAAGGGCCGGGTTAGTCGACGTTCTTGATGAGCAGGATGAAGACCACGCCCACAAGGATGAGCACCGCGGCGACGGGGAACGCGAGGAAGTAGGAGCCGGTGTTCACGACGAGCACGGAGGTGAGCACGGGGCCGAGGATCTGGCCGATGGTGTTGGCGATGTTCAGGATGCCGAGGTCCTTGCCGGCGTTCTCCTGGTCGGGCAGGACGTCGACGTTGAGCGCCTGGTCGACGGAGGAGTACACGCCGTAGCCGAGGCCGGCGAACAGGGCGTAGAGATACATGCTGAAGGAGCTCTTGAGAAGCCACGGGGCAACGATGCCGAGGCAGATCATGACGCAGGCGACGACGATGATGGGCTTGCGACGGCCGATCTTGTCGGAGATGGTGCCGGAGCCGAGCGAGGCGACGAACGAGACGACCATGGTGACGACGGACATGGTGGCCAGTACCGCGCCGGCCTCGGTGACCTCGAGGCCGATGTACTTCTCGAGGATGTAGAGCTGGTAGCCGTTGATGCAGTAGTAACCGAAGATGAAGAGCAGGCGGCCGAAGAGCGCCAGGTAGAAGTCGCGGCAGTTCTTGGTCGGCGGGATGAACATGCGCAGCAGGGAGCTGAGCTCGAGCTTCTCGACGACCTCTCCCTCGGCGGGAGCGGCGGACTTCTCCTTGGGGAAGACGATCACGGTGAGGACGCCGGAGCAGACCCAGGCGACGGTGCCGAAGAGGAAGCCGGGAATGGGGTTCGTGAGGAAGATGGAGCCGAGGATGGAGCCCACGGACATGCCGATGGTGGCGCCGGCGCCGTAGAAGGCGGAGAGGGTGCCGCGCTTGTTGAGCGGGACGCGGTCGGAAAGAACGGCGACCGCGGGCCCGAGCATGCAGTTGAGGCCGACCTGCAGGATGCACCAGGAGCCGACGATCATGGGCAGCGAGGTGGCGATGGAGGTGCTGTAGTAGGCCGCCGCGCAGATGAGGCCGCCCGCGACGATGAAGGGAGTGCGCTTGCCGAAGCGGCTGTGGCAGTGGTCGGAGAGCGCGCCGAACACCAGGTTGGAGACGAGCGCGAAGACCATGCCGAAGGTGTTCATGGAGGCGAGGATCTGCTCGCCGGTCATGCCGATGTCAAGGGTGTTGAAGCGCTCGGGGAGCAGGACGTTGGAGGCCATGGAGCCCGCGCCCATCCACATGACGCCGAAGATGATGAAGCCGACCATATAGCGCCACATGTCGGACTTGGGCATGGGCTTGCCCGTGTCCGGAGCGATGACCGAGGGGTCGAGGGTTGTCTCTTGGCTCATTCTTCTTTCCTTTCGGAGGTTGTACCAGTTGGTTTGTTGGTTACAGCGCTGTAAGTCCAACCGACGAGTTGGATAATAGATTTGCTTACAGGTCTGTAAGGCGAAAAGACGGTGAACGGTAGATTGAAGCGCTTTAACGGTTACAGGGCTGTCAGTAAATGAGGAATTCGGGGCGCGCGGGCGCATTTGGCCCTAAAGTTGAGCGGACCACTTTAAGATTCGGCGCACGAGAGGCGTTAGATGGCAGGCAGCAAAACCCAGACCGAGAAGAGCATGACGATGAGCGGCGTGCCGGAGCCGCGCACGGCCGCGGGGCGCGAACGCCTCGAGCAGATCGTGCAGGCGGCCGTCAAGGTGATCAACGAGTCGGGGCTCGCCGGGTTCTCGCTGCCGGCGGTGGCGGCTGAGGTCGGCATCAGCCACGTCGGCGTGCTGCACTACGTGGGCAACAAGAACGGACTGCTCCTCGAGGTCGTCAAGCGCGTGTACGACCAGACGCCGAGGCAGAACGCCTTCGTCGACTCGTATCGCGCAGGCGGCGAGCACGAGGGCGAGCGGCCCAACCTCGCCGAGTACTGCCGCATCATCGTCGAGGAGAACAGCGACAGACGTCCACTCGTGCTGCTCTTCCATACGCTGAACAGTGATTCTTACCTTCCCGACAGCCCGCTGCACGAGTACTTCGCCGACCGAACGAGGCACATGCTCGGCAGCGACGAGGAACTGAATTGGAACGTTCCCGAGGGCATCAACGGCGACGCGGCGCACTCCTGCGCGCTGGCAACGATGTACGGCCTCGAGGGGCGCTGGCTCGCGCGGCCCGACGAAGTCGATTTGGTGGCAGAGTGGGCGCGCTTCGAGGATTTCCTCTTTCCGCTGCCGCTGTGGGAGGGGTATCGGTAGGCGTCGGAGCCGCTTCGCCCACCAAGGGCCGCGCACTCCCCTCAAAACGGCGGATGTGCGGCGCTCGCCGAGACGCGTCGCCGCACTTCTACGTTTTTGAGGGGGATTTCCCCGGTTTTTGGCGGATGTGCGGCGAGGCGCCCGCG
>CAVDQW010000131.1:0-6210 GCA_963610995.1 bacterium | reverse complement strand
GTTTACGACGAGGACCGCGACCACGGCGCCGCCGAGGGCGAACGAGCCGTCGACCGTCATGTCGGGGATGTCGAGCAGGCGGAAGGTGATGAAGACGCCGAGGACCAGAAGGCCCCAGAGGATGCCCTGGGACACGGCGCCTTGGAACGCGACGAGCATAGGCTTCCTTTCTTTACGGATGCGCGGGCATGCTCGCCGCGAGGGCGCCGCATGCCCGCAAGAACAGGTCGTTTATCTGCGCGGTGTTACGCGTCGAGCGCTGAGAGGTCCACGCCGATGGCAGCGGCCATCTCCTCGTTCTTGACCACCACGAGCTTGGAGCTGTCAAGGTGCTCGATGGCCATGTCGGCGGGCTTGGCCTCGCCCTTGAGGATCTTCACGGCCATCTCGCCGGCGAGCTTGCCGAGGTCGGTGTAGTTGATGGAGAGGGTAAAGAGGCCGCCCGCCTCGCACATGCCCTCCTCGCCGGGGATGAACGGGAGCTTGTTCTCCTTGCAGATCTGGCCGACCTGCGCGGCGCCCGCGGCGATGGTGTTGTCGGTCGGCGAGTAGAGCGCGTCGACCTTGCCCACGGCCGACTCGACGACGGACTGGATCTCGTTGGAGCTGGAGACCGCATACTCCTCGTAAGAAAGGCCGAGGGCGTCGAGCTCCTCCTTGGCGGTCTTGATCTGCACGTCGGAGTTGGACTCGGCGGAGCAGTAGAGAAGGCCGACCTTCTTCACGTTGGGCAGGACCTTCTGCATCATCTGGATCTGCTCGGCCACCGGGGTGAGGTCGGAGGCGCCGGTCACGTTGCCGCCGGGCTTGTCGTTGTCCTTGACGAGGCCGGAAGCGGCATAGTCGGTGATGGCACAGCCCACGATGGGGATGTCGGTCGTGGCCGCGGCGGCCGCCTGGGCGGCGGGCGTGGCGATGGCATAGATGAGGTTCACGCCGTCGCCCACGAACTTGGAGGCGATGGTCTGGCAGGCGGACTGGTCGTTCTGGGCGTTCTGCTGGTCGATGGACACATCGAGGCCGGAGTTGTTCAGCGCCTCGACGAAGCCGTTGTTGGAGGCGTCGAGCGCGGAGTGCTCGGTGAGCTGGACCACGCCGATCTTGTAGGCGGAGCTGCTGGAGCTGGAGCTGGAGCCGCAGCCGGCGAGCGCGGCCGTGGCGGCGGCGAGGCCGGAGGCGGCGACGAAGTTCCTTCTGGAGATGTTCATGTCTTACCCCTTCCCTTGGGTAGCGCTTAAAACAGCGATTATTCTAGTTCGCTGCAGCTAGGGCATCAGATTTTGCTGCATTGCCGAAACAGACGCACGGGCGCGAAACAATAAGGTGTGCTCGCCGAAACACGTTCGACACGATAGGCGGACGGCCTTGCCGCATCGCCCTGAGCTCGGCCCCAAGCCCCGCCGCGACGCAAAAGGGGCGACGAGAGGACATGAGTCTCTCGCCGCCCTTCTCGAGCGTTATGCGGCCACGGCCGGAGGCGGCGCCGCTACTCCGCGGAGCCCGCCGCGAGCTCCTTGGCGTCTTGGCGCTTGCGGATCTCGGGCAGGATGAAGCCGAGCAGGGTGAGCACGACCGGCGTCACGATGTTCAGGATCATCGTGAAGGGGTCGTCGGAATACATGCCCGTGACGCAGCAGAACAGCGTCACGAAGAAGCACCAGGCGCCCAGCACCATGCCGAGCGTGCGACCCTTGACGAACTTGTACTCGGGGTTGAACTTGTCGCCCGCCTTCTTGAGCATGAAGTACGCGACGAAGACCCAGAGGTAACGAAGCGGCATGCAGACCGAGTTGAGCTTGTTGAGCTGCGTGAGGACGGCCGCGGCGCCGGGGACGACGATCTGGGCGAGGATGATGGCGCCGGAGAGCACGGCGACCATCTTGATGCCGTTGATGTAGGCGCCCTTGTCGTTCTGCTTGAGCAGGGCCTTGGGCACGAACTGGCGGGAGTTCTCATCGCCGAGCAGCATGCGCAGCGGGGCGTCGATGGAGACGACGAGGGTGGAGAACTGGCCGATGGCGTTGCAGGCGGCGTAGATGATCATGAGCAGGTTGCCCACGCCGTAGTAGTTGCCGAGCTTCTGGAAGGCCCAGTAGGCGCCGTTGGCCACGTAGGACTTGAAGTTGGCGTTGACGTCGGCGACGTCGAACATCATGCTCATCGCGATGGTGCCGAGAAGGGCGCAGACGAGGACCATGACCACGGTGACGATGATGGACTTCGGGAACTGGCGGGCGGGGTTGCCGTCCACCTTGTTGACGTACGGCGAGATCTTCTCGATGCCGCCGACGGCGAAGACCAGGATCGACAGGTTGGTGATGTAGGTGATGTCGATGTTCGGGATGAGGTTCTGGACGGAGAAGTCCGCGCTCACATAGCCGCCGTTGGGGTTGATGGAGGGCGCGGCGAACATCATGAGGATGTACAGCAGGCTCATGACGAACATGGAGGAGCCGGCGATGGTGGCGAGCTTCTTCAGCGGGTTGAGGCCGCGGGAGGCGACCCAGCAGAACACGAGGAAGACGGCCAAGGTGGCGAGCTGCACGGCGATGGTCGGGAACGTGTCGTAGGTCTCAGCGTTGCCGAAGATCATCCACGAGAGGGCCTTGAGGCCGCCGGAGCCCTTAGAGGCGATGTAGGAGACGTGGACGGCCCAGTAGGTCCAGCCGGCGAAGTAGGCGGCCTTGGCCACGGAGGTGCCCTTGATCCAGGAGGTCACGCCGCCGCCCTCGTTCTTGAAGGTGGAGCCGAGCTCGCCGACCATGAGTGCGTAGGGGATGAAATACAGGACGAACATGAGGATCCAGGAGAAGATGACCTGGGGACCGTTGAAGTACATGAAGCCGTTGGAGACGTTGCCGAAGCCCCACAGCGTAGAGAACGTCATGAAGCACAGCATGTACCATTTAATTTTCTTGTTTTCGGACATGAACCCCTTCTTTCCACAAGGAGATCGGGGCGGCAAACTCAGCGCGTTTACCGCCTGGTGTATAAAGATTTTTGACGCGTGTTGAAAAATATAGCGTATAAAGCCGGAAATTAACAAGTACGCCTTGTGAAACCGACAGGCAATTATTGTGAAACCTTCGGCCCAAGAAATAACGGGCCATGGCCCCAGGTGCGAAGGCCATGGCCCGTCTTGCCGTACCCTAATACAGCTTGTGGAATCCCCGGCCGATCACCTCGGAGCTGCCGGTCACGGTGATGAACGCGCCCGGGTCGAGCTCGTGGACGTACAGGCGCAGGCGCATGGCCTCGCGGCGCGTGAGGACGGTCGTGAGGATGATGACGCGCCGGCCGGAATAGGCGCCCCAGCCGACCTGCACGGTCGCCGTGCGGCCGAGCGTGCGCACGATGTACTCCTCGACCTCGTGCGGATACCTGCATATGATTTGGCACACCTTGCGCTGCCGGATGAACTCAACCGAAGCGTCCACCACGATGGCCTTGGCGAACAGGCCCAGGATGCACCACAGGCCGATGTGCGGGCCGTAGATATAGGCCGCGGCGAGCACGGTGGCGATGTCCACGAAGAAAAGCGCCTTGCCGATCTCGACGTCGGTCCTCTGGCGGACGATCATGGCGAGGATGTCGGTGCCGCCCGTGGAGGCGCCGATGTCGAACACGAGCGCCGCGCCGACCGCGGGAAGAAGCACGGCGAAGCACACGTCGAGGCCGAGGTCGCCCGTGATGGACGAATCGATGGGAAAGAGCCACTCGCCGAGCGACACGTAGGCGGAGAGCGCGATGGACGCGTAGGCGCTCCAGAGAACCGCGCGGCGCGGGAGGAACACGAAGCCGAGCGTCACGATGACGAGGTTCAGCGCCCACATGAACGCGGACACCGGTAAGTCCGGGATGATCGCCGAGAGGACCACGGCCACGCCGGAGGTGCCGCCGAACGCCAGGTGATTGGGCGACTTGAAGATGACGATGGAGAGGGCCGTGAGAATAAGCGCGGCGTTGAGCACGGCGAAGAACGCCAGGCCCTGGAAGCCGCGGGTGCGTTTATCGCTCACCTCCTCGGCGCGGCGGCCCTCCTCGGGCGTTTGGCTCTCGCAGATGGGGTCGAGCGGGTTACCCTCGTAGGCATCGTTCACGTGGAAACTGTCGGGCGCGCCGCCGCTGGCAGCGGTCCGGCCGAAGCGCTTCTCGTCCATGGTTCTCCTGTCGCACGTATGGTTGGCTCAACGATATGCGCGCAACGTTGCCTGACCATTTCCGCTGAGCGTACTGTTCGACAACTGTTGTGAAATGCGGGGCATGGCCTACGACCTTCGTCGCGCCCACAGGGAGCGCGGCGCCCCGGAGGAAGAGTCCCGGCTCCCGTTGTGATGGCCCCGGGCGCCGGGGCGAGCCCCGGTTTGCGCCGTTGTGGCCCCGGGCGACAGCAAGAAGCCCCGGTTCCCGCGGTTGTGGCCTAAGCGAATAGCCACAACCGCAAGAACCGGGGCTCAGCACCCGATATCGCGGCCACAAGTACAAAAACCAGGGCTCAGCCGGCACCGTCGTGGCCACAAGTGCGCAAACCGGGGCCGGCAAGTACCAAGCGCCTCTTCCCTACCCCAGCTTCTGGGCGAGGAGCTGGTTGAAGAGCTTCGGGTTGCCGGAGCCCTTGGCGGCCTTCATGCACTGGCCCACGAGGAAGCCGAGGACCTTCTTGTTGCCGTCGCGGTACTGCTGGACCTGGTCGGCGCAACGGCCGAGCACCTCGTCGACGATGGGCTCGAGGGCACCGGTGTCGGTCACTTGGCGCATGCCCTTCTCGTCCACGACCTTCTCGGGGTCCTGGTCGGTGCCGTTGACGATGTCGAGCACCTCGCGCGCCTGGGCAAAGGTGATGGCGTCGCCGGCGAGAAGCCCGGAGATGCTGCGCACCTGCGCCGGGGTGAGGGCGTCGTAGCTGGGCACGAGGTTGACCATGACGTTGCCGATGGTCGGCACCGTCTTGGCGTCGGCGCCCTCGACGGCCTCCTCGAAGAAGGACGCGACGGCCGGGTCGCCCGCGAGCTGCGCCGCGTCGGCGGACTTCAGGCCGAAGTCGGCCATGTAGCGGTCGCGCTTGGCGTCCGGGAGCTCCGGGATCTGCGCGCTCATGTTCTCGATGAACTCGTCGGAGAGGTCGAACGGCGCGAGGTCCGGGTCCGGGAAGAGGCGGTAGTCGTCGGCCGTCTCCTTGACGCGCATGACCACGGTACGGCGGCGCGAGGGCTCCCAGTGGCGGGTCTCCTGGTAGATGATGCCGCCCTCCTCGAGCACCTCGGCCTGGCGGCAGATCTCGTACTCGAGGGCGTCGTGCAGGCTCTTGAAGGAGTTGAGGTTCTTCATCTCGGTCTTGGTGCCGAGCTTGGTGGAGCCGCGGCGGCGCAGGCTCACGTTGCCGTCGCAGCGCATGGAGCCCTTCTCCATGGAGCAGTCGGAGATGCCCAGGGTAAGGAACGTCTGGCGGAGCTTCTCCATGAAGAGACGCGCCTCCTCGGGGGTGCGCAGGTCAGGCTCGGTGACGAGCTCGATCAGCGGCGTGCCGCAGCGGTTGTAGTCGACGAGCGACTCGGCCGCGGCGGTGATGCGGCCCTCGGCGCCGCCCACGTGCACCATCTTGGCGGCGTCCTCCTCCATGTGGATGCGCAGGATGCGGATGGGCACCGTGTAGGAGCCGTCGGCGCGGCGCTCGGGCATCTGCATGTTGGAGGCGTCGTAGCTGGCGAGGTGGCCGGCGCGCTGGTTGCCCTCGCGCATGGTGGCGGTCATCGAGGTCGAGAGGCCCTCGGCGCCCGCGGAGGCGCTGGCGAGGGAGTCGGCCTGGGCCGCGCCGAACGCGCAGTCGGGGCGCTCGGCCGCGCCCTGGCCCGTGACCTCGAGGTCGAGGTGACCGTACATGGCGAAGGCGACCGGGCCCTGCGTGGTCTGGAAGTTCTTGGCCATGTCGGGATAGAAGTAGTGCTTGCGGTAGAACATCGAGTGGCGCTGGATCTCGCAGTTGGTGGCGAGGCCGGCCTTGACGATGCTCTCGATGGCGCCCTTGTTGGGCACGGGCAGGGCGCCCGGAAGGCCCAGGCAGACGGGGCAGACGTTGGCGTTCGGCTCGTCGTCGTGGGAAAGGCGGCAGTTGCAGAACATCTTGGTGTCGAGCGCGGTGAGCTCGGTATGGATCTCGAGGCCGATGACGGCCTCCCAGTCCTCGAGGACCTCGGAGAGCTTCTTCATTAG
>CAVDQW010000130.1:0-2308 GCA_963610995.1 bacterium | reverse complement strand
ATTACGCCTTGATAGAGGAGAGCCGGTTCGAATCCGGGATTTTGCCAGCATGCCGTCCTTCGGGGCGGCTTTTCTTTTGGGGAGGTTTCCGTGCTAGCCAAGCCGCCCAACATCGCCAATGACGAGTTCAAGAGCGCCAAGTGGGACGAGCTGGCCGCAGGCCGCGCGTTCGCGCAGTCCGACGCGCCCGCCCTCGCGCTGCTATGCCAGTGGTACAAGCTCGCGCAGCAGGCCATGGACGAGCCGCAAGCCCGTGACCGGGCCGCGCATGACGATTGCGGCTGGCAACCGAATTTCCGTTCAAACTCGGTCGAATGTACGATTGATTCCGGAACAGCCGAGTAGGCGAGTCAAAATCAGCCGCGTTTTGCCTGTTGCGGCAGCTCAAAACTGCCAAGCTACCCGGCTTATCGCAAATCAATCGTACATTCAGCCGAGTTTGTGCACGGCGGTCCCCAAGGGGCTCCGGGGTGAAGGGGCGGTAACGCGCTCACGACCCGCGGCTCGGCGATAAAAGCGCCCGCGCGTCCAATTCGCGTGGCCATCATATGACGTACGACACACGTGAGAACGGTGACAGCCGATGCGATGCCCATGCCTGTTCGGACGGGCACCAATAAGCGCGAAGTAGCCCGGTTGGATGGGGAGACGCTCCCTGTGTTGCGGGTTTGGGCCAAATGGCATGGAGCCGACCCCGGGTGTTGCGACTTAGGGCCGAATGGCAGGAAATCCGTGCCATCCGGCCCAAAGTCGCAACGTCCCGCCGAGAAACCGTGCGATCTGGCTTGCTACCCGGACGGCCCGCCTCACGTTCACGCAGGGCGTTCCAGAGCATGTATTGTTGTCCGACGCATACGCTATAAAAGATGACGACAACTCAACTCTCGTAGAAAGGCGCCCCATGACCCTCAAAGAAGTCGACCTCAAGACCCTGGACCTCAACCCCTTCAGCGCCATCGGCGACGACTGGATGCTCATCACCGCGGGCGACGCCGCGTCGCACAACACCATGACCGCGAGCTGGGGAGGGCTGGGCGTCCTCTGGAACAGCCCCGTCGCCACCTGCTACATCCGCCAGAGCCGCTACACCAAGGAGTTCGTCGACGCGGCCGATACGTTCACGCTGAGCTTCTTTGATCCCGAGAAGTACCGCAAGCAGCTCGCCTACCTGGGGCGCGTTTCTGGCCGCGACGAGGACAAGATCGCCGAGGCCGGCCTCACGCCGGTCGCCGTCGACGGCACGACCACCTTCGCCGAGGCGCGCCTCACCCTCGTGTGCCGCAAGGCGTACAGCGCCTACCTCGGCCCCGAGGGATTCGCTGCGGGCTCGGACGACGATGCGCGCCACTACTCCGGAGCCGACGCGGGCGACTACCACACCATGTACATCGGCAAGATCGAGCGCGCCTACGTGGCCGAATAGCTCCGCCGCTGCCGTATCATAGATGGGTTGAGAAGCAAGGGCCAAGGGCCCAAACCCATAACCGAGAACCCCTCAAGAAAGGCCAAACCATGACCAAGATCGCGATCCTCTTCGGCGGCATCTCCACCGAGCACGACATCTCCTGCAAGTCCGCCGACAACGTGATCACCGCGCTCGCGGGCCGCGCCGAGCTCACCCTCATCGGCATCACGAAGGCGGGCGAGTGGCTGCACTACACCGGCGACGTAGCCGACGTCACCGGCGACTGGAAGTCCCACGACGTCGAGCGCGTCGTGCTCGTGCCCGGCATGGGCACCCACGCCGGTGGCTTCTTCGTGGTGCGCGACGGCGAGCTTGCCCGCCTCGACGTCGACGTGGCCCTTCCCGTCATGCACGGCCAGGGCGGCGAGGACGGCACCCTCCAGGGCACGCTCGAGACCTGCGGCGTGCCCTACGTGGGCTGCGGCGTTCTTTCCAGCGCCGTCTGCATGGACAAGGACGCGAGCCACCGCCTGGCCGCCGCGGCCGGCGTCCGCTCGCCCAAGTGCGAGGTCCTTTATCGCGGCGCCACCGCCGAGCAGTGCGCCGCCGTGGTCGAGGAGTGCGGCGGCTTCCCGGTCTTCGTGAAGCCCGCCCGCGGCGGCTCGTCCATCGGCGTCTCCAAGGCCACCGACGAGGCCTCCTACCAGTCCGCCCTCGACGCCGCCTTCGAGCTCGACCGCAAGGTCGCCGTGGAGGAGGCCATCGTGGGCGACGAGGTCGGCTGCGCCGTCATCGGCGACTCCGTCAACGGCGTCGAGATGGGCGAGGTCGACCAGATCGTGGTCACCGGCGACGGCTTCTTCCGCATCCACCTCGAGAAGAACCCCGGCCAGAACACCGAGC
>CAVDQW010000129.1:0-9448 GCA_963610995.1 bacterium | reverse complement strand
TCGCCGAGAAGGGACGCCGTCTACCTGCGGTTTATTTGGCGGCGCGTTAAAAGTGCCGCGCTGTTGCGCCTACGCCGTGCGCACCTCGAAGGGCGAGTCCTCGCCGCGGCTGAAGGCGAGAAGCGCCTCGCAACTGTTGGCGATCATGTTCTCCACGGCCTCGTCGGTGTAGAAGGCCATGTGCGGCGTCACGATCACATTGGGATAGCTCATGAGCATGGCGCGGTCGCGGTTGGGGAGCGCCTCGCGACTGAGGTCGTGGTAATAGAGGCCCGCTTCGTTCTCTATTGTGTCGAGGGCGGCGGCGCCCACGTGGCCGGACTCCACGGCGTCGATGAGAGCGGCCGTGTCGATGAGGGCCCCGCGCGCGGCGTTGACGAGGACCACGCCCTCCTTCATGCGCGCGAAGGCGGCGGCGTCGATCATGTGCGTGTTCTGCGGCAGGCCGGGCGCGTGCAGCGTCACGATGTCGGAGGCGGCGAGAAGCTCGTCGAGCGTCGTGTACTCCACGAGGCCGCGCAGCGATTCCTTCTCGTAGGGGTCGTTCGCCAGGATGCGGCAGCCGAAGCCCTCAAGGCGCCGGCAGACGGCCTCGCCGATGGCGCCCGTGCCCACGACGCCCACGGTGCAGGAGCTGAGCGGGCGGCCGATCTTGCCCTTGAGGCCGAAGTCCTGGTAGCGGGTCGCCTCCTCGATGAGCTTCATCTTCCTCGTGGCCATGAGGATCATCATGATGGTGTAGTCGGCGACGCCGTTGGGCGGGTAGGGCGCGTTGGCCACGCGGATGCCGAGCTCCTCGGCGGCCGCCAGGTCGATGTGGTCGTAGCCGACGGTTCGCGTTGAGATGCCGCGCACGCCGAGGTCGTGGAAGCGCGCGAGCAGCTCGGCGTCGAGCGGGTTCGTGATGATGGAGAGCGAGTCGTAGCCGCGGGCGAGCTCGGCGTTCTCCATGCCGGGGTACTCGGACGTCCAGCCGAACTCGAAGCCGAGCTTCTTGCTCTGGGCCTCGAGGAAGGGCAGCTCATCGTAGTCGCGAAGGGCGTAGGCAAATAGCTTCATGCAGGTCACTCCTTAGCGTTTGCGTGTTGCTCCCAATCCTAGCCCAAACGCGAAGGCGGGGCCCGGGCAGCTGCGCCCGGGCCCCGCCAAGCGGTGCGGGTCTATTCTTGCCGCGCGAATCTCTCTTCGCGCGTTACTCGTCCTTGGAAGCCTCGGCGGCCTTGGCCTCCATCATCGGTCGGATGACGAAGACGACGAGCAGGAAACCGACGGCGGTCACGACGGCGGCCGTCATGAAGACCGCGTTGACGCCGTTCTGGATGAGTGCGGCGTTCGTGGGGTCGGAGGCGGTGTTCAGGTTGTACGCCACGCCGAAGACGGTGGCGGCCACGGTGTTGGCCAGCGAGTTCACGAAGTTGACGAGCGAGGTGCCCACGCCCATGTCGGCCGGGGGCAGGGTGCCCTGCGCGGTCGGGGTGATGGAGACGGCGCGGAAGCTCTCGGCGACGCCGGTGACGGTGATGGCCACGAAGTAGACGGCGATGGGGGTCGCGGCGGTGGTGAAGCCCATGACGAACATGGGGACGGCCACGAAGAAGGTGCCGATGGCCATGGCCTTCCAGGCGTTCTTGGAGCTCTTGCCGACCCAGGTGCCGGCGATGGTCGGCAAGATCATGGTGAGGATGGTGCGCGGGAACTGCAGGGAGCCCGCGGCGGTGGTGGAGGCACCCATGACCTTCAGGGCGCCGACCGACGCGTAGGCGTTCATGGCGGTGGTGTAGAAGTAGCAGATGAAGCCGATGATGAGCAGCAGCGTGTACTGCTTGTTGGCGAAGAGACGCAGCGGGATCAGCGGCTCGGGAGCGCCCTGCTCGACCTTGATGAGGGCGACGAGGGCCACGATGCCCACGGCGAAGCCGGCGAGGATGGCGGGGTTCGTCCAGCCCATGGTGGAGCCGAAGTTGAGGGCGAGGATGATGCCGCACAGGGCGATGACCAGCGCGGCGATGCCGGCCCAGTCGATCTGGACGGGGCCCTCGCGCTTGATGTTGGGCAGGTTGGTGCCGATGAGGACGACGCCGGCGAGCAGCGGGATGGCGGGCATGAGGATGGCCGCTTCGAGCAGGCCCGCGTCGGTCAGGATGCCGGCGATGATGGAGCCTCCGAAGCCGCCGACGGCGATGGCCGTGGCGAGCATGCCCATGGCCTTGGGCACGTCCTTGCGCTCGTTGATGAGGCCGACGGTGATGTAGGGGGCGGCGGTGAAGGCGCCCTGGGCGAACCCGATGAGCAGGCGCAGGACCATCAGCGGGACGAGCGAGCGCACGAAGGCGAAGGCGCAGCCGCAGACGGCGCAGATGATGCCCGGGATCACGACGATGTTGCGGCGGCCGACGAGGTCGCCGAGCTTGCCGCCGATGGGGGTCATGATGCAGACGCCGAGGCTCGCGAAGATGGTGAACAGGCTGACGTAGCCCATGGCGTCGACGCGCTCGAGGATGGGGGAGGTGAGCGTCGAGAAGACGAGGCCGTACATGGCGACCGAGAGCATCATGCAGATGCAGCCGATCTGGACGGCGTTCTTCTTGCCTTTGGGCAGCGGGATGGCGACCTGGGGCGCCTGTTGGGTCTCTGCCATGCGGTGGTTCCTCTCTCTAAAAGGTCGAACACATAAGACAAGGGGACAGTCCCTTCGTCTTATCGGGTAAGACAAGGGGACTGTCCCCCTGTCTTATTCGCGTGGGGGGGCTCTTAAGCCTGGTGGCTCTCGAGCCAGCGGACGGCGCAGTGGGCGAGGTAGGCCGGGCCCTGGTCGCAGACGTCCTCGTTGAACTGGACCTTGGGGTTGTGGGCGTTGTACTTGCCGCGCTCGTCGGTATAGCCGGCCGAGAGATACATGAACGCGGCCGGGATCTGCTCGGCGATGGTGGCGAAGTCCTCGGAGGCGCTGGCCTCGATGCCGGGGTAGGGCATGGCGCCGGGGATGGGAAGCTCCTGCATGTAGCCCACGATCTCGCGGGTGAGGTCGCCGTCGCAGATGAGCGGGGCCACGTCGGAGAGCGTGATGATCTCGGCGGTGGCGCCGTAGGCCTCGGCGGTCTTGGTGGCCACCTCGCGCATGCGACGGACCATGACCTCGCGGGCGCCCTTGTCGTTCGCGCGGATGGTGCCCTCGAGCGTCGCGGTGTCGGGGATGATGTTCGCGGCGGTGCCGGCCTCGAAGTGGCCGACGGTCATGATGGCGGCCTTGGTGGCGTCCACCTCGCGGGCCATGATGGCCTCGAGCGCCAGGTAGATGTGGACGGCGGCGTTGATGGGGTCGATGGAGTTCTGCGGGTAGGCGCCGTGGGAGCCGCGGCCGTGGACCACGATCTTGAAGCCGTCGACGGAGTACATCATGGTGCTCTTGTCGTTGTACATGAAGATGCCGACGGGCATCTGGCCGGCGCAGACGTGGTAGGCGAGGGCAACGTCGGGCTTGGGGTCCTCCAGGATTCCGGCCTCGATCATGTCCTTGGCGCCCTCGAAGGTCTCCTCGGCGGGCTGGAACATGAACTTGACGGTGCCCTTGAGCTCGCCCTCGGCCTCCTTGAGCATGCGCGCGGCGGTGAGGAGCATGGCGGCGTGGAAGTCGTGGCCGCATGCGTGCGCCGTCTTGCCGTCCGGGCAGGCGAAGGGCTCGCCGGACTCCTCGGGCATGGGCAGGGCGTCCATGTCGGCGCGAAGCAGGATGACGGGGGAGCCGGAGCCGAGCGTCGCGGTCACGCCGTGGCCGCACTCGCGCGGCTCGAGGCCGTACTCGGTGAGCTTCTCCATGACGAAGGCACGGGTCTTGGGCGTGTCCAGGCCCACCTCGGCGTTCGTGTGGATGTGGCGGCGGTTCGCGACCGTCTCGTCCTTGAGCTCGCAGGCTCGCTGGTAAAAGTCCATTTCGCCTCTCTTCACTAAGGTACAAGTGTTGTTTAAGGTTCGCAGAGCGATGTGTCGGCGGGGTTTCCGGCAGGTGAGAAGTAAGGGCCGCGTTTTGCGGCCGACGTCACCCGTGGCAGGTGGCGAAAACGAGCGCTGAGAAACGAACCTGTCACCAGGTGCTGCGGCTGGTGACAGGTTTATCGTGCTGCAGCGTGGGACAGGTTGGTCGTCCGCGCCCGAATCGAGGGCGTTCGCGGCGGCGGTGGTAGACTTTTGATGTTTGCGACGCCGCGGCCGAGAAGGGGCACGACATATGGAGAAGCTCGACCTCAACGCCCTCATCGCGCGGGCCCACGACATCTGCGGCGCCATCTCGGCCGCCAACGTCGCCGGCTGCGGCGCGGCCGGCAAGAAGCCCCTGCGCGACCAGCTCGACGACGACCTGCTGCTCTTCGGCATCTATCTGGCGGACGCCGACGCCGGCGTGGACGCCGACGAGGCGGCCCTTATCTGCAAGTGTCTCGGACGCCCCGAGACCGACCAGGTCAAGCGCGAGATCTGCAGCCACGCCAAGCTCTCCGACGCCTTCGCCGCGCGCGTGCCCGAGTCCCTCAAGTACTTCGTGCTCACCGACGCCGGCAAGAAGCTCCCGTCCCACGCCGACTCCGGGCGCATGGCCATGGTCTATTACGACGCCTTCGAGGTCTTCGGCCAGACCATGCTCGCGAGCCGCCGGCGCGACGCCTCCGACGCCGCGGTCGCGCGCTTCACCGCCTACGCGGGCGTCCTCGAGAAGTTCATCCGCGAGTACGCCTGCTGGCGGCCCGTCTCGCAGAAGGGCTACGCGGTCGTCGAGCCCGCCGCGGCCGACGACGAGACCGAGGAGCAGAAGCAGGCCAAGCTCGAGGAGCTTTTGGGCGAGCTCAACTCCCTCGTGGGCCTCGACGCCGTCAAGCGCCAGGTCGCGAGCCTCGTGAACCTCGTCCGCGTGCAGAAGATGCGCGAGGCGCTGGGGCTCTCGGCCGCCGACGTGAGCAAGCACATGGTGTTTCTCGGCAACCCCGGCACGGGCAAGACCACTGTGGCGCGCATGCTCGCGCAGATCTACAAGTACCTGGGGGTCCTTCGCACGGGGCAGCTCGTGGAGGTGGACCGCTCGGGGCTCGTCTGCGGCTACATCGGCCAGACCGCGACCCGCACGGCAGAGGTCGTGGACCAGGCCTTGGGCGGGATCCTCTTCGTGGACGAGGCCTACGCGCTCACCGTGGGCAAAGGCGACGGCGACTTTGGCCAGGAGGCCGTGGACACGCTGCTCAAGGCCATGGAGGACCACCGCGACGACCTCGTGGTCATCGTTGCGGGCTACACCGACCTCATGGAGCGGTTCCTGAGCTCCAACCCCGGCCTGCGCTCGCGCTTCTCCAACTTCATCACCTTCGAGGACTACACGGCAGACGAGCTCATGCGCATCTTCGAGCAGAACGTGGCCAAGCGCGAGTACGTGCTGTCGGACGCCGCCGCGGCGCGCGCCCGCGAGCTCATCGAGTACCGCGTGGCCCACAAGCCCGAGAACTTCGCCAACGCCCGCGACGTGCGCAACCTGCTCGAGCATGCCATCGCCAACCACGCCACGCGCGTGGTCTCGCTCGGCAAGAAGAAGCCCACGAAGAAGCTCCTCTCCACGCTGGAGGCCGAGGACCTGGAGGACTGGCGGTAGGGCGGGGCCTGCGCGGGAGCTTTCGGCGGCGCCGGCGGCTCCCCGGCGTTTTTTCTCACCTGCTGGCGTCGTGGCAAAGTGTCTGGCCGATAAGAATCGTCGACGTTGCCGATGTTCGATTATGGGGCCGGTTTCCTCGGTATCTTTCCCTTTGAGAAGCAAATCTCCGAAGGGAAAGGACATCAAAATGTCTAACAATGCCGTTGCTGTTTACTGGTCCGACGACATCCGCGCGGAGCGCAAGTGCGCCGAGATCTCCGGCAAGACGGGCGCGCGCGTGGTGGCGCTCGACCCGCTCGTCCCCTACAACCTGGGCAGGCGAATCAACCAATCGCGGCTCAACTTCGAGGTGACGAGCGGCGCACACCCCGAGCTCTCCCGCCGCTCCCGCTTCGAGGCGTCCTTCCTTCTCGGCGACTGCGACGAGGTGTACGCGGTCTCGAGCGACCACGAGGGCTTCGTCGCGCCCGTGGTGAGCTCCGCCCTCGAGCTGCCCGAGGTCGCCGATAAGAAAGTGCGGATCGTCTTCGCATAAGAGCCTGTCCGCCATCGGAGCCGACCGCGCCCCGGCGCAGAGCCTTGTGGACCTCTGCGCCGGGGCGCGGCTTGTTGACGCGGCTTTTGCGCCGGCGCTCGCATGCCCGGCAGGGGTCTGCGGCCAACAGGCGTTGCGTTTACGTTGCGAGGTGGCCTGCGGCCAACCTTTATGTCCCCGGCTCGCGCTAGCATGGCGTGTATGTCAGCCTGCGAGAGGGGAGGGCCCATGGCCCAAATCAGGCCTTTTACCGATGAATACGAGGAGTACCGCCGCGACGAGTCGAGAAGCTCGGGCGAGGCGGAGACCATCAGCTTCCCGACGAGCGAGGACGAGGTCCGCGACGTCCTGCGCGAGCTCCACGCCGCGGGCACGCCCGTGACCGTCCAGGGCGCGCGCACCGGCCTCGCCGCCGGCGCGGTACCTCACGGCGGCCACGTGCTCAACGTCAGCCGCATGACCCGCTACCTGGGGCTTCGTCAGGACGAGGACGGCGCGTTCCATCTCTGGATGGAGCCGGGCGTCGTGCTCTCCGAGCTCCGCAAGCACCTGGCGGGCAAGAGCCTGGCCCATGCGGGCTGGGACGACGCGTCGCTCGCCGCGCTCGAGGCCTTCGAGGCCGCGCCCGAGCAGTTCTTCCCCACGGACCCCACGGAGGCCTCGGCCTGCATGGGCGGCATCGTGGCCTGCAACGCCTCCGGCGCGCGCAGCTACAAGTACGGTCCCGCTCGCCCGCACGTGACGGGGCTCCACGTTGCGCTCTCCGACGGCGACCTGCTCATTCTCAAGCGCGGCGAGAAGTTCGCGGACGGCCGCACGCTGCGCCTTATCACCGAGTCCGGTCGCGAGCTCACGCTTGACCTGCCGACCTATGTCATGCCCGTAACCAAGAACGCCTCCGGCTATTACGTGGCCGACGGCATGGACGCCATCGACCTCTTTATCGGCGCGTGCGGCACGTTGGGCGTCATCACGCAGATCGAGGTCGCCCTCATGCCCGCGCCCGCCGTCGTGTGGGGCGTGAGCTGCTTCTTTGCCACCGAGGCCGCCGCACTCGACTTCACCGAGAAGGTTCGCCCGGCCCTCGCCCACGCCGCCGCCATCGAGTTCTTCGACGCCGGCGCGCTTAACATCCTGCGCCGCCAGCGCGAGGCCTCCACGGCCTTCTCGGCGCTGCCGGAGCTCGATCCCGCGGCCGCCGTCTGCGTGTACGTGGAGCTGGACTGCGCCTCCGAGGACGAGGCCACCGCGGAGCTCTATCGCCTGGGCGAGGTGCTGGCCGCCACGGGCGGCTCCGAGGACGCCACCTGGGTCGCGCGCACCGAGGTCGACCGCGAGAGCCTGATCTTCTTCCGCCACGCGGTGCCCGAGAGCGTCAACATGCTCATCGACGAGCGCCGCCGCACCGACCCCACTATCACCAAGCTGGGCAGCGACATGTCCGTGCCCGACGAGCACCTGCACGACGTCTTCGAGTTGTATCGCCGCACGCTTGCCGAGGCGGGGCTGGAGTCCGCGGCTTGGGGCCACATCGGCAACAACCACATCCACGTGAACGTCCTGCCGCGCGACGCCGCCGACCACAAGGCGGGCGGCGAGCTCTTCGCCGGCTGGGCGGGCGAGGTCACCCGCATGGGCGGCGCCGTCTCCGCCGAGCACGGCGTGGGCAAGATCAAGGCGGGGTTCCTCGCCACCATGTACGGGCCCGAGCATATCGCCGAGTCCGCGCGCCTCAAGGCCGAGCTCGACCCCAAGGGCCAGCTCGGGCGCGGCAACCTCTTCGGCGAGGACGTGCTGGATGCGGCGTTGGCGCAGGCGGCTGGCGTTGCCGCGCCTGCTGCCGGCGAGAAGGGAGGCGAGTAGGGTGAACATCGTCGTATGCGTGAAGGCCGTGCCTTCCACGACCGAGGTCAAGATGGACCCCAAGACAAACACCATCGTGCGCGACGGCAAGCAGGCCGTCGTGAACCCGTTCGACGCGAGCGCCCTCGAGGTGGCGCTGCGCCTCAAGGACGAGCGCGCGGCCGCCGGCGAGACGACCCGGGTGACCTGCGTCTCCATGGGAATCCCGGCCACCGAGCGCCTGCTTCGCGACTGCGTCGCCCGCGGCGCCGACGCGGGGCTTCTCCTTTCCGACCGCGCCTTCGCCGGCGCCGACACCCTGGCGACGGCCTATGCCCTGACCTGCGGCATCAAGGCGCTGCCCGAGATGCCCGACCTCATCGTCTGCGGCAAGATGGCCGTCGACGGCGACACCGCCCAGATCGGCCCCGAGCTCGGCGGCGCCTTCGACGTGCCGTGCGTGGCCGGCGTGAGCGAGGTCGTGGGCCTCGAAGATGGCGCGCTGACCCTGCGCCGCGATTCCGACGAGGGCTCTGAGCTGGTGCGCGTTTGCCTGCCGTGCGTCATTACCGTGTCCAAGGACGTGGCCTGCCTGCGCATGCCGTCCATCTCGGGCGTCCGTGCGGGCGAGGCGGCCGCGATCGACGTCCTTACCGCCGAGACCGCCGGGTCCGACCCTGCGCGCTGCGGCCTTACCGGCTCGCCCACGCAGGTGGTCCGCTCCTTCGTGCCCGAGCACGAGCACGTGAGCGAACGCATCGAGGGGACGGCCTCCGAGCAGGCCGCCCGTCTCGCCGACATCGTGAGGGGGATGGAATAATGGCTGGTCTTCTGATCGATGCCGAGAAGTGCGTCGGCTGCGGCCGGTGCGTCCGCGCGTGCGCCAATGGCGGCGTGCGCATCGAGGGCGAGAAGCGCGGGCGCCGCGCCGTGGCCACCGGCGACTGCGTGTATTGCGGCAGCTGCGTGGACGCGTGCCCCGTGGGCGCCATCGCTATCGAGAAGCCCGAGGCCGCGGGCGCGGCCGACCTGGACGCCTATTCCGGCATCTGGGTGTTCTGCCAGGTTGACGGCGCGGGCGCCGTGCTGAGCGTTGCCTTCGAGCTGCTGGGCAAGGCGCGCGAGCTCGCCGCCGCGCGCGGATGCGCCGTGACCGCGGTGCTGGGACAGGGCACGGACGCGCCCGAGGGCAACGAGGCCCAGCTCATCGCCGCCGGCGCAGACGCCGTGCTGGTCTGCCGCGATGACCGCCTGGCCGACCACGACGCCGAGTGCTTCGCCCGCCTGATCTGCGACCTGGCCCGCGAGCGCAAGCCCGAGATCATCCTCTACGGCGCCACGAACTTCGGCCGCGAGCTCGCCCCCGGCGTGGCCGTGCGCCTGCAGACCGGCCTCACCGCCGACTGCACCAGCCTCGAGATTGCCGACTATGCCGACAACCG
>CAVDQW010000128.1:0-11523 GCA_963610995.1 bacterium | reverse complement strand
AGGTTCCCTCGCGCGTGCTCCAGAAGCCCACCTCGCCGGCAGGCTCTTCGAGGTCGTAGAGGGCGAACGACGGCTCTTCCCTGTCGCTCTCGCGGTAGAGTTTGCCGTCGCGAGCGGGGAGATCGCCGTCGAAGCCCTCGAGCGAGTCGCCGGAGCAGGCGGTCACGTAGGTCTTGTCGTCCTTGTGGGACTCGATGCTCACGACGCGCAGCCGCGCCGGGGCAGATCCGCCGAACTCGAGAGGCCGCTCCCCACAGGGAAGCTCGGTCTCCCCGGCGAGGGCCACGAGGGAGCCCGCGGCGAGCCCCTTCGTGCGATTGCCGGCATGGGGGACGGCGAGCACCAAGGCCTCGCGCGCACGGGTCACGCCGACGTAGAGCAGGCGCACCTTCTCGGCCTCGTCGGCGTCGCGCCCCTCCTCCTGCAGCTCACGGACAAAGTCGGCGAGCGTCTGCTTTCCGATCCCCCGCTCCGGGTCGTCATCGTCGCCGATGCACGACGACGTTGCCAGGGCGCAGAGCATGCTCCCGTCATCGAGCTCGCGGGAGAGGATGCCCGTGGGCACATCCGCGCCGCCCCAGCACTCGGCCACGCCGACGATGGGGAACTCGAGGCCCTTCGA
This sequence comes from bacterium, assembly GCA_963610995.1. GTDB lineage: Bacteria > Actinomycetota > Coriobacteriia > Coriobacteriales > Atopobiaceae > Paratractidigestivibacter. Next base: position 10,901 of record CAVDQW010000128.1, on the reverse strand, counting down.
CGCGTGGATGGTCATGATGCGGACGGCGTCGCCCTTGCCGCCCGAGAGGACGGCCGGGTGCGCCTTGGCCACGGAGAGCCACCGGTCGAACTCGTCGCTCGCGCGCGCGGGGCCGAGTCCCAGCTCGCGCGTGAGGTCGCGCAGGTAGCGCACGGCGGCGAGGAGGTTCGCCGCCTGGGAAGCGCCCTCGGCGCCGCGCCCCTCGAGGCGCAGCAGCCATCCCGACTCCACGAGCGCCGCCTCGACCACGTCGGCGAGGTCCCACGACCCGAGCCTGGAGAACGCCCGGTTCAAGACGTCGCGCGCCCGGACCAGGCGCTCGGACGGCTCCACGCCAGGCGCCATATCGAACTCGAGAATGCCCGCGTCGATGCGCCTCTTGCCAAAGGCCTCGACCTTCTCCTGCCAGCTGGTGCCCAAGGCGCAGAAATCCTCCGCATCGAGACGGAACATGTCGCTGGAGAGCAGGGGGAAGAGGCCGTACTTAGTGTCGTGGGGATTCGAGATCACTCGGACGAGAATGCGCACGACCTCCACCTCGGCGAGCGACGAGAACGTCGAGCCGCCGGTGACGACGCACTTGAGCCCGCGCTCGCGCAGGGCGTCGAGGTATTCGGCCGCATGGCTCGTGGTGCCGAGGAGCAGCGCCATGTCGTCGGGGTCCTCGCCGGCCGCCGCGTAGGCGGCGAGGCGATCGGCCACCTGCGCCGCCATGGTCGCGACGCGGTTGTCGGCATTAGAGGCCTGCGCCACCTCCACGTAAACGCGCGGCAGGTCACGGGCCTTGTATCCATCGCCTCGGGCTTCGTTGGGCGCAAGCGACATGAAGTTGCGCAGCAACCCCCGGCGAGGGGCCGCGTCATCGAAGAGCGTGTCCACGAACGAGAGGATGTCCGCGTGGCTGCGGTAGTTGACGTCCAGCCTGCGATGGTCGCGCTCATCGACGCTGCGCCCTCGCTCCTCGAAGACGCGCACGTCGGCGCCGCGGAAACGATAGATAGACTGTTGGGCGTCGCCCACCGTGCAGAGCCTCTTGCCGCCGCCGGAGAGCAGGCCCACGAGCTCGACCTGGCGCGGGTCGGTGTCCTGGAACTCGTCGACCATCACAAGCCTGAACTGGTCGGCGTATCGGCGGGCGATGTCGGGATGGTCGCGCAGCGCGGCGAGACAGCGGGCGATCAGGTCGTCGTTGTCCAGATACGAGTTGTACCGCTTAAGGCCGTCGTAGCCGTCGAGGAACAGCCTCGCCACGGAGATGAGCGTGGGCAGGTGCTCGGCAAGGCTCGAGAGCTTCGCCTCGACCGAGAGCGTCCGTATCGCGGCCTGGAGCTCCTTGGCCTGGTCCTTGGGCGCGCTGTTGGCCTTTGGGCCGCGACCGAGCGCGGCGAGCGCGCGGGCGGCCTCGGCCTCGGTCCGCTGGCCCGGCGCCAGCGCGCAGAACGCGCGCAGCGGCTCCGCGAGCGTCTCGGCCTCCGATACGGCCTTCTCGGACTTGCACACGCGCCGCTTCTCGACGAGAAAGCCCTCATAGTCGTCGAGCAGGCCGGGAATGCGCGGCGCCACGGGCTCGGAAGGCATGCAGAGGAGCGAATCGAACCCCCGGGAGGAGCGCAGCGCCACGTCGACCACATCCCACGCGAGCTCGACCACCGAGGCCGCCCCGCGGCCCGCGACCTTGGCCTTGGGGAAGATGGAGCCGATAGCGGAGCAGAGGGCCCGGACGTCCTTGTTTTCGCCGAGCTCGGTCATGACCTGCTCCTGGACGATGCCGCGGTAGGCGTCGCGCAGGTTGTCGGGCAGCATCTTGAACTCGGGGTCGATCCCCAGGTCGAGGGCGTGCCGGCGCAGGATGCGCGAGCACATGCCGTGGATGGTCGAGATCCAGGCGTCGTCGACGGTGAGCGCCTGCTCCTCGAGGCCGTTCTCTCGCAGCGTGGAGCGCACGCGCTCCTTGATCTCGAGCGCGGCAGCATTGGTGAAGGTGATGATGAGCGCCTGGTCGAGGGAGTCGATGAACGCTCCCCCATCGGCGGCGGAGCCCTCGGACAGCGCCCACGCGATGCGCCGCGTGAGCGTGAAGGTCTTGCCCGAACCGGCGCCCGCCTCGACGAAGAGGGGCCTGTCGAGCGTCTGCGCGATGGCGCGCTGAGCGTCGTTCAGCGTGGAAAGGTCAATGGCCATGGGCTACTTCTTCCCCATTCTCTTCTCGCAGTGGAGCACCGGGCAGTACGAGCAGGCGTCAGCGTCGATCGGGTTCGCCTCGATCTTGCCGGCGAGCAGGTCGGAGATCTTCTCGGCGACCATTGCCTCGACGTCATCCAGGTACTCCCAGAACTCCTCGGCGCCGCCGCTCGCGCCCGCGATGCCCATCGAGTCCCGGCGCGAGTCGGGGGCGGGCTTATCTATGCACCCGAGCACGCGATCGACCTGGCTCTCGGCACAGGCGCCGGCTATGGCATGGTCGCCCTTCGTGCAGAGGAACAAGGCGCCCATGAGCTTGATGTTCGGGTGCATGCGGCGCACGACCTGCGCGTATATGAGCGACTGGACATGGCGCGGCAGCGCCTCGCGGTCGAAGTCGCCCCTGAAGGCGTCGTAATCGACGAAGCGCGAGGGCGAGCGGTGCTTGTAGTCGACGATGAGCGCGCGCCCCTCGCCGTCGACGTCCATTCGGTCGATCTTGCCGTTGAGGAAGACGCCCGCGTAGCTCACCGGCTCGTCGTGAGGGCCGCCGAAGCCCCACTCGAGGAAGCGCGGCTCGTAGCCGATGAGAATGTCGGCCTCGTAGTCCATGGTCGAGAGCAGGTCCGCCCTCATGCGGGCGACCTCTTCCTCGTCGGCCGCGGAGTGGGGCACCAGCAGCTGGTCGCTCTGGCTCACGCGCTTCCTGGCGAGCATCTGGTGGCGCAGGTGGCTCTCGAACTCCTCGGAGACGATTTGCTTGGCGCGCTCCACGTTGGAGGAGGTCACGCGGCTGCCCGCGACCCTCGCCTCGGGGTGGGCGACAAGGTCCGGGGCACCCCCCGCAAGATCGGCCTCCGCAAGCGCCTCGTCAATAAGCCGCAGGTGAGAGAGCTCGAGCACACGGTGCACGAACGTGCCCTGCTCGGTCGCGCCAAAACCTGAGTCAATGCCGTCGAGGCGCAGGCGGCGCAGCGAGAACCACTTGTACGGGCACTCGAGGTACGACTCGATCTGCGAGGCGGAGAGCGACGGCAGGCCGCCGGGGAGCTCGCGCTGCCCGTTGTTCGGCACGAGGATGAACGGACGGGAAGACTCGGGGAGAACGCCCGTCTGCGCCGGCTGGTCTGCGCAGGACGCGTCGGCCGCGGCGCCCGTCGCCAGCAGGTTCTCGGCGAGAAGCCCCTCGGGTCGCTCGACCCTCGGCAGGCCGGTGATCCTCAGCGCCTTCGCGGAGCCGGGGATGCCGTAGGCGCCGTAGAGCTCGCAGAGCATGGCCGAGGGGAACGTCTCCTCGGCGTCCGCGTTGTTCACGCAGCGTTCGGCGACGAAGTTCTTCTTGGCGGCGGCGATTGTGCGATAGAAGGACCCGCGGGCCTGCGAGAGCTTGTCGGCGCGGGCCTCGACGCCGAGCGACTCGAGGACCTCCGAGAGCACGTCGTCGCTTCTGCCGACGGGGCTCTCGGTCGCGGTAAGGCCGCACGCGACGACCACGTCGGCGGAAGCCGCAGGCAGTCCAGCAACGTACGAAGCGTCGGCGATAAGCACCTCGCAGGCAGCGTCCTCGCAGCCCAAGGCCGGCGTTACGACGAGCGAGATGGCGGAGAGCTCACCTACGGCCCGCTCGACGAGGTCGGACAACGCGATCGCCCCGTCGGCCAAGGGGGCGGCGGTTATCCCCAGCTGGCCCAAGGCGCCCGCGACCATCATGGTGGCGCGCAGTACGCCCACGGTCTCCTGGCGCTCGAGCTCCGTGGCGGAGCAGTCGTCCTCGCGGCAGGCGCCGAGGCGGCCGTTCATGGGCTGCAGCAGCTTGCTCGCGCACGAGCCCACGCGGCCGATCATGAGCTCGGCCGTGGCGCGCGCCACGGTGGCGGAGGTCTTCTTCGGGTTCATGAGCTGGTCGAGCACGTCGGACGGTGTGAGCAGGCGATTCGCGCGCCACGACCGGTCGAGGTCCCAGGCGCGGCCCGCGGGCATCCGCGCCATGTCGTGCATGAGGAAATCGATGAGGGCGCGCGGCGTCCACCAGGACATGTCGCCCAGTCGCACGACCTCGCCCTCCTCGCAAGCGACGCGGGCCGGCCAGGACTCGGCCAGCTGCTTGAGCTGCGCCACCTGCCGCAGGTACCCGATGAAGACCCTCCCGGCGGGAAGCTCGCTCAACGGCTCGGACAGGCGCGCCTTGACGGCGAGGCCGCGCGATGCGAGCTTGGGCGCGAGCACGCGCCACGCGGCTCGGGCGTCCGCCGCCGAGACGACGACCGTCCGGGCGCCGCGGGCGGCGAGCTCCGCCACGCGGCGCGCCACGAGCTCCCACTCCGCGGAAGGTCCCGCGGGTTGGAGCAGCTCGACGGCCCCCTCGGACTCGATCGTCTCTCCGGAGCGGTAAAGCCGGACCAGGAGCCGCGAGAGCTCGGATGCGCGGGCAACGTCGCCCACGCGCCCGTCGTTCTCGCAAGAACACGGCACGCCGATCCTCTGCGCATCATCCGCGAGCTGTCGCAAGCTGCGGGCGCATTCGTCGCCCGCCGGCCCCTCGGGCACATAAGCCGCGACCGAGACCTCGACCGCGCGGGCAAGCCCGCAGAGCATCTCCCTCTCGGCGCGGCGAAGCGACGAGAACCCGCAGACGAAGACGGGTGCCTTGGCGGCACCGCTCGCAACGAGAGCCCCCGGCGCCTCGGCCATCATCTCCGAGCGCTCCATGAGCCCTTTCTCGCGCAGCAGGCCGCGATACGCCCCGACCGCGCGAAGGCCGCCCGTCTCGGCGTCCGAGAGCCCCGCTTCGAGCACGTCCGCCAAAACCGGCTCGCCGTCCTGCTCATAAGGCAGCCACGGCAATGCGCGGCTGGCCATGCGACCCAGCGTGTCGATGGTTCCCGGGTTTTCCCAAAGACCGCAGCGAAGCCCCTCGGGCACGAGCTCGATGGCTCGGCGCATGAGAAGGCGCCTCGTCACCGCGTCCACCGCCCCGCGCCCGTCTCCCCAGAGCTGCCAAAGCTCCGAGGCGAAGGACGAGGGCGTCCGCACGCTCACGCCGAGCGCGGGCCCGCCGGACGCGGCGAGCGCCTTCTGCACCCGCGCGCCCTGCTCGAACGACGGCACAAGGAGCACGGCGGAGCCGTTCGAATCCACGGCTTGCCGCAGCCCCTCGAGCAAACAAGCGGGCACTAGGCTCTCGTCGATTGTGGAAATGACGCGCAGGGACATGACGCCTCCCGGGCTCTACGGCTCGATACTGGTCTTCTGTTTTACATGGTAGCGCGCGCTGGGGACAACAATCCCCGCCACGCCGTGCTCATCCCTCTTCGCGGCCCTCTTCGCCGTCGATGCGGCCGAGCACCAGGCGATAACCGCCGCGCTCGCCGTTCAGGCACTTGGAAACGCGGCTCACGGTGGTGGACGAGGCGCCCGTGGCGCGGCTCACGTCCACGTAAGAGTGGCCCTGTTGAAGCATGGCCGCGACCTCGAGGCGCTGCGAGAGGTCGTCTATCTCGCGCGGCGTGCACAGGTCCCCCAAAAAAGCGCGCGCCTCGTCGTCGGTCTTGAGCGACCTCAGCGCCGCAAAGAGCCTCTGTGCCTCGTTCTCGGTCATCGAGCATCCTTCCTGGGCGATTCGCCCCCGGGTTTCCGGTAGAACACTTTAGCGCAATAAAGCGCGAAGAGTTCCCGAGACGCCCCGCCGCGCCGCCGCCGTTGACCCGCGAACGACGAAATGGGTAGGCTCTAATGAGGCAAAGCATCCCCTATCGAAGGAGCAAACCATGGGATTCATCGGCTCTTGGGCCGCGACCGCCATCGCCACGGCGGCGGCCATCTGGATCGTGCCCGGCATCGAGGCCGTCGGCGGCTCGTGGGCGGCGCCCATCTTCACCGCGCTCGTGCTCGGCATCCTGAACGCCACCATCAAGCCGATCGTCGGCGTCATCTCGACGCCGCTCAAGATCCTCACGCTAGGCATCTTCAGCCTCATCCTGAACGCTTTCTTCCTCGAGCTGGCGAGCTACCTCTCCCGCAATATCTTCCATGCGGGCGTGAGCGTCCAGAGCTTCGGCGCGGCCTTCTTCGGGGCCATCGTGATCTCCATCGTGGGCACCATCGTCGGCGGCGTCATCGGCTAGCGTTCCTGCAAATAAACCGCACGTCGGGGCAGGCAAGGACATTCTCCTTGCCTGCCCCGTTTCTTTACGAAAAACGAATAGTTCGCGCCCCATGCGGACCCTCGGTCATCGCGGAGGAGAGACGCGCATCGAGGAAGCGCCCCGACAACCCGCCGCGCAGCAACGGCTTTCGCGCCTGGGCGCTCAATCGCCTTCCCGCAGCATCCGCTCAGTCGCCCGAGCCCAGGAACGGCACCGCCCGTCAACCGCCCAATGCCGCACGGCGCGTTGCCGGGGCCGCCTCGCACCGGCGGTTGCCGCACGGCGCGTTACCGGGGGCCTCGCTCGCCTGCGCCGACGCGCGCCGGCCATCAAACCGCATTCGAAAATCTGACGCCCGCCTCACGCCTCGTCCACGCCGTCGCCGCCCGACGTCAGGGCCGAGATGGCGTCGGTTATGCCCGCGACGGCCTGCGCGGCAATGTTCGCAGCGGCGTCCTTCGCCGACTCGACGTTCGCGCCAACGGCGGCGCCCATGAGCTCCCATACCAGGTCCTTCGTGCGCTGGTCGGCCGAGCCGAGCGCCGCCGCGACCTTCTGGATGGACTGCGGGGTCGCCATGACCTCGTCGAGCCTGGTCGCCCCTCCCGCCTGCAGCACGTCGAAGAGCTCGTCGGTAAAGCGCTCCCGTTCGTCGCCCTCTATGCCGTCGAGCCAACCGGCGAGCGCGCCGGCCAGTCTCACCGAATCGGAGTCCAGGCCATCCGCCTCAATAAGCCCCTGGCAGTCGACCTGCCAGCTCATCGGGTCGTGCTGCATGGCGCCGTCGGCATCGCTTCTCACCACGAGCTTCGGCGTGCCGTCGTCAAAGAGCGCGCCCACGATGTCATAGGCGGGGACCACGTGCACGAACCGCTCGCCAAAGACCTCGCGGGCCGTGACGGGGCAGGCATCGGCCGCCATACCGGGGCCGTCGTCGCTCCACACCTTGTCGACGACCTCCCGCAGCGCCTCGGGCAGCGCCGCCGCCGCATAGGCGGCGAGAACCCCGCCCTTCGAATGGCCGCCCACGTAGAGCTTGCGTCCCTCGTCGCGTGCCCGCAGCGCCTGCGACTCCAGGTAGAGCGCGGCGGCCTTCTGCGCGGACGTCACGCGGAAGCTCAGCATGAAGTCCTCTTTCCAGCCGATGAGCGTGCTGTCGGTCCCCCGGAAGGCCACATAGGAATGCCCGTCGGAAAGGTCGCACGTCACCGCCGAGAACTGCAGCGTCCGCTCCTCGTCGACCAGGTCGACGTATCCGCGAAGGGAAGCTGCGCCGAAGCGCGCCGAGGCTCCCAGCGCCGACACGAAGCGTGCGTCCACCGTCGCGAGCGACCGTACCCAACGGGAGATGTCCTCGCCGCCGGCGCGCACGAGGAAGTCCTCGCACGCCTCCGACATGCCAACCGAGCCCCCTTCGGCAGGAGTCGGCACAATGCCGCCCAGGTCAAGATAGGCGACGCAGGTCATGATGAGGTTATCGGCGTCGTTGAACGGCCTCTCGGCAAGGGTCACGTCGCCTCGCCATTCCAGGTAATCGCGCACATCGCTCATGTCAAATTGCCCCCGCCCTATTTCGAACAGATGGAAAATCGGCGCCGCCCCGCAAACGTGGACGCCTCAAGGCTGTGTTCAGCAAGTATATCCGGCGAGCGACTCGGCATAACAGCCCGCGCCAAGCAAAAATCCCGCAGCAGCATTGGTGCGCTTTTGATGCGTGCGCCGCCGCACACTGGGCTCATCGAAGCTCAGCCCGAGCAGACATGAGGAGATCACCATGAGCACCAGCAAATTCCGCGTCGCAATGCCCCTGCCCGACAAGAACCTCGACAACGTTCACGGCGGAAGCAACCGTTCGAAGTACGCGGGCAAATACTACGTCTGGGACAACGGGCTGGAGGAGACGAACAAATACCTTTGCCCCCTATGCGGATTGCCGCTGGCTGATTCCGGATGGCCCTTCACCACCTTTAAATGTTTGATGTGCAACAAGAGCTGGTATTTCGAGGACAAGCTGGTCCCAGACCTTAAGAACCCGCTGTGGCGCGAGGTGTCCGAGAAGGAATACGCCAATCACACCTGACGTCGAAGTAAACGTATGGCGCGGATACGGCGCCGTCCCTCTTGCCTACGCGGGCCTCAGCCAGAATCGCCAAGAATCACGTCTTTTTGAACTTAACGTACTCATCAATGAACAGCAGGTACAGACCGATTTACGAAAGGAACAACCATGACCACCGCCACCACCGAGAAAAACATGGTAAAGAGCCTCACCGACGAGCAGATGGCGCAAGTTTCGGGCGCCGGAACCGACTACTACCACGACACCACGACCGATAAATACTACAGGTGGAAGGGCGGGCCCTTCAGCTACGACGACAAGTACCTCTGCCCGCACTGCGGCATGGAGCTCAAAAGCCAGATGTTTGGTACTTGGTACCGCTGTTGGAGATGCCGCGAGACCTGGTACCACGAGGACAAGCTCAAGCTGAACGTGAAGAACTGGACCGAGATCAGCAAGCAGGACTACCTGGACGGCACCACCAGCAGCAGCAGCGCTTACGACTGGGCCTCGGACAACTAGTCGCTGAGGCATTGGGGTATAGCTCACGCCGCAACATAAGGCTCGCCCCCTGTCCCCTTCCCAGCTGCAACGTCCGAAATCACTCCGTCCAAGACGGCAACGGCCGCAAAAATAGCCCTCCCATCCGAAAGGATGAGAGGGCCTCGTAATGCTCTGGCGCCGAACTCAGCGAGAAAAACTAGGCCTCGGGGCAGACCTTCTTGAAGAGCTCGACGACGTCCTCGAGGGAGGCGTCGCGGGGGTTGCCGGGGAAGCAGGCGTCGGCGACGGCGTCCTTGGCGAGAACCTCGATGTCCTCGGCCTTCATGGCGTCGCAGACCTTGGGGATGTTGACGTCCTCGGAGAGCTGCTTGACGGCGGCGATGGCGGCGTCGGCGGCCTCGTCGGTGCTCATGCCGGTGGTGTCAACGCCCATGGCGCAGGCGACCTTGGCCAGGCGCTCGGCGACGACGGGCTTGTTGAACTCCATGGCGATCGGCAGCAGCATGGCGCAGGCAACGCCGTGCGGGGTGTCGTAGTGAGCGGAGAGGGTGTGGGCCATGGCGTGGTCGATGCCCAGGCCGACGTTGGAGAAGCCCATGCCGGCGACGTACTGGCCCAGGGCCATGCCCTCACGACCGCTTCCGGGCTGGCCGCTCTTGGCCTCGGCGACGGAGTCGCGCAGGTTCTCGGAGATCAGCTTGATGGCCTCGTAGTGGAACATGTCGGAGAGCTCCCAGGCACCCTTGGTGGTGTAGCCCTCGATGGCGTGGGTCAGGGCGTCCATGCCGGTGGCGGCGGTCAGGCCGGCGGGCATGGTGGCCATCATGTCGGGGTCGACGACGGCGACCTCGGGGGCGTCGTTCACGTCGACGCACACGAACTTGCGGACCTTCTCGGGGTCGGTGATGACGTAGTTGATGGTGACCTCAGCGGCGGTGCCGGCGGTGGTGGCGACGGCGATGGTGAAGACGGCGTGGTTCTTGGTGGGAGCAACGCCCTCGAGGCTGCGGACGTCGGCGAACTCGGGGTTGTTGATGATGATGCCGATGGCCTTGGCGGTGTCCATGGAGGAGCCGCCGCCGATGGTCACGATGGAGTCGGCCTCGGCCGCCTTGAAGGCCTCGACGCCGTCGAGCACGTTCTGCACGGTGGGGTTGGGCTTGATCTGGGAGTACACGGAATAGGCGATGCCGGCGGCGTCGAGAAGGTCGGTGACCTTGGCGGTCACGCCGAACTTCACGAGGTCGGGGTCGGAGCAGACGAAGACCTTCTTGTAGCCGCGGCGCTGGAGCTCGCCCGGGATCTCCTGGATGGCGCCCTTGCCGTGGTAGCTGATGGTGTTGAGAACGAAGCGGTTAGCCATGCTTAAACCCTCCAAAGAATGGAATCCTCGCCGGCGTTGGCCGGCCCAAAACAAAAACATTATGCCCTAATTGAAGCGCTTTAAACGCGACAATGCCGCCCGCGGGCGCAATTTGCGCCGCGGGCGTCGCATGAGACGAGGAATGGACAAAGGGACAGCCCCTTTGTCTGACGTGGTCAGCGCAGGTGGGTACGGAGCCATCCGGCGGAGGCCTCGGCGCTCGCGAGCGGGGACTTGTCCACCCAGTTGCGGTGGCTCTCGAGCACGACGGCCTCGACGCCCGCCGAGAGTGCCTGTTCGCAGAGCGCCTCGAGCGGTATGTTGCCGCGTCCGAGCTCGACGGAATCGGACTTGAGGATAGGCGTCATGCTGGGGCCGGAAATCCTCGTGCCGCGGTCAGCGATGTGCCAGAGCCTCATGCGGCTCCCCAGCGAGCGCATCATAGCCAGCGCGTCCGCGCCCGCCTCGCTCGGCCAGTACGAGTCGAACTCGAAATTGACGAACCGCTCGTCGCAGGCATCGAGGAGGACGTCGTAGGCGCGGACCTCGGGCTCCACCTGCAGAAGCTCGCAGTTATGGTTGTGGTAGAGAAGGCTCACGCCCTCGGCCTCGAGCACCTCTCCGCACTCGTTGAGGTCGCGGGCGAGTC
>CAVDQW010000127.1:0-3618 GCA_963610995.1 bacterium | reverse complement strand
GCGGCCCGGCCGCCTAAGCGGGGGGGTGCGGCCGGACCGCGAGGAGAGGCGACGCGCGCGGCGGCAGACAGCGGCGAGGAGGGCGGGCGCGAACCCGCCCCAGGTAAAACCACTTACGCCTGGGCCTTCTTCGCGTCGGACACCATCATGTAGACGGTGAGCACCACGGCGACGGCCGCGATGGCGATGGCACCGTAGAAGGACTGCTGGTAGGCTGCGTTGCCGGCGTCGGCGTGGTACAGCACGGCCGTGATCGGCTGGCTGATCCAGGTGGAGGCGGCGTAGCCCAGGAACATGATGCCGTAGTTGACGCCCAGGTTGGAGGTGCCGAAGGCGCCGCCCGTGAGCGGCGGGTAGATGACGAGCAGCGCGCCGAAGCTGAAGCCGAGCAGCGCCAGGGCCACGAAGAACATCGCGACCGAGAAGCTCATGGACATGAGCACGAGCGCGAAGATGGTGATCACCAGCATGACGAGCAGGGACTTGTAGCCGCCGATCTTGTCGGTGATCTGGCCGAAGGAAAGGCGTCCGACGAGGTTCGCGAGCGTGTTCACGGTAACGACCGTGCCGCCCAGGGCGACGGCGGCCGTGGAGTTCGGGTCCTCGAAGAGCTGGACCGCGGCGATGGAGGCCACCTTGCCCACGAGCAGGGTACCGGCGGTCGCCGCGAAGGCGAACGTGGCGATGAGCACCCAGAAGCGTGGGGTGCGGACCATCTCGCCGGGGGTCAGGTCGCCGAAGGTGCCGGCGTGGGCGCCGGAGGCGGGGGCAACGTAGCCCTCGGGCAGCCAGCCCTTCTCAGGGGCCTTCAGGAAGAAGGCGGAGGCCGCGATGGTCACGAGGAAGAGCACGCCCATGACCTTGAGCGCGGTGAAGACGCCGAACGTCGGGATGAGGAACGACGCGAAGACGGGCGAGAGAAGCGCCGGGCCGGCCGTGGACGCGGCCAAGGTGATACCGGAGGCGAGGCCCTTCTTGTCGATGTACCACTTCTGGCCGGTGGTCAGCGCAGGGTTGTAGCCGAGGCCGTTGCCGATGGCGGCGACCACGGAGAACCACAGGTAGAACTGCCAGGGAGCGGTCACGGTGCCGCACATGAACCAGCCCACGCCGTAGAGGACGGCGGCGGCGATCACGATGTTGCGCGGGCCGATCTTGTCGGAGATTCGGCCGGCGAAGATGCCCGTGACGGCCATGATGGTCTGGAAGACCGGGAACGCCCAGGTGAGCGCGCTCGACCAGTCGGTGTACACCGCGCAGAGGTTCTTGCTCACAACGGAGTAGAGCGCGATGTTGCTGATGAAGAACATGGTGACGCAGGCAGCGGAGAGGACCGCGGCACGTCCCTTGTTGGAATTCTCATTTGCCATGCTGATTAACTCTTTCTGGTTGGTGCGAGCCTGACGCCTGCAAAAGGGACAGTCCCTTTTGCAGGTGAGGCGGGCCTACTGGTCGGTCGGGGTCTTGACGCCGGCCTCGTCGGTCCAGAGGGCCACGCCCTTGTTCTTGAGGTAGTTCTCGGCATAGGCGCGGCGGCCGCCCGGCTTGGCGGTGAGGTCGCCCATCATGTTGGAGAAGCCGCCGTCGACCATGATCTCGGCGCCGGTGGTGAAGTCGGAGCGGGTGGAGGCCAGGAACATGACGGCGTTGGCGATGTCGGTCACCTCGCCGATGCGACGGGTCGCGATCAGGCGGCTGCGGTCCTTCTCGACCTGCGGGTCCGCGTAGAAGTTGGCCGACATCGGGGTCTTGACGAAGCACGGGCAGACGCAGTTGGAGCGCACGCCGTAGGGGCCCCACTCGGCGGCGAGCATCTTGGAGAGCATGTTCACGCCGGCCTTGGTGGAGGAATAGACGCCCGAGAAGGTCTCGGGGGTATAGGAGGCGGCGGTGGAGATGTGAACCAGACGGCCGCGACCCTGCTTGATCATCTCGCGGCCAAAGCGCTGGGAGGCGATGAAGGTGCCTGTGAGGTTGACTTTGATGACGTCCTCGAAGTCGGAGAGCGGCAGGTCCTCCATCGGCGAGAAGCGCAGGATACCGGCGGTGTTCACGAGCACGTCGACCTGGCCGAAGTCGCGCATGACGGCGTCGACGGCGGCCTGGACCTCGTCCTCGTTGGTGGCGTCCATGCGATAGCCCTCGGCGTGGATGCCGAACTCGTCGGAAAGGGCGGCAGCCGACGCCTTGGTCTTCTCCTCGTCGAGGTCGAGCAGCACAACATTGGCGCCGTTGCGCGCGAACTCGCGGCAGATCTCGACGCCCATGCCGCCGAGCGCGCCCGTGACGGCGCAGACGTCGCCCTTGAGGTTGAGCCAGTTCTCCATGGTTAACTCCTATCGTTTACGTGCGAATAGATGCCGTTGGCATCGTATTTGCGCGACGCATGTAGGGGAATTACCGAATGGATGGTAGGGTGTTAACCGCAGGTTCACAGCCAGCGTAAGACACGGGGACAGTCCCTTCGTCCTATGCAAGAGGAAAGGAGATGTCGTGTACGACCGCAGGCTGGATGCCATCGTGGCAGCGGCGGAGCTCGGCAGCTTCACGCGGGCGGCCGAGCGGCTGAGCATCTCGACGCCGGCGCTGGTCAAGCAGGTATCGACCTTCGAGGGGGAGTTCGGCGTCAAGGTCTTCTCCCGCAGCCACAGCGGCGTCTCCCCCACCGCGGCCGGCGAGCTGCTCATCGCCGACGCGAGGCAGATCATGGACCTCTCGGGGGCGGCGCTTCGACGCGCGCGGGGCCAAGGCGCGCCCGTGCGGCTCGGCGTCTCGCTCATGTCCCCCGGCAAGAACACCCAGGCGCTCTGGCCGAAGATCCGCGAGCTCGTGCCCGAACTGCAGCTGGAAGTCGTTCCCATCGGCGACCTGTACGATCCGCGCACGAGCGTGATGACGCGCCTCGGGGAGACCGTCGACGTGGTGCAGACCAGCTACTCGACGATCCGCTGGGGAGGCCTTTGCAGGTTGCTGCCCATCTTCGCCACACCGTTCTCCGTCGACGTCCTGAGGGCGAGCGAGCTCGCGACGCGCGGGAAACTAACCTTCGACGACCTGCGCGGGATGCGCATCCGCATGCTGCGCCATGCGAACGACGCTACCGACGACCTGCGACGCATTCTCAAGCGAGAGCGCGGCATCGAAGTCGTGGACGCGCAGAGCTTCGACTTCGCCCTGTTCAACGACGCCGCCGAGCACGGCGACGCGGTGATAACGAGCGGCGCCTGGTCGGGCATCCACCCGGGGTTCATCGGCGTGACGCTCGACTGCGAGATCGAGGTCCCGTGCTTCCTCGCCTACCCGCGCGACCCCGCGCCGCACGTCCAGCGCTTCGTCGACGCGATGGCCGAGGTGTTGAGGAAGGCCGCGTCGTCAGCTGAGACTCCGAACGGCGCAGCATAAAGAATGGCGTCTTAGCATGCCCTTCGCCTTATCCGCGATTCGATAAGACGAAGGGACCGTCCCCCTGTCTTATTACAACAATCTCTCCTGCAAAGAATTGCACCCGAGTTGGTGCTCCAGGCTTTCTTTGCAGCGCGACCAACTCGCGACTTTTCCTTTGCAAGCGGACGGCGGCGCACGCCAACCGCAGGGCCACCGCTAGTTGCGGTTCCCCCG
>CAVDQW010000126.1:0-8070 GCA_963610995.1 bacterium | reverse complement strand
GGCCCGCCGATCTTGTGCGCCGTGGCCGAGACCGCGTCTACGTCCGCCAGGTCCAGCGGCACGCGACCGAACGCCTGGACGGCATCGGTGTGGAAAACGGCGCCGGCCTTGTGGGCGACGCGGGCGAGCTCGGGCACGGGCTGGATGACGCCCGTCTCGTTGTTCGCGTACATGACGGAAACGAGGGCGCAGGTCTGGTCGACGACCTCGGCGAGCGACTCGCGGGTGACCTTGCCGTCGCGCCCGGGGCGCACGGTCACGACCTCGAACCCCATGTTGCGCAGCGCGGGCGCCACATCGAGCACCGAGTCGTGCTCGATGGCGGAGACCACGACGCGGGTGCGCTTGCGATCGCGCTCGCGGGCGCCTTCGGCCAAGCCGAAGAGCGCGAGGTTGTTGCTCTCGGTGCCGCCAGAGGTAAAGGTGACCTCCGCGGGACGGAAACGGCCGCCGAGGCAACGTGCGAGGTCGCTTCTCGCCTGGTCGAGGGCGCGGGCAGCGAGTCGACCGCGCGTGTGGAGCGAGTTCGGGTTCGCGTCGGCGTACTCTGACGCGGCATAGGAGGCCTCGGCCGCCAGCGCGGAAGCGCGCATCGGGGCCGAGGCTGCGTAATCGAGATATACGGTTTTACCGTTGGGCATATTGCTTAAGCCTTCTTGAGAAGAGCGTTCTGGGCGGAAGTGCGGATGTTCGAGATGGCCTCGGCGCGGTCGGCCTTGCCGAAGACGGCGCTGCCGGCGACGAGGACGTTGGCGCCGGCCTCGGCCACAAGCGCCGCCGTCTTGTCGTTGATGCCGCCGTCGACCTCGATCATCGGGGACACATTGTGCTCCGCGCAGAGCTTCTTGAGGCGACGGAGCTTGGCCGCGGAGGACTCGATGTAGCTTTGGCCGCCGAAGCCGGGGTTCACCGTCATGACGAGGACCATGTCGACGTCCTCGATGACGTCCTCGAGCATGCAGACCGGAGTCGCGGGGCAGATGGCGACAGAGGCCAACTTGCCGGCGGCGTGGATCAGCTGGATGAGGCGATTGGCGTGCGCGGTGGCCTCCATGTGGAAGGTGACGATGTCGGCACCGGCGTCGATGAAGGCGGGCAGCATCTCGTCGGGATTGGAGATCATGAGGTGGACGTCGACCGGCAGGTCGGTCGCGCGCTTGGTGGCCTTGAGGATGTCGAGGCCGAAGGAGACGTTGGGGACGAAGTGACCGTCCATCACGTCGTAGTGGATGAAGTCGGCGCTGGACACCTCGGCCAGGTCCTCCCCGAGTTTGGTGAAGTCCGCCGAGAGTACCGACGGCGCGATTTTGATCTGGCTCTGCATCCCTATTCCTTTCCAGGATTCGACAATCCGTAGAACTCCTCGCGAGGAAGTCTACCAAGAAGAGCGGCCTTGGCGGCCTCGGTGTCCAAGCCGTCAACGAGAACACCATGCACGGCCGCGGTGATGGGCGCCTCGATGCCGAGCTCGACCGCAAGCTCGTGGACGCTCATGGCGGCCCGCGCGCCCTCGACGACCATGCGGGTGCGCGCCTCGTAGTGCTCGAGGGACTCTCCCGCCACGAGCGCCTCGCCAAAGGTGCGGTTGCGCGAGTGCTTCGAGGTACAGGTGGCCACGAGGTCCCCCATGCCGGCCAGGCCCATGGAGGTGAGCGGGTCGCCGCCGAGGGCCGACGAGATGCGGCTGATCTCGGCGATGCCGCGCGTCATGAGGACGGCCAGGGTGTTGTCGCCGGCACCGGCTCCCGCGGCCACGCCGCACGCGATGGCGACGACGTTCTTCACGGCGCCGCAGACCTCTACGCCGGCGACGTCGGAGGAAACGTAAGCACGGAAAGCAGGCGAGACAACAAGCTCTTGGACACGTGCCGCGACCTGCGGTTCGTTCGCGGCGATAACGGCAGCGGACACCTGGTGGCGGCAAATCTCCTCGGCATGGTTGGGGCCGGAGAGCGCGGCCATGCGGCCAGGGTTGCCGAGCTCGTCTGCGGCCACGTCGAGCATCAGCTTGTGAGACGTCGGCTCGATGCCCTTGGTGAGCACGACCACCTTAGCGTCCTCGGGGACGTACTCGGCCATTGAGCGGCAAGTGCTCCTCAGGTGGGCGGACGGCAGGGCGAGAACGACGAGCTCGCAGCCCTCGAGGGCGGCCCTCGCGTCGGATGTGGCGCTCACGTTCTCGGCGAGAACGTAGTCGGTGAGGTGGCGGGGGTTGCGTCGATCAGAGTTGACCCCGTCCGCGACCTCCTCGCTTCGGCACCAGAGCACGACCTCGTCGGCATGGGGCGCGACGAGCCCCGTGAAGGCGGTGCCCCAGGAGCCCGAGCCGACGACGCACGCCTTATGCGTGCGGCCGACGCTCACTCGTCGCCCTTATCGCAAGCGGAGCCTTCGGTGGCGCCGGCCTCGGCGCTATTTGGTTCGGCGGCTGCAGCCGTGGCCACGCCGTCTTCCTTCTTGTGGAAGGCGAACTTGCGCTCCTCACCGCGCATGAGCTTCTTGATGTTCTCGCGGTGAGCCCACACGACGACGAGCGCGACCACGACGATGAAGCCGACGCCCTCGGCCGGGAAGCCCCAGGCGAGGCACTGGAACGGCAGGGAGATCGCGGCCATGACGGAGCCCAAGCTCACGTAGCGGCTGGGCACGGCGAACAGGACGAAAACGACGAGCAGCCCAAGGCCGATCGGCCACCAAAGGCCGAGCCCCGCGCCGAAGCCCACAGCGATGCCCTTGCCGCCGTGGAAGTGCAGGTAGGGGCTGAAGACGTGACCCAGGATGCAGCCGGCATAGACGGCGCACATGGCCACGAGTCCCTCGCACGCCGACATCTCAGCGGCGAACCCGACCGTGCCGTACGCCATCACCGAGAGCAGGAAACGGGCGAAAAGCATGCAGACGAGGCCTTTGCCCAAATCGCAGAGGAGCGTGAGGACAGCGGCCTTCTTGCCCACGCTGCGGGCAACGTTCGTGGTCCCGATGTTGCCGGAACCCGTGCTGCGCACGTCGATGTTGCCCATTGCGCGAGCGATGACCAGGCCGAACGGAATGCCGCAGACGGCGTACGAGAGGACGACCATGACCAGCGTCCAGGCGATGAGCACCACGGTGTTGGCGTCGGCCATTAGCGCTCGCCCCCGTCGCCAGACTTGTGGCGGAACTTGAGGCGGATCGGCGTGCCGGTGAGGTCGAACTTGGCGCGCAGGCGGTTCTCGATGAAGCGCTGGAAGTTGTCGTCGGCGAGGTCGGGGGCGTTGCAGAAGATGGAGAACACCGGCGGCTTGGTGCCCGTCTGGGTGGCGTACTTCATCTTAAGGCGGCGGCCCTTGTCGGAGACGGTGTGGCCGCTCTCGGCGATCTCGGCGAGAAGGCGGTTGAGCTCGGTGGTGCGGATCTGCTGCTTGCGGGCCTCGGAGGCGCGGACGGCGAGCTCGAGCACCTTGTCGGTGGCGCGGCCGGTGAGCGCGGAGATGTTCACGTAGGGGATCCAGGGCGCGAACGAGAGGCGCTTGTTGATGGAGGCCACGATGTCGTCGCGCTTCTGCTCGGTGTCGACGAGGTCCCACTTGTTGATGAGCAGCACGAGGGCGCAACCGCGGTCGATGGCCATGCCGGCGACCTTCTGGTCCTGCTCCGTGACGCCCACGGTGGCGTCCACGACGAGCATGGCGACGTCGGCGCGGTCGATGGCCTGCAGGCCGCGGACCATGCTGTAGTACTCGACGTCCTCGTGGACCTGGTTCTTCTTGCGCATGCCGGCGGTGTCGACCAGCTTGATGGTCTGGCCCTTCCACTCGATGATCGAGTCGATGGCGTCGCGCGTGGTTCCGGCCACGTCCGACACGATGGAGCGCTTCTTGTTGGCCAGGCGGTTGGCGAGCGAGGACTTGCCCACGTTCGGGCGGCCGATGATGGCGATGGACAGCATGTCGTCGTCCTCGTCCTGCTCAGCGTCCTCCGGGAAGGCCTCGACCACGAGGTCCAGCAGGTCGCCCGTGCCGTGGCCGTGCGTGGCCGAGATGGGCATGGGCTCGCCGCAGCCGAGGGCGTAGAAGTCCCAGAGGTTCTCCTGCTCGAGGGCCGGGTTGTCCTTCTTGTTCACGACGAGGAAGACGGGCTTGTCGGTCTTGCGGACGATGCGCGCGACCTCCTCGTCCTCGTCGGTGATGCCGGTGGCGCCGTCGACCACGAACACGAGAACGTCGGCCTCCTGCGTGGCGAGGACGGCCTGCTCGCGGATGCCGGGGGCGAAGACGTCCTTGGACTTGATGGACTCGATGCCGCCGGTGTCGATGATGACGAAGTCGCGGCCGTTCCAGTCGGCCTCGTGGTAGGAGCGGTCGCGCGTCACGCCGCGGGACTCGTGGACGATGGCGTCGCGGGAAAGCGCGATACGGTTGACGAGCGTGGACTTGCCGACGTTGGGGCGGCCGACCACAGCTACGATGGGCTTGGACATGGGTTCTCCTTGCTTCGGTACAGACCGAATAAGAATATCATGCCTACCTGCGAGAAGGGCCCCGCGCCCCTTATCTCCGTGCTCAAACAGTCCTGCTCGCACGAAGACCACATTAAGTGGTCTTCGGCTCGTGCGGAACTGCGCGCGGAGATAAGGGGCGCGGGGCCCGTCGGGCTCGTAAGTCGTACAGGTCCGAAAGCAAGGAGACGCGAGGACCCTCGGGGCCGTGGGTCGGCCGGCCGGCGCCGGCAGGTCCACTGGCGCTCGTGCAGGGTTTAGGGGAGCTGCACCGCTTTTTGAATCGCGGACCGCACGGACTCGATGTGGGCGGCGGGGGTGCTGGCGCCGGCGGTGATGCCGATGAGCCGGGCATCGTTGAACCAAGACGGATCGAGCTCGTCGGCGCCCTCGATATGGTGGGTGCGGGGGCAGAGCGCGGCGGAGATCTCGGCCAGACGCTTGGTATTGGCGGAGATGCGGCCGCCGATGACGATCATGACGTCGGCTTCGCGCGCGAGCTCCGCGCAGGCGCCCTGGTGTCCGCTCGTGGCGTCGCAGATGGTGTTGATGACGCGGACCTCCTCGGCGCGGCCGAGGAGCGCGGAGACGACGGCCTCGAGGTTCGCGCGGGACTGCGTGGTCTGCACCACGACGCCGATCTTCTTGCACTCGGGGAGTACCGCGGCCTCGTCGGCGTTCCCGATGACGACGGCCCCCTCGGCGTGGGGGAGCGTGGCCTCGACCTCGGGGTGCCCGGCCTCCCCCACCACAACGACCTGGTAACCCTCGCGGGCAAGGCGGGCCGCAGCCTGGTGGACCTTCTTGACAAAGGGGCAGGTGGCGTCGAGGACCTCGTGGCAGAGGTCGCGGGCGCGGCCTTCCTCGTCGGGTGTCACGCCGTGGGTGCGCAGAAGCAGCGTATGGCCCGCGGCCTCCTCGGGCGAGGAGACGACGGTCACGCCCTTCTCGGCGAGGCTTCCGACCACGCGCGGGTTGTGGATGAGGGGGCCCAGCGTGTGGACGGGCACCTCGGAGGTCTCGGCGGCCTCCTCGACCATCTTGAGCGCGCGCTCGACGCCGTAGCAGGCGCCGGCCTCCGATGCGATGACGATTCGTGCCATGGGCTACTCCTTGAGCTCGGGGTAGTCGGCGCGCATCTCGTCGCGCAACTGGAAGACGGCGTCCATGCCGCGGCTCTCCATCTCGGCGACCTGCTCCTTGCGCTTCTTGGACTCGAGGTCGGACCAGAGGATAGGCTCGCCTGCGCGCACGACGATGCGGCTGCGGAACTTAAGGAAGCGGGCGCCGACGAGCGCCGTGGGCTGAACAGGGGCCTTGGCCAGCTGCGCCATGAGAGCGTAGCCGCCGTGGACCTGGGCGTCGGCGTCGTTCTTCACGCGCGTGCCCTCGGGGTAGATGAGAAGGCACTCGCCGCGCTGCAGGGCCGCGCGGGCACGTCGGACGACCTTCATGTCGGTGGCGCCGCGGTTCACCGGGAAGCCGCCCACGCGCGAGAAGAGCCATTGGGCGATCTTGATCCGGTCGAACTCGCTCTTGTAAACGATGCGCAGGTGGATGCCCGCGCGCCAGCAGGTGACGACCAGCAGCACGGGGTCGACCATGGACTCGTGGTTGGAGATGATGACGCGGCCGCGCTTGTCCTTGGTGAGGAGCTCGGCGTTCTCGAGCTTCCACGGCCACACGATCTTGGTGAAGGCGTAGCAGCAGGCGACGACGATGTTCATGAGCACGCGCGCGGTCCAGGGGAAGTCGGACATGGCGGAGTCGTAGTAGTCGTCGTAGGAGTTGCCGGCGAAGGCGTGGAGCTTGCCCTTGGGCTTGGCGTCGTCCTTCTTGGCGGCGTCGGTCTTGGTCTCTTCGGTAGCCACTTATGCGTCCTTTCGACGGGCGGCGAGGTCGGCGTTGAGGGAACAGATCTTGTCGATGACCTGCTCGAACGTGAGGTCGGAGGAATCGATGGTCACCGCGTCGTCGGCCGGGCGAAGAGGCGAGGCCTCGCGGCTCGAGTCGTAGTCGTCGCGTCGCTTAAGGTCTGCGAGGATCTTTGCCTGCTCTTCGGCGTCGGCCGTGGCCTCGGGGTTCTCGGCGAGGTTTCCGCCGGAACGCTGCACGGCGCGACGACGGGCGCGCGCCTCGGGGCTCGCGGTGAGGAACACCTTGACGTCGGCCGCAGGGTAAACGACGGTGCCGATGTCTCGGCCCTCGGCCACCACGTCGGCGCTCTCCCCCACCTTGCGCTGAAGGGCGACCATGACCTCGCGTACCGCCGGCGTGGCGGAGACGGGCGACACGGCGAGCTCGACCTCAGGCGTGCGGATCTGGGCGGTGACGTCGCGGCCGTTGGCGAATACGGTCTGGCCCGCCTCGGACGTGCCGAAGCGGATGTCGATGGCGCGGGCGACCTCGGCCACGGCCTCGGCGTCCTCCGGGTCGACACCCGTGCGCAGGCACTCGGCGGCGACGGAGCGGTACATCGCGCCCGTATCGAGGAACGTGAGGTCGCAGCGCTCGGCGATGGCGCGCGCGATCGATGACTTGCCGGAGCCCGAAGGCCCGTCGATGGCGACGATCATGGAGGATCCTTTCGTTGGGGGTTCGATGACGGGCAGGGTCCTAGGCCGTGCCCTCGCGTTTCTTACAGAGAGATTCGATGGCCTTGACCTCGGCTTCATTGAGGAGGCGCCATGAGCCAGGCGCCACGTCGCAGAGCGTGAGCGGCCCGAACTTGTCGCGGTGCAGGCGCAGGACCTTGTGGCCGCAGGCGAGCATCATCTTCTTGACCTGGTGCTTGCGGCCCTCGTGGATGGTGAGCCCGACGACGGCGTTCGGCTTGCCCGCGCCGTTCTTGCCGGCTCCTTTGGGGGCGACGACCGAGAAGAGCGGGTCATGGGCATCGATGAACTCCGGCTCCGCGGGGCTCGCGGGCCCGTCCTCCAGCATGATGCCCGCGCGCAGTCGCGAGAAATCCTGCTTGGTCGGCGTGCCGTTGACCAGGGCGACGTAGTGTTTGTCCACATGGCTGCTCGGGTGCAGAAGATCCTGGCCCGCGTTGCCGTTCGTCGTGAAGAGAAGGAGTCCCGTCGTGTCCATATCGAGGCGTCCCACAGGGTAAAGCCCGGGGTACTGCTCGGTGGGGACCAGTTCGGCCACCGTATGGCGCCCTTGCGGGTCGCTCATGGTGGTGAGATAGCCCTCGGGCTTATACAGCATGAGGTAGCACGGCGCCGCGAGGATGCTGCAGACGCGCCCGTCGACGGTGACGACGTCGCACTTGGGATCGACCTTGCTGCCGAGCTCCGTGACCACCTCGCCGTTGACGCGGACGCGGCCCTCGGTCATGAGGCGCTCGGAGCCGCGGCGGCTCGCGACGCCGGCGCGGGCAAGGAAGCGCTGCAGGCGCATCGGGTAGAGCTCATCACTCATCGGCATCACCTGCGGCATCCACAAGGCCTTCGTTTGCGATATTGCCGCCCGCATCGCCCACGGAGCCATCGGCCGCGTCGCCGGCCACATCCTCGTCGAAGTCATCGCCCATGAGCTCGCGCTCGTCGTCGATGTCGTCGGCAGCCTCCTCGAGGGTGGACTGCATC
>CAVDQW010000125.1:0-5392 GCA_963610995.1 bacterium | reverse complement strand
CGTCTCGGGGTCGGACGCGAACGAATAGGGCCAGACGGACCCGCTTTCTCTCGCCTGCTTGCATTCCTCCCCGAGCTGCGCGGTGGCCACAGCCTGCGAAAGCTCGTCGCGGTACATGACGTCCACGGTGCACTGGCTCGGGCACAGGCCCTCTGCGTGCGCCGTTCGCACGATACCGTCAGGCACGACGAGGACGGCGGTCGAGTAGGCAACCTCATCGTCTACGAGCTGCGCCGAAACGAGCGCGCCGGAAGCCTTCAGATGCGAGCCCAGCATGTCGATGCCCCTCTCGCTCGAGGCGAGCGCTTCGGAAAACGCGGAAAGGTTGTTCACGTTGTTGCAGACGGCGTACTCGTCATCCGCCATGTCGATCTCCTGCGCGCCGATGAGACGGGCGACCCCGTTGTACTGCGAGACGCCCACGAACTGCACGGGGTTGTTCGCGAAGGAGGAGTCGATGCCGGAGCCCGACGAGATGCCGAGGGCCTTCTCGAGTTCGCCGTAGGTCATGCGCTCGGCATCCCAATAGTCGATCTGAGCGGCGGTTTTTACGAGCTCGCTCCAGCTGGAGCAGTTCTCCTTCATCCAGGCAAGGGAGTCGCCGTCGTTTTCTTGATAGGCTTCGCGACTTGGGGAGTCCTCGGGGAACTGCGTGAAGCCGATGAGCGAGGCATCGTATGGTGCAGACTCGCTCATGTCGCCCGAGTAGAGGCTCGCGAGGCCGGAGCCGCAGGCGAACGTGGCGATGGCGATGAAGAGCAGCACGCATACGGCCCACAGCGAGACGAAGGCGGTGTTCGCCTTATGGGCGACCTGACGCACCGTGAACATGCGAAGGCCCCGCAGGTAAACGCTGTCGGAGCGCGAGAGTACGAGGACGACGAAGCCCGAGCCCGACCAGAACAGGAGGAGGGTGCCTACGAGCATAAGGGCCGTGGCCCGGAGGAACTCGTCGCTCGCAAAGTTCATGCCGCATGCGGCGAACGAGCAGTAGGCGAGGGCGAGAATCGCTATGGCCAGCGCGAACCCGACCACGCAGAAGACGGGGCGGCGCAGCGCCATGCGCTCGCCTGTCGAGCGGGAATTGAGCAGGGTGATGATTCGGCAGCGGCCGATCTGCAGCGCATTGAAGGCGGCGGTGACCAGGAAGATCGCCGCGAAGGTTGCCAGCGTGGCTGCGGCCGAGCCCACGCTGAAGATGATCTGGTAGTTGGCGATGCTCATCTTGAGCAGCGCGGCCGCCGCGAACGAGAGCCCCTGGCTCACACCGATGCCCAAGGCAAGCCCGCAGACGAGCGAGATGGCGCCGACCGAGAGCGTCTCCATGAGGACGACAGCGCAGACCTGCGGCGCCGTCATGCCGAGCAGGAGATAGGTGCCGAACTCGCGCTTCCTGGCGCGCACGACGAAGCGGTTGGCGTATAGGACGAGCAGCCCCAGCACCACGGCCACGACCACGCTGAACATGGAGATGAGCTGCGAGATGGGGCCGAAGACGTCGGGGCCGCCGCTGGCCAGCACCTCTTCACCGGTCTCCTTGGCTTCGAAGAGCGCAGACGAGTCGCCGATGGCGTTGAAAGCGTAGAAGACGGCGACGCCCAGGACGAGCGTGACGAAATAGATGGCGTATTCGCGCGCGCTGCGGCGCACGTTGCGCAAGGCGAGCTTCACAAGCATGGCAGCCCCCTAACGCGCGGGGCGGGGCGCGACCGAGCCGGCACGCCCGCCGAGAAACGCCTGGACCTCGAGGATGCGCGTGTAGAAGTCCTCGCGCGAGCCGCCGCCGCGTCGCACCTCGCTGAAGAGCTTGCCGTCCTTTATGAAGAGCACGCGCCCCGCATGCGAGGCGGCGAAGGCGTCGTGCGTGACCATGACGATGGTACTGCCGAGCTTTGCGTTGAGGACTTCGAGGGTCTCGAGCAGGACCGCGGTGTTGCGGGAGTCGAGCGCACCCGTTGGCTCGTCAGCGAGCACGAGCCTGGGATCGCCGACGATGGCTCGCGCGGCGGCCACGCGCTGACGCTGGCCGCCCGACATCTGGTTAGGGTGCTTGTCCAGCACGTCCTCGACGCCAAGGAGCTTTGAGACGCGGTCGACCCTCTCGCGAACTTGGCCTGCGGATACGCCCTTGATGGTGAGGGCGAGGGCGATATTCTCGAACCCCGTGAGGGTATCGAGCAGGTTGGCGTCCTGGAAGATGAAGCCCAGGCTCTCGCGGCGGAAGCGGGAAAGCTCGCGACCGCGCAGCTTGGTGATATCGCGTCCATTGAGGACGATGTGCCCGCCGCTGACCTGGTCGATCGTCGCGATGCAGTTGAGCAGCGTGCTCTTGCCGGAGCCCGAAGGCCCCATGACGGCCACGAACTCGCCGGCCTCGATGGAAAAGCTCACGCCTGCGAGGGCATGCGTCACGGCTCCACGCGAGCCGTAGACCTTCTCGACGTCGGCCACGCGCAGAAGCGCGCCGCCCTGCGCGCCGGCGGGTGCGGGCGTTGCAAGGGGATTGATGCGAACAGCATTCATGCTCGGGCCCTTTCATTGCAGTGGATGTTGTCCCCATCGTCCAGCTTTCGCGCGCCGTCATCCATCGATTTGCCTTACCCGAACCTTACGTTTGCGTAAGGTTCGCCGCCGGTTCCGCCTGCTCAGGCGAGCCAGTCGGGCCTGCTTCAGCCCGCTTCGCGGCGACAAGCTCCAATCGCCGCCGATCCTGCGGAAAGCCGATGCTGATCGCAGTGCCCGCTCCTTCCTCGCTTTCGAGCTCGATGCCGAGCCCCAGGTCGCGGCAGGCGCAGGCCACCAGGTAGAGGCCCATGCCCGTGGCGGGATGGTGCGTGCGTCCGGCCTTCCCCGTGAAGCCGCGCTCGAACACGCGTGGCGCATCGGCGGCGGGGATGCCGTCGCCGTCGTCTGAAACGCGCAGCCAAGTGCATCCGTCCGCGGTGTTCGCGTCGCTGATCTCCAGTGAGAACGCTATGCGTCGCGCGCCGTACTTGATGGAGTTGTCCATGATCTGGCCCAGGATGAACACCAGCCACTTCTCGTCGGTAAGGACACTGGCCCGCTCATCGATTTCAACCTGGGGCGCAACCCCTGCGCGGATCATGCGTCGCGCCTGCTTTCGCACTGCGGCGTTGACAACGTCGATGAGCTTGACCTCGCGGATAAGGTAGTCGTTGCTCACTGTTTGGGCGCGAGAGCAGTACAGGGCCTGCTCGATCTGTGCCTCGATGCGCGTGAGCTCGGCCCGCGCGGAATCGGCATCGGCGCCGTGCAGCGGGGCGAGCTCGAGTTGCAGCGCGGCCACAGCCGCCTTGGCTTGGTGCACCCAGAGCTCGGTGTAGCGCCGATGGGCGCTCGCATCGTCGCGAATGGCGTTGACCTCGTCGGTGGCGGCGGCGCCCTGCGCCCGCAACGCTTCGCAAGCGAGCCAGGCTTCGAGCGTGCGGGCGTCGCAGAGGAGCGACGAGATGACGCGCGCGGAGGCGGGGTCGTCCGAGAAATCGGCGAGTTGGCGCCAGAAGCACGCGTCGCGGTGATATGCGATCAAGAGCGCGACGGTGAGGCCTGCAAGCAGCAGGACGGTTACAAGCGCGATAGTCCCCGTTGTTGCTTGCGTCGCGTCGAGCACGAACGCCGTGGCCCCGATGCAGAGAAGGGCAACGGCGGTCAGCGGGGCGCGGTCGCGGGCGAAGGCCGCGAAGCTCCATCTTGGCCCGCTCATGGGCGCACCAAGTAGCCTTGTCCGCGCTTGGTCTCGACAAAGCCGCCCGGCACGCCGATGTTCTCGAGGCTGCGGCGCAGGCGGTTGATGTTCACCGTGAGCGTGTTGTCGTCCACGAAGGAATCGGTCTGCCAAAGCTCCTCCATGAGCTCGGCGCGCGTGATGACCTCGCCCGCGCTTTGCATGAGCACATGAAGGATGCGCAGCTCGTTGCGCGTGAGCTCGCAGGTTTCGTTTCCAAACGAAACCTCGCCGCGCGAAGGGTCAAGCGAGACGCCGCCGACTTCGAGAGCCTTCGAGGTCGTAGCTTCCGCATCCTGCCTGCGCGCAAGCGCTCGCTCGATGCGGGCAAGCAGCGCGGCGGGGCGGTAGGGCTTGGTCACGTAATCGTCGGCTCCCACATCAAGGCTCAGGACCTCGTCGAACTCGCTGTCGGAGGACGTGACCACGATCACGGGGACGTCGCTGTCGCGACGGATGTCGCGGCAGATTTGGTGCCCGAAGGCGCCGGGGAGCGAGAGGTCGAGCAGGACGCAGTCGGCATCGGCCGCCAGCGCCTCGTCTGCGGCATCGGGAAACGATTCGCAGCAGACGCATTCATGGCCGTGAAGATCCAGCAAGCGCACGAGCCCCTCGCGCAAAGGCGCATCGTCCTCGATGATGAAAATCAGTGCCACGGGTCCCTCCCTCTTTTCGTTTGTCAGGTTTTACTCCAAGGCAAAGCCATCTTGTGCTCATCAGCATTCTTTCAAGCACATTAAATGATGCAAGCAAATAAAAACGAGGAAGGCCGTTTGGGCCTCCCTCGCAAAGGGCTATTGCCGCGGGCGCCAGCGGTGGTATCGGCTCGTATGCAGCAGCCGCCCGCATCGGAAAAGTGTCGAACACGCGCTCTGACGTAAAAAATTCTCACTCGATGCAAGTTTTTCACATCGGAGCCAACATGATAATTAAGCAGAAGTACCTCGACCAGCTGATGGCATTCAGGGGCAAGGACCTCATCAAGGTGGTGACCGGCGTCCGGAGATGCGGCAAGTCCGCGCTGCTCTCCGGCCGCTACGTGGAGGTCGAAATGCTGCCGCTGACCTTCTCCGAGTACCTTGACTTCCAAGGCGCGTCGCCCGCCTCGAGCGCCGCCGCCGGCGCCGACCTGCTAGAGCTCGCGAACGGTTCGCTTGCAACCGTGGAGGGCATGCTAAAGCCGTACTGA
This sequence comes from bacterium, assembly GCA_963610995.1. Taxonomy (GTDB): domain Bacteria; phylum Actinomycetota; class Coriobacteriia; order Coriobacteriales; family Atopobiaceae; genus Paratractidigestivibacter. The sequence goes on along the minus strand of CAVDQW010000125.1, from coordinate 458 downwards.
AGGTTCGGCGGACTGCCCTACCTCGCCCTAAGCGAGCCCGGCTCCGGCGAACACGCCGCCTACTGCAAGTCGCTCTACGACACGGTGGTCGTCCGCGACATCCTGCAGCGCGACTCCAGACGTGACCACAGGCGGCTCACAAACCCCGAGCTGCCCAAGCAGGTGTGCGACTTCTTTCTTGTAAAGACATGCGTATCCAGATCAGCGTGCGCTGATTTCCTCTAGAAAATGTTAAAGTACACACAAAACATTAAGTCCAGTATGTGTAAATTAACTTACCATGATTTGATTCGCGGGGAGGACGGTGAAGACCATGACCCTGAAGAAGGAGGAGCTGCTGTCGCTCATGGGTGAGCGTGGCGGCCGCATCACGACCTCTGCGGCGATAGCCGAGGGATATCCAAGCTCCCTGCTCAAGCTGCTCGTGTCCGAAGGGGCCGTCGAGCTTGAGTCCCGAG
>CAVDQW010000124.1:0-9637 GCA_963610995.1 bacterium | reverse complement strand
CGGTAGCAGGCCCGTCGCCGCTCACGGAGTCAGAGGCAGCGGGCGCATCGTCCGCATCGCTCGCATCCTGCGGACCCTGGGCCTCGTCGCCGGAAAGCTTGACGGCGCTCGCCAGGTCGACGGAAAGCGTGAGGTCGACGCCCCACTCCTGCGCAAGGGCGCTCACGAACTCGGTGCAGCCGCTGAAACCGTAGGTGCCGGACCAGTCGCCCAGCTCGACCTCGAGCGAGACGATCCTGCCGGTGCGCGACGCGCTGCCGTCGGGCGCCGTGTACACGACGCCGTCCCAATCGGAAGAAACCACGGAGGCGTTCGACGAGCCGCCGATGCCCTGCAGCGTGAAGGCGGGGTTGGCCAGCTTGAGCGAGAGCGTGGCGACGCCGCCCTTAACGGTCAAGGTCGCGTTGCTGTACACGGGGCTGCCGGGAGCGCCCGTCTCGGTGCCGCCCACGCCGTACGGGTTGGCGGCGTTGGTCAGGTAAGCCGTGAGCCCGGGAACGGCCGGGTCGAGCGACCCGGGAACGCACAGGTTGGCGGTCACGCTGTAGGTGCCGTCGGAGAGCTGCGCGCTGCTGGCGGGGGCGGCGACGGACGTGGCGCCCTCAAGGCCGGACGCGGCAAGAAGGTCGACCTTCTCGGCGGCGTCCTCGGACTTGGCATTGCTCGTCTCCTGCTCGGAGACGGTCTGCTCGCCGCTCTCGTCGGCGGCGTCCTCGACAGTTTGCTCTGAGGCGGCCGACGCCTCGACGGCCTTGGGCTCCTCGGCGGCGGGCTCGGCAGCCGCTTCCTCGGCGGCCGGCTCTGCAACCAGCGCGACCTCGGCTGCGGCGCCGTTCTCCACCAGCTCGGCCGCGATCGCAGACGCCGGGACCGACGAAGCGACGAGCGCGAACGAAAGCAGCCCGGCCAGGGACTTTCTCACAACGTTCGGGTAACGATTCCTCATGGTTCACTCTCTCATCGAGTCCAACTCAGTAGTTAGACATAGGTAACTAACACTAGAGTTACACCAAGTGAACTTTTTTGTCTTTGAGAAAGTTGCCATGGCAACCTCAGTTAACTTTGCTCTCAAAAACCCGCAGGTAGGCGGCTTGCGCGCATCCCAAAAATTTTCCTCTCATGAAAAGCGGGCAAAGGGACAGCCCCTTTGCCCATGCAATAGCCCCCGGCGCGCCTCCGGGAAGGAGACGGGCCGGGGGCTTCGGAACAGCGCGGTCACGCACGAGGGAAAGTCGCGGGGCCTACTTCAGGCTGTACCAGCCGGTGCCCTCGTCACTCCAGCCGGCGTCGACCATGTTCCGGATCTCGACCTCGCTGGTGGTGTAGTGGTGGATGCCCACCGTGGCGTAGGGGTTGTAGCCGCGGTAGACCTTGGCGCCGGTGGAGCTGTCGGCGGAGTACCAGCCGGTGCCCTCGTCGCTCCAGCCGGCGGCCACGCACGCGTCGCGCTCGGCGGCCGACATGGTGTAGTGGTGGTCGCCCGTGTAGGGGTTGTACACGCGGTAGACCGGGTCGGAGGACTTCGACGGCGCGACCCAGGCCACGCCCTCGTCGTTCCAGCCGGCGGCCACGCACGCGTCGCGCTCGAGGGCCGAGCTGGTGTAGTGGTGCTCGCCGGTGTAGGGGTTGTACACGCGGTAGACGTCGACCCTCGTGACGGCGTCGTCCTTCTTCGGGGAGATGATGTAGGAAAGGGTAACCGGATCAGTCGTTCCGTCGGACCACACATAGCCCTTCTTGAGGGTGGCGATCACCTCGTAGACACCGGCTTCGGTAGCACGGGCATCACCCGACAGGGTATAGCCCTCGCCGGAGGCAACACCGACTTGCTCCTTGCCGGTATAAACAAGACCAGAAGCGGCAACCGGCTTATCCACGGAAGTCGTCTTTTTGCTCACCACGACGATATACGCAACCTCGGCATCATCGGCCAGCGCTTCGCCCAAAACATTGCAACCAGTAACCGCATTGTGGAACGGTACCGAACTTGTCGCCGGGCTTGTCGTAGAGGAAATCAGGTCAATCGTCTCGTAGCCCCTTGAGACCGACGAAGCCACCTTCGTCGCCGAGGTCAGCGATCCAACGGTTCCTGAAACGATGTACAAATCCGTCAAATCATTACTAATAGGGAGCGTTGCCTTCAGACAGTTGTGCCCCTCGCCAACGCTCATGCCAAGTCCAGTTGGGAAATCCTGGTTAGCACAATCAATGGAAACAGCCCATACGGCATCGACCTGACAATCGTCCATATCAGACAGGTCGATGACACTGGAATACTTGGCAAGAGAATCTGCATCGGTGTTTAGCGTAGTTTTGGCAGAACAATAATCGTTGTACCAATCCAGGACCCAAGCGCCGTCACCAGTGGCATGGCCATTCAAAACAACATCGTCTACGCTCGTGTCAGTTGCATAGGTGATCGACGCGCCCGTAGTTGAATCGGTGTAGGTGTGACTCCACTCCCAGGCGTCGGCACCTTCGGATTCAACGCAGATGACGGTACCGAGCTTCAACTCAGCAGAGGTCTCGCCGTCAGCACTTGAACCAGTCAAGCTGGTGAGCGTACCGTTCTTAAGCAGATACAGATTCGAATACTCTCCAGTAAATGACGCGGTGAGTTTCACCTTGTCATCCGTGGAAATGACGTTACCGTTGGCAATCAAGGAGAGATCATATGCCTTGTAGGCCGGAGTGGTTTTGTACTTTGCGGATAGAGCTTGACCGATCGCGTCCTTATCCTGCGCGGCGACATCCGAAACCTTAAATTCGGAGACTCGCAGTTCATCAATCACAGCGGAGGTCTCCTCGGCCTCCACTGCAAGCTCCACGCCCGTGATCTCGTCGACAAAAGTTTTATCGAAGGAACCGTCAACATGACGTACAGCATTTGCATAGTCAACCGTCAGCTTAAGAGGGATGTTGAACTTACCATAGGACAGCTCTTCGGTAGCACGCAGCGCTGTAGCGAACTCGCTGCAATCCTTAAACTCGTACGTACCGCCCCAATCGCCGAGCGTCACGACGACACTCGATACGCGAGTGGTGTAGCCAGCCTCGTGGACCTCCTCAATATAGCTCGAGTCGGTAGTATCCTCCTCGATGTCCACCCGCTCCTTTGATACAACGGTCACGTTGTCGCCATCGGAAAAATCCTGGACGGTGAACACGGGATTCACCAGCTCAAAGGTCAACGTCCTCGTACCATCCTCGGAAACCACAAGCTCAGCATTGTCCTTTACCGGGGCCGAAGGAATACCGTTGGTGCCAATACCCAGGGGATTCTGCGGATTGGTAGCATAAGCAGTGATGCCGAGCGGCGTAAGCATCGAGACGTTGGCAGATACCGTGTAGGTTCCCGCATCAAGTTCCTTGCTCAGCGATGATTCAGAGCCGGAAGAGTCGGAGTCAGTCGCAGCGCACGCAATACCGGACGGGATAAACGTAAAACACGTGGCGAACGCAAGAACGACAGCCAGAAGACGTTTAAGAATGACGTTCCGTTCATTCGCGTGGCAATTCATAATTTTCATAAGGTTGTCTTTCTACGAATTAAGCGCTTGCGGCAGAGCAATCGGCGACGAGATGCAGGTCCCATGACTTAGAGCCGACATATAGAAGGAAGTCGGCAAACTCTGCACACGGGCTGAACGTAGCGATAGTGGTGCCATCAGTCGTAAAGTTCGTCACATCAAAAGTGATTGAATCAATACGGGTTAGGTCGCCGCCCCACTTCGTGCCCCAGTCAGTGGTCGACGTCTCAGTGACAGTAACGCTCCCGTCGGTCGAAGAAGAGGCGAACGAGATCACGCCAAAAGTGGTGTTTACAACAGGGACCGTCAGCAGCCTTTTCCCGCTGCTCTTAACAACGAGCGTCGCGTTGTTGGAGACCGGAGACGTCGGCTTATCGGCGGGCGGGTTGCCGTCATTGGTCACATAAGCGTTCTTGCGAATCGGCGAATCCGAAGCCGCAACATAGATATTCGCTGTCACGGTATACGTCGCATCGCCAGCATCGGCGGCGACCACAGGCGCTTCGGTGGCGATAGCCATATCCTCGGCAGCAAAAGCTGCGGTGGGCATAGACGCAAACGTCAGTGCAGCGGCGCCGGCGACTTTGACGAAGTCGCGGCGCGTCAGGTTCTCCTTCACGAGAACCTCCTTTCCTTGGGAGACGGCAGTTGCAGGGATAGTCCTAATGCCGCGAAGCGCCTCCCCCAACTCCGGGCATTAGTTAGCTTGGACTAACTAACACAAGAGTTGCATAGAGTGAACTTTTTTGCTGGCGAGAAAGTTGCCGTGGCAACCTTTCGGCGAACGGCATTTGCGTAAGCGCAGGTAGACGAGCCGAACGATTCTTGAAATTTTCTGGTTTGGCTCAGGTGGGCCAATCGCGTGCGCAACTCATAGGCACAATGAGCCCTTGGACAATACGGCCACTCGGGAAGGGGGCGTAATATGGGTAGCAAGAAAAGATCCGCCCGCGCGGCGCGACGGGCAGCGTTTGAGTCACAGCTAGGAAGCGGTCCAAGCTCCGCATCCGACGCCTTTTCTCGCGAGGCCGCCCGCCGCGACGAGCACCTGCGCTACCGCGCCTGCGACCGCAAGAAGCGCTACGCCACACGCGCCGAGGCCGAGGACGCCATCCGCAGCTGCAAGCGCCACGGCTCGCGCGACCTCACCTGCTACGAATGCTCCTACTGCTCCGGCTGGCACCTCACGCACAAAAAATAAGACGAAGGGACAGTCCCTTCGTCTTATACGAGGACGTCGTAGCGGACGGACTTGCCGGCGATCGAGTAGCTGGGTTTTTGACCGGCGAGGTGAGGGCCCTTGGCGGGGCGCTTGATGACGACCTTGCGGGGATGGACGGCAAGAGCGGCTTTGACCAGCGCTTCTTCTTGCTCACAGGGCTGCTCGAGGTGGTGAAGCAGCTGAAACTTCTTCTTTACCGCGGCGGATTTGGTGCGCGCGGGAAACATCGGGTCGAGATAAACCACATCTGGTGCAAAGCCGAGCGCGGCGAGGCCCTCGATGGAGTCGCCGGGCACGAAGTGCATGCGGGCGACGATGGCCGCGAGCGCGGGATCTGCGGCCGCGCGCTCCAACGCGTCGGCGAGCAGCGCGGCGATGGTCTCGTCGCGCTCGAAGAGAGTGACCTCGAAGCCAGCGGCCGCGAGCAGCAGGGAGTCCTCCCCCAGCCCAGCCGTGCAGTCCACGGCCGTGCGCTCCTCGACGCCCTTGATCTTTGCGGCGCGGACGAGCAGCTCTTGCTGAAGACGGCCTTGCTTCAGGCGCGGAAGCATGCGCGAGAAATCCCCGCGCAGCTCCATGCCGTCGCCCACGAGCGCAAGGCCGCGCTCGTCTCGCCGCAGCTCAACGGCCAAGGAATCATCTGACTTCGTAGTATCCAATCAGGCTCTTTTGCGCAACGCGCCTAGTCGAGCTGAATCTTCTCGACGCCCTCGCGGGAGGTCTCGCGATACAGCGTGAACTTGCGGCCGATGACCTGCACGACCTCGGCGCCGAGCGCCTCGGCGAGGTCCTCGGCGGCCTCGCGCGGGGTCTGGGCGCAGGTGTCCAGCACGGAGCACTTGATGAGCTCGTGCTTCTCGATGTACTCGTTGGCCTGCTCAACGGTGTTCTCGGTAACGCAAGACTTGCCCACGATGACGACGGGCTCGAGGTGGTGCGCGAGGCTGCGGAGCTGCCTGATCTGACGTCCGGCGAGTGCCATGTTTTACCTGCTTTCGTTGGCGCGCGGCCCGACGGGCCTGCGCGCGTAGATTCAAATTAGCCGTACTACCCTACCAAAAACGCGCAGCTAAAACTACTTGTGATAGGGCTCACCACGCGAAATCTTGCATGCGCGGTACACCTGCTCGAGCAGCACGACGCGCGCGAGGTTGTGCGGCAGGGTGATGGGGCCGAACGAGAGGGTCTCGTTCGCGCGGGCGCGCACCTCGTCGGAAACGCCGTCCGAGCCGCCGATGACGAACACGATGTCGCTCTTGCCGCCGAGCGCGAGGGCGTCCAGGCGCCGCGAGAAGTCCTCGCTCGAGCGCTCCTTGCCCTCGATGGCCAGCAGGATCACGTGCGACCGGTCGCCGATGGCGGAGAGGATCCCCTGCCCCTCGCGCCGACGCGCCGCTTCCACGCCGCCGGCGCGCGCAGGGTCGATGTCGGCGATCTCGCGCACCTCGACCTTGCCGTAGGCCCCAAGCCGCTTGACGTACTCCGCGCACGCCGCGACCCAGAACTTCTCCTTGAGCTTGCCCACGGCGACGACCGTGTACTTCATTTCGGCTTCCCACCTCTCGCGCGACCGGGCGGTCACGTGCGCATTTCGGACCAGTAAAAGCCATTCTATGAGACAAACGCGTGTTGGTCGCCTGTTACAATCGCAAAGCAGAGACATCATTCGGTGGCGCGCACGCGCCTTCAAGGAGGTAAACCATGGCTTGCTTCATCGTTGGCGGCGCCGAGGCCGTCGCCGTTACCGGCATTCGAGCCCACGTCAAGAAGCACGAGGTCGAGCAGGGCGTCGTCGATGAGCAGGGCAACCAGCTCACCAGCGTCGCCGAGAACGGCTACTGCATGACGACCAAGCTCGGCTGGCTGCAGACCATGCTCGCCGGCGGCGCCGCGCTGCTGTGCGTCGAGCACATCTGGCACGGCGAGGTCAGCTTCGTCTTCCCGTTCCTCACCGCGATGAACAGCGCGGCCGAGACCGCCGTCATGCTGCGCGAGATGGCTACCGTGGGCGTCGGCATGGCTGCCCTTGTGACCTGCGCTTGGTTTGCCGGCTGCGCCGTTGCCGACTACGCCGCCAAGATGAGCGCCCGCCGCGCCATCGCTTCTGCGGAGGCTTAATTCCGTGACGCTTATCATCACCGCCGTGGCGGCCGCCCTTGCCGCCGGCGCCTGGTACGCGGCCCGCAGCGAGCACGCCGATCTTCACCTCGGCGTGCTCGCCCTTATGTACGCGGGCGCAGCTCTTATGTGGTGCGTCGACGGCATCGCCAGCGTGATCGAGGGCGAGTCGTTCGTCGAGCTCGCCGACGCCGCGCAGATGGCCGACGACGCCAAGCTGGGCGCCCTCATCGTCGTGTGCGGCCTCGTCATTTGGGGCGTCTACGTGCTGATCCACCGTCGTCGCGTCGCCCGCGCGTAACCGACCGCCGCCCGCAACCTGTCCCATATTGCAGCACAGCAAACCTGTCACCAGCGGCAGCACCTGGTGACAGGTTTATTTTGCTGCGCCGTGGGACGGACACGTCGGTACCTGCGGGCAGCGGGCGCCAGTCCAGGAGCCGCAAGCGGGCAACCCGCCATGCGCGACAGCAACCTGTCCCCTCGTGCTGCACGATAAACCTGTCACCAGGTGCAGGCGCGAGCCGCCGCCCGCCACGGGTGACAGTCATTGGTGGCAGGCAAGCAACCTGTCCCCCGCTGCTGCCGCTGGTGACAGGTTTATTTTGCTGTAGCGAGGGACAGGTTCGCCCCCCGGCAACAGCCGCCGCGCGCAGCAATCGGCGACCGTTGCGCGCCACGGCCGTCCCCCGCATGCTCAACCGCACGTTCTCGCCTGCCGAGAAGCACGCGCCCGCCGTAAAGCCCCTGGTAGAATGAGGGGGCTTACGGCCAATTTCCCCTCAAGGAGGATGCGATGCTTCAAGACGACAAGATCTGGATGGCCCAGGGCGACAACCCCTGCTACCTGCTGCTCAACCAAGCCAACCGCCACGGCCTTATCGCCGGCGCCTCGGGCACCGGCAAGACCGTCACCCTCAAGGTGATGGCCGAGGGCTTCTCGCAGGCGGGCGTCCCGGTCTTCATGGCCGACGTGAAGGGCGACGTCACCGGCATGTGCCAGGCCGGCGTCGACTCCGAGAACATGCAGAAGCGCATCGCCAAGTTCGGCCTCGAGGGCTTTACCTACCAGGGCTGCCCCACCCGCTTCTGGGACATGAACGGCGGCGACGGCATCCCCGTGCGCATCACCATCTCCGACATGGGCCCGACGCTGCTTTCTCGCCTTCTCGGCCTCACCGAGGTGCAGGAAGGCGTGCTGAACATCGTCTTCCGCATCGCCGACGACAAGCAGATGCTGCTCATCGACCTCAAGGACCTGCGCGCCATGCTCAACTACGTGAGCGAGCACTCCAAGGAGTACACGACCACCTACGGCAGCGTCTCGGCCCAGTCCGTCGGCGCCATCCTGCGCGCGCTCCTCGCCGTCGAGGACCAGGGCGGCGACACCTTCTTCGGCGAGCCGGCGCTCGACCTCAACGACTGGTTCGCGTGCGACGAGAAGGGCCAGGGCTACGTCAACGTCCTCAACGCCGCCCAGCTCATCCAGCAGCCGCAGATCTACGCCATGTTCCTGCTGTGGATGCTCTCGGACCTCTTCGAGAAGCTCCCCGAGGTCGGCGACATGGACAAGCCCAAGTTCGTCTTCTTCTTCGACGAGGCGCACCTGCTCTTCAACGACATGCCCTCTGAGCTGCTGAACAAGATCATCCAGGTCGTCAAGCTGATCCGCTCCAAGGGTGTGGGCGTCTACTTCATCTCGCAGAGCCCCTCCGACATCCCCGACGAGGTGCTGGCCCAGCTCTCCAACCGCGTGCAGCACGGCCTGCGCGCCTACACCCCCGCCGAGCAGAAGGCCGTCAAGGCCGCGGCGCAGGCCTTCCGCGCGAACCCGAACTTCAAGAGCGAGGACGCCATCATGGAGCTCGGCACGGGCGAGGCGCTCGTGAGCTTCCTCGACGAGGACGGCAAGCCGAGCGTCGTGGAGAACGCCAAGATCCTGCCGCCGCAATGCCTCATGGGCGCAGCGAGCGACGAGGCCAAGCAGGCATGCCTTGCCGGCGAGGCGGAGCTGCAGGCCAAGTACGGCACCGCGGTCGATCGCAAGAGCGCCTACGAGGAGATCATGGGCGAGCAGCAGGCGGCGGCCGAGGCCGACCAGCTGGCAAAGGAGCGCGCGGAGCTCGAGGCCCAGAAAGCCGAGTTCGCCAAGCAGCAGGCGGCGGCGCAGGCCAAGGCCGACAAGGAGGCAGCCAAGGCCGCGGCTGCCGCCGAGAAGGCCGCTGAGAAGGAGGCCGCGCGCCAGCAGCGCCTGGCCGAGCAGGAGGCCATCCGCGAGCAGAAAGAGGCCCAGAAGGAGGCCGAGCGCCGCGAGAAGGAGAAGCAGAAGCAGATCGACGCCGCGATGAACGCCGCGACCAGCGTGCTGACCTCCGTGGGCAAGCAGGCCGCCAACCAGATCCTGCGCGGTCTCTTCGGCACCCGTCGCTAGCAAGCCGCCGCCACCTGCCACGGGTGACAGTCATTGATGGCAGGCCACGAACCTGTCACCAGCCGCAGCAGCTGGTGACAGGTTTATTCTGCTGCACCAGGGGACAGACATGCGGGGACCCGCGGGCGGAGCGCAGGCCCGCCCAAAAGCAGCAAGCCACCGCCACCTGCCACGGGTGACAGTCATTGATGGCAGGCCATGGGGGACGGACATGGGAAGCCGCAGAGCGACAGTCGTCTCTCGCACCGCCAAGAAGCAACGGCCCCTTTGGCTGGGCAACTGCGGACCTGCCACCAATGACTGTCACCCATGGCAGGCACACAACCTGTCCCTTGG
>CAVDQW010000123.1:0-3230 GCA_963610995.1 bacterium | reverse complement strand
GGCGGCATCCGCGCGCTCTTCGGGCACGCAGGGGCCGCCCGCGCAAGCGCCTCTGCTAGTTGCCGCTCGCGGTACCCCCGAAGGCGTCCATCGCGGCCTCCACCTCTTCCTTGTTCGCGGTGGTGCCGTCGTTGCCGGTGCCGGCCGAGCTCTTGTGCTGCGTGGCCTCCGCAAGGCCCGCCTGCAGGTAATCCTTGTCGAGCGCGTCCTTGGGCGGCAGGTAGTAGAAGTCCTCGCCCGGCAGCGCCCCGCCCACGGAGTCGGGGTTCGCGCGGTAGAGCTCCTCCACGAAGCCCGAGAGCGCCGTGCGCATGGTCTCGCCCGTCAGGTTCGTCATCGAGATGTAGGGCATGGCATCGAGCGCCACGGAGTTGTTGAGGAACGTGCCAAGCTCCTCCTGCAGCGACGCCGCCTCGCCCATGTTGGCGAGCGACCAGGTCACCGACTGCCCCGCCATGTCCAGGTACTCGATGACGGCCTGTTCGTGGGCCTCGAGGAACGCCTTGTTCACGATGGTCGTGGTGGTCACGGCCTGGCTGCCCGTGTCGGAGAAGGCCTCGTCCCACTCCACGGTGAGGTCGATGGGGATGTAGAGCGGGTTCACCAGGATCTTTGCCAGCGAGACGAACGGCTGCGGCAGGATGGCCACGCAGTTCTCCTGCTCCTGCATCATGTTGAGGACCTCGAGCGGGCTCGACTTGAACTCCAGGTTGAAGGTGCTCTCGATGCCCTTCTTCTTGAGCAGGGCCTCGATGGTGTACTCCGGCGTGCCGCCCTGGCCGTAGCTGTACACGGTGCGGCCCGCGAGGTCGTCCAACGTGGCGAGCGACTCATCATTGGTCATCACGTACAGGACGCCCAGGTTGTTGATGCTGATGACCTCGTAGTCGTTCTTGAGCTCGTCGTTGTTGTACAGGATGGGGCCGATGTTGCTGGGCAGGGTGCAGATGTCGTAGTCGCCCTGGTTAAAGGCCGCGGAAAGGCCCACGTAGTCCACGCCGTTGGGCGTGAACGTGAAGTTGTTCTTGGTGAGGCCGTTCTGGGCCGCCACGATGAACTGAGAGAGGCCCATGGAGGGCGGCCCCATGATAAGGCCCACGCGCACGTCGCAGGTGTCGGCGGAGCCCATGAGGTCGCGCGACTCCTCGTGCGTGGTGAACTCGACGGACGCGGCGTCGGCGGACTTCTCGGAAGAGCCCGAGCAGCCGGCGAGGCCCAGGGCCGAGAGCGCGCAGGCGCCCATAAGCGACGTGAAGCCGCGGCGGCTCAGGTTGCTGTTCCTCATGTGCTACTCCTCCTTTGCGTCGTCGACGATGGCCTCTGCCACGGCGACCCTCTTCTTGCGGACGGCGAGCGCGGCGATAACGCCGGCTAGAAGCGCACCGGCGGCCACGGATGCGCCCGCGACCAGGCCCGCGTTGGACTCCACAGCCTGCTCGACGGCCTTCTTGGCACCCGAGAGGCCCTTGCTCACGGCACCGGCCACGCCGGCGGCAACGCCGCCCTCGGATGCGTCGTCGGAGGCGCCGTCCTCGCCGTTGTTCTCGTCATTCGAGGACTCGTCCTTGGTCTTGAGCGCGGCAAGTGCTGCGGTCGCGGCGCTCGTCTCGTCCGTGGTGCCGTTCTCGCCGTTGAGAATGGCCTGCGCCGACTCGGGCAGCTCGCCGCCGCCAGAAGACGGCAGGCCGCCGCCGAGGTCGACCTCCCAGCCGGCCGTCCACGTGTGGTCCCACACGCCGTTGAAGATGCCGGCGGCGATGGTCTGCGCGAGCCATCCGATGGTCACGCTAACGGTGCAGGAACCGGAGAACGAGGACTGGCCGGCCGAGGGCGTGCCGAGGTCGATGGTCACGGAGGAGCCGTTGTAGCTCACGCCGGAGCCGCTGATGGAGTTGACCACCATGACCTTGTCCTGGATGACGACGGGGATGGTCACGTAGGCGTGGCCGGAAGCGTCTACGGTCATGGTCGCGTTGCTCGAGACGGGCTCGCTGGGCGGGAAGCCGCTGTTGGAGAGGTGCGGGTTCAGCGGCAGGCCGGTCTCGGACTTGGGCAGCCAGATGTTGCCGGAGACGGTATAGGTGCCCGCGGCGATGTGGTCGCTGGTGGCCGTCGCGGTGTTCTGCTGGGCGTCGTTGGTGGTGGGGATGGCCTTGTCCTCATTGGATGCGTTGCCGGTATCGACGCCGGAGCCGCCATTGTCGGTGTTGGAGCCGTTGTTGTTGCCGCTACCGTTGTTGCCCGCGTCAGCCGAGCCGGAGCCGCCGTTATTGCCGTTGCCGCCGTTCGTGTTGGAACCGGTATTGTCGCCGGTACTGGACCCTCCGGGAAGCTTCAGGTCGGTGGACTTCGACTTGTACGCAGCGGTGCCGAAGTCGACCGAGAGCTTCAGGGGAACCTTCCAGTCATAGCCGAGCAGCGTCGGGAACTCGACGCAATTCGTAAAGGAATAGGTGCCGGAGTCGTTCTTGAGCTCGAGCCAAAGCTTGGTGATGCGGCCCGTGCGGCTCGCGGCACCATAGGTGCTGGAATAAACCTCGTTGTCGCGCTGCGACGCCAGAATGCTCACCGAGTCGGTACCCGAGATGCTCTGCAGCGTAAAGACGGGGTTCACCACGTCGACGATGATGTAGCGCGTGCCGTTGGCGGCAACGACCATCGTCGCGTTCTGGGAAGCGGGCGTGACCGGCGCCGTCGCCTCAACCGTGCCCGAGTAGTTGTTGGGCCGAGTGCCGTTGGGGTTGTTCGGGTTCGTCATATACGCCGTGACGCCCGGGAGCTGCGTATTGAGCTCGCCGGGAAGGTAAAGGTTCGCCGTCACGGTATAAGTGCCGGCCGCAAGCTCGCTCTTGGCCTCTGCGATGCTCCACTTGATGGTCTTGGCGGCGGTGCTGCCGTCCTTCCAGGTGTAGCCGCTCTTGAGCGTGGCGGTAGCCGTATACTCGCCGGCCTTGGTCGCCTTCGCGGTGCCCGAGAGGGTATAGCCCTCCCCTTCCGCAACGCCGACCTGCTCGGAACCGGTATAGGTGAGGCCGGTGGCAGCGGCGGGCACATCGATCGCGACGGTCTTGGCCTGGGAACCGGAAGGGAGCTCGGAGACGGCGAGCTTGGAACCGGTCGTGCCCTCGTCGCTCAGCGCGACGGCGTCGAGGCCCTGGAAGAGAATCTGCTTGAAGGTGAGAGGGGCGTCCACGGTTGCCGAATCGTCGGCAGCGGGCTGGTCCTCGTCG
>CAVDQW010000122.1:0-6311 GCA_963610995.1 bacterium | reverse complement strand
GATGCGCGCATGCGCGTACTGCACGTAGTAGACCGGGTTCGTGTTGTCCTGGCGCTTAACGGCCTCGATGTCGAAGTCGATCATCTGGTTGTTGGACTTGGCCACCAGGGTGTAGCGGGTGGCGTCGGCGCCGACCTCGGCGAGCAGCTCGTCGAAGGTCACCATGGTGCCCTTGCGCTTGGACATGCGCACGGGGACGCCGTCGCGCAGGAGGTTGACCAGCTGGCCGAGCACGACCTCGAACTGATCGGGGTAGCCGAGCGCCTCGCAGACGGACTGGATACGCTTGATATAGCCGTGGTGGTCGGCGCCCCAAAGGTCGATGACGTGGTCGACGCGGCCGAACTTGTTCCAGTGGTAGGCGACGTCGGAGGCGAAGTAGGTGTAGTCGCCGTTCGTCTTGATAAGGACGCGGTCCTTGTCGTCGCCGAAGGTGGTGGAGCGGAACCACAGGGCGCCGCCCTCGTCGGTGTAGAGGTGGCCGAGCTCGTCGAGCTTGGCGAGGGCGCGGTCGACGGCGGAGGTGCCGTCCTCCCCCTTCTCATAGAGGCTGCGCTCGGAGAACCAGACATCGAAGTCGCAGCGCGCGTTGTGGCAGGTCTCGCGAATGGAGTCGAGCATCATGCGGTAACCGCGCTCGCGGAAGGAAGCGCAGCGCTCGTCCTCCTCGGCGGTCGCCAGCGAGTCGCCGTCGATGCCGACGAAGCGAGCGGCAAGGTCGACGATGTAGTCGCCGGCATAAGCGTTGCCGCCGAGCGCCTCGTTGAAGGCGTCGGTATAGGGGTGCAGCTCGGGGTGGGAGTCCTCCTCGTCGGCGACGTACGCCTCGCGGTCGGCAAGAAGCACGGCAACGGCATCGTCGCAGCTCTTGTTCTCCCCCATCAGCTCAAGAAGCTGCAGGTAACGCTTAGAAATGGAGTGGCCGAAAACGTCCATCTGCGAGCCGTGGTCGTTGATGTAGTACTCGCGCTCCACCTCGAAGCCGGCGAGCTCCATCACGTTGCAGAGGGAGTCGCCGAGCGCGGCCCAGCGACCGTGGCCGATGTGGAGCGGGCCCACGGGGTTGGCGGAGACGTACTCGACCTGGACCTTCTGGCCGCGGCCCATGTCGGAACGGGCGAAATCAGCGCCCTGCTCGCGGACCTGGCGGAATACGTCGTTGGCAGACGCGGTGTTGAGATAGAAGTTGATGAAGCCGGGACCAGCCACCTCTACCTTGGCGAGGCAGTCATCGGCCGGCATGTTGGAAACGATGGCAGCCGCGATTTTTGCCGGGGCGCAGTGCGCGAGACGCGCGGAGCGCATGGCGACGGTAGAGGACCAATCGCCGTTTGCGGAGTCGGCCGGTCGCTCGAAGCCCATGTCGGCGACATCGAATTCAGGCAGATCGCCGGCGGCCTGAGCGGCGGCGAGCGCGGCGCGGACGAGTTCCTCGAGCTTCTCGGGCATGTGGATCTCCAAACAATTCAGCGATATAAAACTCGGACATTCTACCAGATAAAGAAGCGAACGGCCCGCATACGCGCTGCGGGCCGGACTTTGGGGCACGTTAAAACGGGTCCTCAGCCGCTAGATGACCGCCTTGCCGGAGCTGCGGCGCTCCTCGGCGGAGAGCTCCTGGCGCAGCTTGGCGAGACCGAGCTCGAGGCCGACGGGGTAAACCTGCGGGTTGAGGAAACGCGTGATGGCGGGGTCGAGGTGCATGATCGCCGTCTTGCAGCGCTCGCGGGCCTCCTCGATGGAAGAGACGTGGGCCGTCTTGCCGTGGTCGACCACGCGCACGAGCAGCTCCTTCGGCTCGCCGACCAGGTCGTAGGAGCTGAAGGTGTCGAGGATGTCGATCATCTCGCCGAGCTGCGGCTCGGTCCCCTCCTGACAGATCATGTCGCCCGTGGGGCAGCCGGCCTCGTCGTAGAAGCGCAGCACGTGCTGCACGCCCGGGATCGTGCGCTTATAAGCCTGCTCGGAGAGCTTGATGACGGGGCGCCAGTCCTTCTCGCCGGCCCCGCGGATGGCGGAGAGCTTGTAGACGCCGCCGAGGCTCGGCTGCTGATCGCAGGTGGCGAGCTTCGTGCCCACGCCGAAGGAATCGATGGGCGCGCCCTGGGCGAAGAGCGACTGGATGGTGTACTCGTCCAGGTCGTTGGAGACGGAGATCTTCACGTACGGGAGCCCCGCCTCGTCGAAGGCCTTGCGCGCATCCTTGGAAAGACGGGCGAGGTCCCCGGAGTCGATGCGCACGGCGGAGAGGCGCTCGCCGGCGGCCTCCATCTCCTTGGCGCAGGCGATGGCATTCTGGATGCCCTGGTGAACATCGTAGGTGTCCAGCAGCAGGCAGCAGTTCTTGGGGCTCGACTTGGCGAACGCGCGGAAGGCCTCGAGCTCGGAGGGGAACGCCATGACCCACGAGTGCGCGTGCGTGCCGAACACGGGGATGCCGTAGATCTTGCCCGCGAGCACGTTGGACGTGGAGGAGGCGCCGGCGATGTAGGAGGCGCGAGCGACGGCGAGGCCGCCGTCGGGTCCCTGGGCGCGGCGCAGGCCGAAGTCGGAGACGGGGTGCCCCTCGGCGGACTTGACCACGCGCGCGCACTTGGTGGCGACGAGCGTCTGGAAGTTCACCAGGTTGAGCAGGGCGGTCTCGATGAGCTGGCAGTCGATGACGGGGCCCGTCACGCGCACCATGGGCTCGCGCGGGAAGACGACCTCGCCCTCGGGAACGGCGTCGATGGTCACGTCGAGACGGTGCCCGCGCAGGTACTCGAGGAAGTCGGGCTTGAAGAGAAGGCCGCCGCCGGGAGCCTCGATGCCCGCGAGGTAATCGATGTCCTCGTCGGTGAAGACGAAGTTCTCGACGAGATCGGCGATCTGACCGGTGCCGCAGGCGACGCCGTACCCGCCGCCGAAGGGGTTCTCGCGGAAGAAGGCGTTGAAGCACGCCTCCGAGGAGCCGAGGCCCGTTTCCCAGAACCCCTGGGCCATGGTGAGCTCGTAGAGATCGGTGTTAAGGCTGACGTCGGTTGGCTTGGTACGGTCGGTGAGCGACATTGCGGATCCCCTGTTCCTAGTGGGAGCGGGCCGCGCGCCTCGTCGCGCAGCCCGCAGTCGATGCGAATTAACGGAAAATTGAGAGGAGGACGAAAACGACGGCAACGCCGAAAACAGCGGCGATGACGATCTTTTGGCCGGTCGGCATCTTAAGGTCGTCCTCATCGGGCTCCATGAGCTTGCGGGCGCGCTCGAGGTCGGCGGCGTCCTGGGCTGCCTGCTGCTGAGCACGCGCTTGAGCTGCGGCGGATTGTTCGGCCTTGACCTTCTCGGCGCGCAGCTGCTCGAGCTCGGCGCGCTCCGCCGCCTTGGCAGCGGCCTCCTCGCGCTCAGCCTTCTCGGCTCGCAGCTGCTCGAGCTCTTCTCGCTCGGCCTGGGTGAGGCCGTCGGTTTCTGCCATGCTTCCTCCGTTGCGACGTGAAAAATGCTGCTACGACTATACTCCAACGTCAGCGGGCCCGACCCGCAAAGGGGACGGCGCCGGTCGCCGGCGAGCCAACGGAAGGGGGCCGTCCCCTCTGCAAGCCTCGCCGTTCAATCCGCAAAGAGGGCCTTCCCGCCGAGGCTCAGAGAAGACCTGCGGAAGGGACGATCCCCACTACAGGTCAGACGACGCCGGTGAGGTCGAAGGCGGGGACGAAGCTCTCCGAGACGGTGCCGCCCTCCTGCCACCAGATGCGCTCGAAGCCGAGGTCGTCGGCGCGGCACAGTGCGATCTCGTACTCGTCCTCGGTGACGGCGTGAGCAAGATCGCCGCCCGCCTCGCGGCAGCGCGCGTTCGGCGTGTACTGGTTCATGAGAGAAAGGTCGGCGTCGTTGCCGGCGATGTCCCAGACGCGTCCGAGGACCTCGCAGGTGTCGTCGACGTGCCCGGGGAGCAGCAGGTGGCGGACGATAACGCCGCGCTTCATGAGGCCGGTCTCGTCATCGACGAGGCGGCCGCCTGCGCGATCGACCTGGGCGACCATTTCCGCAAGAGCGGCCGCGGCGACCTCCGGGTAGTCGGGCGCAGCAGAGAGCTCGCCTGCGAGCCTACCGTCGGCGTACTTGAAATCGGGCAGCCAGACATCGACCACGTCGGTCATGGCCTGCAGGGTCTCGACCGCCTCATAACCGCCCGTGTTGCAAACAACGGGCAGCTCAAGACCAAGGTCGCGGGCGCGAAGGACCGCCTCGCGAACCGTCGGGGCAAAGTGGAGGGCGGTCACCAGGTTGATGTTCGCCGCACCTTGCGCCTGCAGCTCGAGCATCATCCGGGCCACGCGCGCGGGCTCGACCGTGCGACCGAAGCCGCCAGTCGAGATCTCGTGGTTCTGGCAGAAGACGCATTTGAGGGTGCAGCCGGAGAAGAAGATGGCGCCGCTTCCGCAATCGCCGGAAATAGGCGGCTCTTCCCAGAAATGGAGCGCCGATCGCGCCGCTCGCGGGGCGGCCGTCATGCCGCAGACGCCGGTGTTCCCGGAAGCGCGGTCCGCGCCGCAGCGGCGGGGGCACAACGAGCACGAGCCATAGGGGTTCTCACCGAACGGCGAGTCGACGAACAAGCCCGCCACTACTTGTCGCGCTCCCGCCAGGGCTGCTCCGCGCGCTTCTCGGCCTCCGCCTCGAACGCCTCGTCGGCGGGCGAGATGAGCTCGTCTTCGCCGGTACGGGGGTTGTAGTGGTGCAGAAGCACGGGCTCGAACAAGTGGAGATGCTTCGCGAAGAGGAACGAGGCCACGACGAGAACGGTGAAGATCGCCACGCGGGGCCATGTGCCGACCTGCGTCATGATGACGGACCCGAGACACAGAAGCAGCGTCCACGCGTACATGACCAGCACGGCCTGGCGCTGGTCGAAGCCCTCGTCGAGCAGGCGGTGGTGGATGTGGCCGCGATCGGGCTGGCCGATGCTCACGCGCGCGCGGGTTCGGCGCACGATGGCCGAGAAGGTGTCGAGGATGGGCACCGCCGCGATGACCACGGGAACGATGATGGTCGTGAGGCCCGAGAAACGGGTGACGGAAAGCAGCGACGAGCAGCCGAGGGCGAAGCCGAGCGTGAGCGAGCCCGAGTCGCCCATGAAGATGGACGCGGGGTGGAAGTTGTAGCGAAGGAAGCCGAGGGAAGAGCCGGTGACGGCGATGGAGAGCGCCGCGGCGTCGAGGCGGCCGGCCATGAGCGAAAGGACGAACATGGTGAAGCTCGCGATGGCCGATATGCCGGCGGCGAGCCCGTCGAGACCGTCGATCAAGTTGATGATGTTCACATAGGCGACCAGGTAGATGACCGTGATGGGGTACGCGAGCCACCCGAGGCTGATGAAGCCCGGGCCTAGGGGGTTCGATATGTCGCCGATGACGAGGCCGCCCGCGACGGCGATGATGGCGGCGAGAAGCTGCCCTGCGAACTTCGCCTTAGGGCTCAAGGAGAACTTGTCGTCCAGAAGGCCCGTGGCGAAGATGACGCAAAAGGCGGCCACGAGCATCCAGTAATCCACGTTGAGCATGGGGGACGGCACAAGGACGACCGGCCAGCCCCAGTTCATGGTGCCGATGTACTGGACCGCGAACGCGGCGGCGATGCCGGCGAAGATAGCGATGCCGCCCATGCGGGGAACCGGCACCTTGTTGACGCGACGTCCGGTCGGCTTGTCGATGGCGCCGAGCCCGACGGCGATTCTGCGGGCCACGGGCGTCATGAGAAGGGCCGCGAACAGCGCCGCGAGGAAGAGGCACGTGAAAGGAATCCAGTCCGGAACGTAGCTGGCCAATCGCCTCTCCTCTCTCTTGCCCGACACTAAAGCAGGCCCTCTGCCTGCGCACAGTTTGGTTTAGTGTACAAGACTCTGCGTTTACATGCGACGGCGAGACCGTCGGTGGTATAGCGGCTCCACATGACGGAAAGCCAACAAAAGTCAAGGCTTTACCTGCGGAAGAGCTGGGATATATTGAAGGTGTCGTCGCCCCGCGCCTAAACTGGGTGAACCGACAAGCACGACTAGGGAGTCCTAAATCTCGTGTTCAGTACGGGTATTCTCCGTTGATGAGAAAGCCGGAACGCGCGATGCGGACACCCACCTTTTGAAGGTGGGTTCATTATTGGCGCGGGACGGCGATTTTTGTTTGCCCCGAAGAGACCCCGCGGCGCCCGCCCGAGGGCCTCCCCGTTGCAGAAAAATAGCCGTCACAGGGGCGGCTGCAGGGTGGGAATATAAGATGGCCCCGCTTTGAACTGCACCCCAAAACTTGGACGGCCTAAATAAGGACTACGCCGCAAGGGAC
>CAVDQW010000121.1:0-6202 GCA_963610995.1 bacterium | reverse complement strand
ACAGTCACCAATTGCAGGCGATCGCGGGTCGACGGCCGTGCGGAAACAGTCACCAATTGCAGGCGGGCAGGCCGATGGGCCCGCGCGGCCGTATACTGGTGGGCATGGATACTTTGACTCTTGCACAGCTGGCCGACGGGCTGAGAAACGCCGGCATCCAGGTCGAGCTCGCCGCTCCGGTGGGCACGGCCACGAGCGCTGCGGACCCCGCCGTCACCGGCGCAGCCTGCGACTCGCGAGCCGTCCGCACGGGCGACGCCTTCGTCTGCAAGGGCGCCGCGTTCCGCCCGGCGTTTCTTGCTTCCGCGCGCGACGCCGGCGCCGCGGCCTACCTCTGCGCCGCCGACAAGCACGCCGAGCTCGCGGCCGCCGTGCCCGAGCTGCCGGCCCTAATCGTGGCCGCCGACGACCTGCGCCGCGCGATGGCGATCGTCTCCGCCGCCGCGTTCGGCCGCCCCGACCGCGAGGTCCCGCTCGTCGGCATCACCGGCACGAAGGGCAAAACGACCTGCGCGTATATGCTCCGCTCCATAATCGACCACGCCCGCGGCGAGGGCCGCTGCGGCATCATCGGCACCGTTGCCACCTACGACGGCGTCGAGGACGGCGCTTCTCGCAACACCACGCCCGAAGCCCCCGACCTGTGGCGCCACCTGGCCAACGCCCGCGACTCGCGCCTCGACTCGCTCGTCATGGAGGTCTCGAGCCAGGCCCTCAAGTACGACCGCAGCTACGGCGTCGAGCTCGAGCTCGCCTGCTTCCTGAACATCGGCCTCGACCACATCAGCCCCGTCGAGCACAAGGACTTCGCCGACTACTTCGGCTCCAAGCTGCGCATCTTTGGGCAGTGCCGTCAGGCCGTGGTCAACCTCGACTCCGACCACGTGGACGAGATCCTCGCCGCCGCCGAGGCCGGAAGCGCCAAGAAGGTCCTCACCTTCGGCCTTGAGCGCCCCGATGCGTACGCTAGGGCCTCCGACCTGCAGACCTCCGAGCTGGGCGTGAGTTTCACGCTGCACCTCGGCGACGAATCGCGCGTCGCATCGCTCCCCTTCCCCGGCGATTTCTCGGTGAGCAACGCCCTGTGCGCCGCCGTCTGCGCCGAGCAGCTCGGCCTCAGCATCGATCAAATCGTTAACGGCCTTGCCGTCACGCGCGTGCCTGGCCGCATGGAGTTCTACCGCAGCGCCGACGGCCTTCTCACCGGCGTGGTGGACTACGCACACAACCGCATGGCCTTCGATTCCCTGCTCAGCGCCGTAAAGAAGTCCTTCGCGGGCGCGCGCCTCATCGCCGTGTTCGGCGCCGTGGGCGGCAAGGCCGTCGAGCGCCGCCACGACCTGCCCGAGGTCGCTGCCCAGCACGTCGACCACATCGTGCTGACAACCGACGACCCCTGGACCGAGGACCCGGCTGATATTTGCCGCCAGATGGAGAAGTCGCTGCCCGAGGGCTTCTCTCACGAGACCGTGCTCGACCGCGAGGAGGCCGCCGCACGCGCCTTTGACCTCGCTGCCGAGTCCTGCGGCCGCGGCGAACACGCCGTCGTGCTGCTGCTGGCCAAGGGCTCTGACGCCACGCAGCACGTCGCCAACGGTTACGCCCCCGTCGAGACCGACTCCAGCCTCGCTGCCCGTCTCGTCGCCGCCTACGACGCCCGCGCCTAACCACCCGCCTGCCTGTCACCAGTGACAGTCATTGGTGACAGGCCCGCATCTGGTGACAGGTTTATCGTGCAGCAGCATGGGACAGGTTCGCCGCCGACTGCTGCACCTGGTGACAGGTTCCTGCTGCTGCACCGTGGGACAGGTCGCGGCATCGCGGGACACGGCGCCTGCCATTGGTGACAGTCACTACGTGCACATCGGCCGCGACTTCGCTTCATCGGCTTCATGAATCGGCAACGCCGCCGCACCCCTCCCTCGCATGCACGTAGAAACAGTCACCAATCGCAGGCGCTTCGGGGCTGCCGACAACGTAGACGCCCGTCATTGGTGACTGTTTTACGCCTCGCCAGAAAATCCATGCCGGGACAAAGAGGCCCACTGATTCGTTACGTCCTTGCGGCGACGTGAGATATGAGACGCGGCGACTGTTACCAATGGCAGGGCCTTGCGGGAGACATCCCATGGCCTACTTGCCGCCCGCACCTGCCACCAATGACTGTCACCCGTGGCAGGCGGCCACAAGAAAGGCCCCGCCGACACGAAGCCGACGGGGCCGAGGCTGACTATTGCCAGGTTGTCTTAGAAGTCGACGTCCACGTCGTTGTAGACGCACTCGAGCAGCTTCTCCATCTCCTCCTGGGAGGGCTGGCGCGGGTTGGAGCCGGTGCAGGCGTCGGCGATGGCGTTCTTGGCCACCTCGGCCTTCTTGGCCTCGAACTCCTCGTAGTCGATGATGGAGGCGTCGGACTTGACGCCGCCCTCGCCGTAGTTCTTGATGCCCTGCGGGATGTTCAGGACGTCGTTGAGGTCGCGGATCTTCTGGACCAGTGCGGCGACGAGCTCGTCCTCGGTCTCGCCCTCGAGGTGCAGGATCTCCTTGGCAATGAAGGCGTAGCGACTCTTGGCCGTGGCGTCCTTAGCGTTGAACTGGATGACCTTGCCCAGGTACATGGCGTTGGCGCAGCCGTGGATGATGTGGCCACCGGAGAACGCGGCACCGGTCTTGTGGGCCATGGAGTGCACGATGCCGAGCAGGCCGGACGAGAAGGCGATGCCGGCGATGCACTGGGCGTCGTGCATGTGCTGACGGGCCTCCTGGTCGCCGGTGTAGGACTTGGGCAGCCACTCGACGATCTCGCGGATGGCGTGCAGCGCGTTGGCGTCGGTGTACATGGAGCCGGCGGTCGAGACATAGGCCTCGATGGCGTGGGTCAGCGCGTCCATGCCGGTGTGCGAGCAGAGCTTCGCGGGCATGGTGTAGGTGAGCTCGGGGTCGACGATGGCCACGTCAGGCGTGATGTTGAAGTCGGCCAGCGGGTACTTGATGCCCTTGGCGTAGTCGGTGATGACGGAGAACGCGGTGACCTCGGTCGCGGTGCCGGAGGTCGAGGAGATGGCGCAGAAGTGGGCCTTGGTGCGCAGGGTCGGGAACGAGAAGGGAACGACGGCCTCCTCGAAGGTCTCCTCGGGATACTCGTAGAACAGCCACATGGCCTTGGCGGCGTCGATCGGGGAGCCGCCGCCGATGGCGACGATCCAGTCGGGCTCGAAGGCCTTCATGGCCTCGGCGCCCTTCATCACGGTCTCGACGGAAGGATCGGACTCGACGCCCTCGAAGAGCTGCACCTCAAAGCCAGCGGACTCGAGGTCGGCCTGCACGTCCTGCAGGAAGCCGCCGCGGCGCATGGAGCCGCCACCGGAGACGATGATGGCCTTCTTGCCGACGAGGTTCTTGACCTCGTGGCGAGCGCCCTCACCAAAGTACAGGTCGCGCGGGTTGGTAAAACGTCCCATAACTCTCCTCCAATTCCTATGCCGGCACCCCCGTGCCGGATACGTGCCGCCACCCCCGTGGCGGTTTTCCAAACAAGCCGGCCGCGGGACGCAACCCGACTTGTGTTTGGCAAATTAGGAACTCTAGCTGGGCCTTATTGACTCCCCTCAGCCCAGACGCACATAGCATAGCACCTCGAATTGTGCGCCGGACTTAATGCCGCTCACCTATACGCGGGCGGTTTTTGGGTCAGGTAATGTACATACGCGCGCCCGTTCGGGGTAAGCTAAATAAATTGCACCGATAAGCACGGCTCGCCCTTGTCCGCGAGCGGGGATTCGAAGGGGCGGCCATGGCGCACAACGCGCGCAGAGAAGACTATCAACGCCTGGGCCTGCGGTTTATTCAGGAACTCGACTCGGCGGACTCGATGGCCGCCATGCGCTCGTTCGCCGACTTCGGCCGGCGCTTCTCCCAGGAGCGCGACAAGCTGCCGCAAGACGACGCCGACCGTGCGTTTTACCTGGTCACCCTTGCCACCGACGTGGTAGATCACGAGCTGCCCTTCGCCACGGGCGAGAAGGCCGGCGAGCTCATCGTGCGCGGAAAGTCGCTGCTCGACGAGGCCATCTCGCTCGACCCCAACTGCTTCGACGCCATCCGCATGCGCTCCTCGACCAACCTGCACAGCGCGAGCGAGCGCGTCGCGTTCCTGCGCGAGGAGGAGCCCCGCGTGCGCGAGGTGTGCGAGAAGGCCCGCGACGAGGCGGCGGCGAACGCCGATTCCGACCGCGCGAACCTGGCGGCCGAGCTCGCCATGCGCCCCTACCTGCGCTGGCTTGCCTCGATCGCCGAGGGCGAGCTGATCTGCGGACGAAACCGCGCGGCCGTCGCGGCATGCGAGAAGTTGATCGGAGCCGACCCGACCGATATGTCCGACGCGCGGTTCACGCTCGCGCTCGCGCTGGCAAAGCTCGAGGACGAGGCCGGGCTCGACGAGCTCGCGCAGCGCTACCGGACGCTCTGCCCGTCTCGCGGGGCCAACGACGCGTGGCTGCTCATCGCGCGGCTCGCGCTGGCGCACCGGCAGCAGAAGCCGGCGCTCGCGCGCAAGCACCTGGCCGAGATCCTGCACTGCTACCCCAACGGCGCCGTGGCGCTGCTGCGCCAAAACGAGCTGCCCGACGGCGAGTTCGCGCGTCTCAACGTGCAGCCGTATAGCGAAGACGAGCTGGTAGTGGCGCTGTCGGAGGCCGTCGTGCTGCTGCAAGAGGGCAACGAGCGCGGAGGCCGCGGCGTGCTGGGGGCGTGGATCGCCGAGAACACCGCGCGCCTGCGTCCGCAAGCCGTCGAGGAGGCCAAGGCCATCGAGGCGCAGATAGAGGCGCAGTACGGGCCGCAGGGTCCGCGCGGCATGTTCGGTCAGTTCGGCGAGCAGGAAGGCCAGTAGCGATGAACTTTAAGGAAGAACTGATCGCTCGCTGCGCTGCGCGACGCCGGGCCGAAATCGGGCAGATGTCAGACGCAGCGTTCGAGGAGCTGCTGCTCACCGTGCGGGCCAACCCCGAGGCGAGCATCTCCACGTCGACGGAGCAGGCATATGCGCTGCTCGGACGCGCTATCGATAAGTTCAAGGACTCGATGCGCGACGACGACCTGCTCGATGACGACCAGTACATGGCCGCGCGCACGAAGCGCTTCGAGTCGCTGCGGGCGGCGTGCGCCAAGGCCGTTGAGCTCGACGGCGACTGCCTGGACGCGCAGCTGGTATCCAAGCTGGCGGCCGAGAAGGGATTCGACGAGCTGCTCGAGGACCTGCGTGCGCTCGAGGCTGCGACGGGCGGCGATGGGTCGAAGCCGTTTGAGGATCTGAGCTGGGCAAACATCTATGACCGTCCGCGCCTTAGGCTGCGGGCGGCATTCGCGCGGACCTGCGCGGACAGCGCGCGCTGGAAGATGGCCCGCGACGCGAGCTTGTCGCTGCTCACTGCGACCGAGGCCGACGGCGACCCGCTGGGCGCGCGCTACACCGCGGCACTGGCCTACGCTCGGCTCGAGGACGAGGAGGGCCTGAACCACCTGGACGCGCGTTTCTCGCAGGGAAACGTGTGGTCTAACCTGGCGCGATGCATTCTGCTGTACAAGTTGGACCGTCCAGCGGCGGCAAGAAGGGCGCTGCGCGGATATGCCCAGCTCTCGCAAGGCGCCGCGTATGCGCTGCTGAGGCCCATCTGGGTCGAGATCTATCTCCCCGACCGCCCGGAATACCCGGCCGGCAGCTTCGAGGAAGCGCTGTGCGCCGTGCACGAGGCGGAGGTCATCATCGCCGACACGCCCGACTTCGTGGCTTGGTGCAACGGCCAGGACTGGTTCCAGGCCGACGCGCGCGCCTACGCCGACGCCCACGACCTGGACTGGTAGGACGGAGACGGCGCCAGGCGCAATCTCGGCGGTAATCTGCGGCCGGGCGTTGCCGACGAGCGATCGGACCCCTCAAAATCGCAGATGTGCGGCGCTTTTTTGTGCACCGCGCCGCACATCCGCCAAATAGAGGGGATATCTCCCTAAAATCAGGCGATGTGCGGCGTCGATATCGAATCGGCGCCGCACATCTACGTTTTTAAGGGAGGTCATCGCGCCGAATAACGCGGCGCCGTTTCCTGTATACTGAATCTTCGCGTCCCCATCGTCTAGCGGCCTAGGACGCCACCCTTTCAAGGTGGATATCGCGGGTTCGAATCCCGCTGGGGGCACCATAGCA
>CAVDQW010000120.1:0-6882 GCA_963610995.1 bacterium | reverse complement strand
TTTCTCCAATGACGAGGAACTTGTCTTTCCGTTGAATGACGCCCAGGTCAAGGCACTTATCGACGCTGTACTGGAACATGAGGGCGTTGAGCGCGAGTGCTATGTCTCGGTCTCGATCGTCACCGATGACAGAATCGCCGAGACCAATGCCGAGTGGCGCGACGTGGACGCACCCACCGACGTCGTGAGCCTCGAGTGCGAGCGCCCGGACGACCCCGACCTGGCAGATGGCGAGCCTTGCGAGCTCGGCGACATCGTCCTCGCGCCCGTCTATATCGAGGCCCAGGCCGCGCGGTTCGGCACCACCTTCGCCGATGAATGCCGCCTGCTTCTCGTTCACGGCGTGCTCCACCTGCTGGGCCACGACCATCTGGACGACGAGTCCGCCGAGGCCATGGAGGCGCTCGAGGACGACATCCTCGGCGCCTGCGAGAACGACGGCACGCTCGGCCACGTCGTCATCACCCGTCACCGCACGGAGGACGAGGCATGATCCCCGGCTCGAACAGCGACCATCCGAGCTTCCGCAAGAGTTTCGGTTTCGCCCTTCAAGGGTTCCGATTCGCTGTGACGACAGAGAGGAACATCAAGGTCATGCTCTGCGGCGGCGCGTTCGCCGTCGTCATGGGCATCGTCCTGCAGATCGACCTCATCAGCTGGGCCATCGTCCTTTTGTGCTGCGGATGCGTCCTCGCGGCCGAGCTGCTGAACACCGCCATCGAGACCATCGTCGACCTGGTCAGTCCCGAGTACCACCCGCTCGCCGGCCATGCGAAGGACGTCGCCGCGGCTGCGGTCTACGTTCTGTCGTTTCTTGTGGCGATCGTCGGCGTCTGTGTCTTTGCCAACGCGGCCATCCAAAGGTTTTTCTCATAAACGCGCCGCAGGTCATTGCCTACGGATTCAAGTTCTAACGATTTCTACGTTAAGGAGTACCTCACATGAGTTCTGAAACCACCTCCAACGTGTTCCACAGCGGCTTCGTCGCGCTCGTCGGCCGCCCGAACGCCGGCAAGTCCACGCTGCTCAACGCCTGTATGGGCGAGAAGATCGCCATCACGAGCCCTGTGGCGCAGACCACGCGCAAGCGCATGCGCGCCGTGATCAACACGCCGACCTCCCAGCTCGTCATCATCGACACCCCGGGCCTCCATAAGCCCAAGGACGCGCTCGGCAGCGAGCTCAACAAGTCCGCGCTGGGCGAGCTCGCCGACGCCGACGTCGTCGCCTTCCTCATCGACGCCACCAAGGCCGTGGGCACGGGCGACGAGTGGGTGGCCAAGCACGTGGCCGCCTCCGACGCCGGCTACAAGCTCCTCGTCCTCACCAAGGCCGACATCTCCAAACCCGAGCAGATGCAGGCGCAGCTCGAGGCCGCGCAGAAACTCTGCGACTTCGATGACGTCATCGTGACCTCGGCCACGGAGAACTTCAACGTGGACGGCTTCGTGAGCCTCGTCTCCGAGCACCTGCCCGAGGGCCCGAAGTGGTTCCCCGAGGGCATGGACACCGATACCACCGACGAGGAGCTCGTCGCAGAGTTCGTGCGCGAGAAGCTCTTCCTCAACCTGCGCCAGGAGCTCCCGCACTCCGTGGGGGTCATGTGCGAGGACGAGATCCAGATCGCCGACGACGGCCACGCCTCCATCGCCTGCACCATCCTGGTCGAGCGCGAGGGCCAGAAAGGCATCGTCGTGGGCAAGGGCGGCTCGATGATCAAGAAGGTCGGCATCGAGGCTCGCCGCGACATCGAGAAGCTGCTCGGGCGCAAGGTCTATCTCGAGCTCAAGGTGCGCGTCGAGCCGCAGTGGCGCCGCAACGCCAACATCATCCAGCGCCTCGGCTACTCCGTCGAGGACGAGTAGGGGAGAGCCGCTTGGCCGGCCGGCGCACATACCGCAGGCGCGCGATCGTCCTCGACCGCACGAAGCTCGGCGAGACGGACCTTATCCTAACCATGCTTGCCGAGGACGGCTGCCAGCTGCGCTCGGTTGCCAAAGGGGCGAGAAAGCCCGGCGGGAAGCTCGCGGGCAAGGTGCAGCTGTTCTGCGAATGCGATTTTCTGCTCGCGAAGGGGAGAAGCCTCGACGTGGTGTCCGAGGCTTCCCTTCTCGATGCCCACGCGGGGCTCAGGGGAGATCTCGACCGGGTGAGCGCCGCCTCCGCCGTGTGCGAGGTGGCGCGGTTGTGCTGCTTCGAGGACGCCCCCGATGCGTTCGTCTTTGCGATAACCTCCGCGGCGCTCGGCGCGTGCGAGGCGGCCGGCGACCGCTCCCACCTCGACGTTATTGACGCGGCATACGCCTTCAAGCTGCTCGCTCACCTTGGGTGGAGGCCCGAGCTCGGCGCCTGCTGCTCATGCGGCGAGCCGAGCCTGACGAGGTTCTCGCCCGCGGCCGGCGGCGTCCTGTGCGAGAGCTGCGCCAAAGACGTCGCGGGCGCGGAGCCCGTCAGCGCTTCGCAGCTCGCGTGGCTGCGGGCGCTGATCGGCGCGACCTTCACGGAACTCCTGGCTGCGGGCGTAGACGACGAGACGTCCGTGTGGCTGCTCTCCTGCGCGCATCGCTGGTGCGCCACGCATCTCGACGCCCGTCTTCGGGCCATGGAGTTCGCCATCTCCTGTTAGCGGTCTGGGCCGACCTGTTTTTGGAGCAAGGTCTGCATTGCGGCGGATTGGCGCGCGCGGCGTCTCAGAGCGCTCGCAGCGCCTCGATCTCGCGGGCGAGGCGGGAGACGGGGAGCCCGACCACGCTGAAATAATCCCCTCGAATGCCTCGGACGAGCAGACGGCCTTTTCCCTGGATGCCGTAGGCGCCGGCCTTGTCCATGGGCTCGCCGGTCGCCACATAGGCCTCTATCTGCGTCTCGTTGAGAGGCCAGAACTCGACGTCGGTCGTCACCACGAACGAGGCGGACCTTGCCGCCGAATTGTCCTTGCCGAGGGCGATAACGCAGCATCCCGTGGAGACGTGGTGCACCTGCCCGGCGAGCGCGCGCAGCATGCGGCGCGCGTCCTCTTCGTCGGACGGCTTGCCGAGGACGCGGCCGTCGTCGTCCCACACGATGGTGTCCGCGGCCACGAGAAGGCCGTCGGCGTCGCTCAGGCGCTCCTCGGCGGCAATCTTGCGGCTGGCCTCCGCCTTACCGCGGGCGAGGCGATCCACGAGTTCCTCTGGCACCTCATCGGCCTTCGGCGTCTCGTCGATGTCGGCTGGCAGGATGGTCAGCGCGTAGCCTAGCTCGGCGAGCAGCTCCCGCCGGCGAGGGGACTGGGATGCAAGAATCACGGGCGCTTCCTTTCTGTGGGAATCCAAAGGTAATCTTACACATCAAAAGGCCCCGCTCGCGATGAGCGGGGCCCTGCGAACCTTCTATAAGGTTGAGCTGCTGTTTACTCGCACTCGATGGCGGAGACGGGGCAGTTGTCGGCGGCCTCCTGAGCGGCGTCCTCGGCGTCCTCGGGAACCTCCTCGACGGTGGCCTCAGCGACGCCGTCGTCGTTGATGGCGAAGACGTCCGGGCAGGTGCCCTCGCACATGCCGCAGCCGATGCAATCCTCGTTGACCGTAGCCTTCATGGTGAATCCTCTCTCTTGATCGGGCCCCTTACCCGAATTTCTATCTCTTTGTACCCCGAATGCCGCGCCCGCGCAACATGTTTTGCCGATAAGCCCGAAAAGTCGTGCGTCCCCTGAGCTGCGTAAATTCCTACCGGTTAGCCGATATTAACTTTACGCCTTGATATTGTAAGCCCGGGCTTACTTCTGTTGTTGCGCTCATTGATTCTGCTCCTTTCTACTCGATGATGCGCAGGCTCACGGAGCTTCGGCCTTCCGCCTCGGCGAAGGCGAGGTCGCGGACGGCAAGTCCGTCGAGTCGCTCGGACAACCCTTCTGCGCTCGTCAGCGGGTTGTCCCGGGTGCCGCCCCAAGCAAAGACGAGCTCGCACGATCCGTGCTTCTCGGAGTGCTCAAGCGAGAACTCGACGCATGTTCCTTCCTGGAGCGTTGGCATTATGGTGCGCAGGTAGACTTCTCCGATAGCCTTCTCGATTCGGTCCGCATAGGAGGGGGCGAGCATCTTCTTCTGCGCGAACTTCCGAACCTTGGTGATGAGACCGAGATAATCAAGGGCGCCCTTCTCGAAGGTCTCTTTAATGCCGTCCAGCTGATTGATGAAGCGCCGGGTAAGATCGCGCTGCGGGTTGTCGAAGATCTGCTCGGGCGCGCCTTCTTCGTAAATAACGCCCTGGTCAAGGTAGAAGACGCGGTTGGAGACGTTTCTGGCGAAGCGCATCTCGTGGGTGACGATGAGCATCGTCATTCCGCCCTGCGCGAGCCTTTTGATGACGGCGAGGACCTCGCCCACCATCGTGGGGTCCAGGGCGCTCGTGGGCTCGTCGAACAAGATGATCTCGGGCTCCATGGCGAGCGTTCGCGCGATCGCCACGCGCTGCTTCTGGCCACCGGAGAGCTCTTCGGGAAGGTGCTCGGCCTTCTCGGCCAGGCCCACCGTGCGGAGCAGCTTCATGGCGCGCTCGTACGCTTCTTCACGCGGCAGCTTGAGGACCTTCATCGGGGCGTACATGATGTTCTCGACGACGCTCATATGACGGTAGAGGTTGAAGGACTGGAAGACCATGCCCATCTTGCGGCGCACTTGCGTGAGGTCGCAGCCCTTCTCGCCGAGGTCCTGTCCGTCGAGGATCACCTTGCCCGAGGTCGGCTCCTCGAGGCGGTTGAGGCAGCGCAGCAGGGTCGATTTTCCGGTGCCCGAAGGGCCGATTATGGAGATGACGTCGCCTTTGTTGATGGTCGCGTTGATGTCTTTGAGCGGCGTCGCGTCGCCGAAGCTCTTGGAGAGGTGCTCGATGCGGATCATGCGCGGACGCCTGCCTTTCGGTTGCGGGGCTTGGTGAGGAGATGCTTGACGAGCTGCATGGCCAGGAGCATGAGGCTCGCCATGATCAGGTAGATGAGGGCCACGGTGAGAAGCGGCACGACCGCCTCGTAGGTGGCGCTGCGGATGACGTCTCCGGCCTTCGTGAGGTCCGCCACGGCGATGTAGCCGACGACGGCGGTGCCCTTCATCAGGCTGATGAGGTTGCTGAAGTAGCCGGGGAGCATGGTGCGGGCGGCCTGCGGCAGCACGATGCCGAGAAATGCCTGGCGCTCGGTGAGGCCGGAGGCGATCGCCGCCTCGCGCTGCCCGGGGTCGACCCCGGAGACGGCGCCCTCGAACAGCTGCGCCATGTACGCGCCGAAGACGAGGCCGAAGCCGATCGACGCCACCGCGACGTTGCTGAACTTGCTCTTCGCGAAGACGATGTAATAGAGGATCATCAGGATGACGACGATCGGCAGGCCCTGCATGAGCCCCGAGTAGATGCGCGAGAGCACCTTGAGGAGGCGATTGCCGCCGAGCGACATCGAGCAGAACAGGGCGCCCAGCACGTTCGCCAAGGCGAAGCCCGCGAAGGTGATGATGAGCGTGGTTGCCAAACCGCTCGCGACCGATGCCCAGCGGTCCTGGTCGAGCAGCGTGCGGCGGATGCTCGTCCAGACGGGGTTGCCGCTATCCGAGTTGGAGGAGCCGCCCTGCCCAGAGCCGTGCGTCGCGGTGTCGATGCTGCCCTTGTCGAAGTCCGCCGTGCGAACGATCGGAACGATGATCTGCGTGTAGTAGAAGTCGGAGTACTGGACGCTCTGCGCGCGCTCGTCGGTGTAGGCTATCTGTCCCGCCGCGAGGTCGTACTTGCCCGCAGCGATGCCGGTGACGGCGCTTCCGAGGTCGACGTTGTCGATCTGCAGACCGTAGCCGTACTCCTTGCAGAACCCGGCCACGATCGCGATGTCGAAGCCCGCGTTCTTGCCGTTCAGCTCCATGGAGAAGGGTTTCTGCGTATTGGGCGTCGCGAGCTGCAGCACGCCGTTCTGGCCGGTCGTGGGGATGTCGAAGTTCTCCCAATCCCTCGGCGTGAGCCAGTAATCCTGAAGCTTCTGGAGCTCTCCGGACTGTTTGATCTTGGCGATGTACTCGTTGTATTTGTTTCGCAGCGCGCTGCCCTCATCGGTTTTGGGGAAGATGGTCCCGACGTCGTACGTCTTGAACTGCGCGTCGATGTAGCTGATGTCGTCGTACTGCTCGGCCAGGCTGTAATAGTTGACCGTGGAGAGCACGAAATAGTCCACCTTGCCGGTCTCGAGGGCGAGCACGAGGTCGGTCATCGAGTTGAAGTAGAGAATCTGCGCGTCCGGAACGTTCGCCTTCACGATCTCGTCCTGGGGCGTTCCCGTCATGACGCCGGCGGTCTTGCCAGCGAGCGTCGCCGCTGCGTCCGTCTTGCCGCTGGGCTGGTCCGCACTCGCGCAGACGGGCATGGCGACGATGAGTGCGGCGAGGATCGCCGCCAGAAACGCCGCTGCTAAATGCTTCTTGTTCATAGTTGCCTTCATGGGTCGCGGGTGTGTCCTTCGCCGCCTTGGCGGCCACAGAGGGGATGCTAGGTCGCGGAGCGCATCAAAAACGCACCTCGTGCGAAAGGTTTCGCGCGGGGTGCGTGGGTTGCGCCGCTTCTTGGCGTTATTTGCGCTTGAGGATGGTCACGTTCTCGACGTGGAACGTCTGGGGGAAGAGGTCCACCGGCGTGACAGTCACAGGCTCGAAGGTCCCCGCCTCCTCGAAGCGCGCGAGGTCGCGGGCGAGGGTCGCGGGGTCGCAGCTCACGTAGGCGATGGCGCGCGCCGGCTGGTCGGAGAGCTTGCGCACCACGTCCTCGGCGAGGCCGGCGCGCGGCGGGTCCACCACGATGACGTCGGCGTCGGTGTCCGGGAACTCGAGTCCGGCGTCGCCGCCGATGGGGTCCACGTTGTCGAGGCGGGCG
>CAVDQW010000119.1:0-2575 GCA_963610995.1 bacterium | reverse complement strand
GGTTCGCGACGCCCGCGGGCGTCGAGGTCTGCCTGGTCGGCGGCCGCGAGGGCGATGCCGCGCGCGCCGAGAACGTGCGCCTCGACGAGTCCGGCCTGCCGAGCTTCACCGTGCGCTGCGCCGACGGCTGGAGCCGCGACGTCACGCTCAACCTCCCCGGCAAGAAGGTCGTCGACGACTTCCTGCTGGCCATCGCCCTCATCTGGCGCGCCGGTGCCGACCGCGACGCCGCGGCCGCCGCCATCGAGCGGATGGAGCACACCGCGCTTCGCCTCGACGTGCGGGCCGCGGCCGCGGGCTTCCGCGTCATCGACGACTCCTACAACGCCGCCCCCAACTCGATGGCCTCATCCCTCGACATCCTGGCCGCCATGGCCTGCGAGGGCAGGCGCGTGGCCGTCCTCGGCGAGATGGGCGAGCTCGGCGACGATGCCCGCATGCTCCACGGCTACACCGGCGCCTACGCCGCGGCCAAGGGGCTCGATATGCTCGTCTTCATCGGCGGCGAGCTCGCCGATTGCATGGCCGAGGCCGCCCGCGCCATGGGCGCCTCGGAGGACGGCGTCCACCGCTTCGCCACGGTCGACGAGGCGCTCGTTGCCCTCAAGCCGGTCTTTGCCGCCGGCGACGTGGTCTTGGTCAAGGCTTCGCGCTCCGAAGGCCTCGACCGCTTTGCTAAGGAGGTCCTGAGCTAAATGATCGGAAGTCCTGAACAGCCTACCTACCAGGTGTTTCTTGCTTTTGCCGTCGCGGCGATCATCACCGTGCTCGTCATGCCGCTCTTCATCAAGCTGATGCGCAAGGACGGCATCGGACAGCAGGTCCGCGCCGACGGCCCCGAGAGCCACCTCGTCAAGCAGGGCACGCCCACCATGGGCGGCGTCGTCATGCTCGCCGGCGTGGTCGTCACCGTGGCGCTCATCGCCAACTGGACGCCTGCCCTCATCCTGGCCATGCTCGCGATGCTCGTCACCGGGTCGTTCGGCCTGCTCGACGACATCGAGTCCGTGGCGCACAAGCGCAGCCTCGGCCTCACGCCGTCGCAGAAGATGGCCGGCCTCATCCTCATCTCGGTCGTGTTCTGCCTGGCGGCCGTCAACTGGGCGGGGATCGACCCCGGCGTCCGCCTGCCGGGCGGCTTCGTCATCGACCTCGGCGTCCTCACCACGACCGTCCGGGTCGCGGGCACGACCATCGCCATCCCCTGGCTCTACGTCTTCTTCGTTTTCCTGCTCATGGCGGGCCTCTCCAACTCCGTCAACCTCACCGACGGCCTCGACGGCCTGGCGGGCGGCTGCGTGGGCGTGGTCATGGTCGTCATGGCGATGATCGCCTTCCGCTACGGCGAGCTCGACCTCGCCATCTTCGCCGCCGCCATCGCCGGCGCCTGCGTGGGCTTCCTTTGGCACAACTGCAACCCGGCCTCCATCTTCATGGGCGACACGGGCTCGCTCGCCCTGGGCGCGGCGCTCGCCGCCCTGGCGGTGCTCACCAAGACCGAGATCACCTCGCTCATCATGGGCGGCCTGTTCGTCTGCGAGGCCTTGAGCGTCATCATCCAGGTCATCAGCTTCAAGATGACGGGCAAGCGCGTCTTCCTCATGAGCCCGATCCACCACCACTTCGAGAAGCTCGGCTGGGCGGAGACCAAGGTCGTCACGCGCTTCTGGATCATCTCCGCCGGTTTCGCCGCCCTCGGCTTCGCACTGTATTTCCAGCTCGGCTAGGGGCCGCCCGCAAGAAATCCGCCCGCAAGAAATCGACCTGCGCGCCTTTTCGGCTCGCCGACCGCAAGAGAAAGCTATTTGTTTATGACCTGCACGAACACCGCACACCTCGGAAACGTCTGCGTCCTCGGCATCGGCAAGACCGGCGAGGCGGCTTGCCGCTACTTGGCTGGGCTCGTGCCCGCCCGCGTGTCCGGCGTCACGCTCTTCGGCGGCGCCAACTCCCGCGAGAGCGACCAGACCCGCGCCCTCGAGGCGGCCGGCGTGCGCTGCGTGCTGGGGACCGAGTCCGTCGAG
This sequence comes from bacterium, assembly GCA_963610995.1. Taxonomy (GTDB): domain Bacteria; phylum Actinomycetota; class Coriobacteriia; order Coriobacteriales; family Atopobiaceae; genus Paratractidigestivibacter. The sequence continues at coordinate 551 of CAVDQW010000119.1, read as the reverse complement.
GGCTCCTTCAACCTGGCCGTCGTCTCCCCGGGCATCCCCGAGACGAGCGCCTTCTTCCGCTCGGCCGCCGAGCACGCCGCCGAGGTCGTCTCCGAGGTCGAGCTCGCGTATCGCGAGAGCCCGTATCAGTGGCTCGCCGTAACCGGCACCAACGGCAAGACGACCACGACCTCTCTCACCACGCACCTGCTGAGCGAGTCCGGGCGCAGCGCCGAGTCCGTGGGCAACATCGGCGTGCTGTGCATCGACGAGGCCCCGACGCGTCCCGACGACGGTTGGTTCGTGGCGGAGCTCTCGAGCTTCCAGCTCGCCTCCAGCCCGACCCTGCATCCTTGCGCCGCGGCCCTTCTCAACGTGACCCCCGACCACCTCGAGTGGCACGGCTCCATGGAGGCCTACGCCGCCGCCAAGGAGAAGGTCTTCGCCAACATGGGCGAAGGCGACCTGGCCGTGGTCTCGGTCGACGACGACTGGTGCCGCGACGTGGCCGTGCGCTGCGCCGAGCGCGGCCTGCGCGTCTGCGAGCTCTCCATCGAGCGCGAGCTCGGCGG
>CAVDQW010000118.1:0-18337 GCA_963610995.1 bacterium | reverse complement strand
CTACGAGGCCGTGGAGCACTTCCTCGCGCAGTCGCTCACCCTCGGTTTCGGCGCGCTTTACGCCTCCATCACGGTCGAGGCCTTTGTCAACGACTTCCTCATGGCCATCTTCTTCCTTCTCGTCGGCATCGAGCTCAAGTACGAGATGACGGTGGGGCAGCTGCGGCGCCCGCGCCAGGCGGCGCTTCCCATGCTCGCCGCGGTCGGCGGCGTCTGCGCGCCCGCCCTCATCTACCTGGCGTTCAACCTCGGCGGCCTCACCCACGGCTGGGCCGTGCCCATCGCGACCGACATCGCCTTCGCCCTCGGCATCGCCTCGCTGCTGGGCGACAAGATAAGCCCCGAGACGAAGGTCTTCTTCCAGACGCTCGCCATCGCCGATGACATCCTGGCCATCGTGGTCATCGCCGTCGCGTACGGCCAGTCGCCGAGCATCGCGTGGTGCGCCGCCGCGGCCATCGTCATCCTGGTGCTGTGGGGCCTTAACCGCGCCAAGGTCTACTCGCTCAAGCCCTACCTGCTCGTCGGCATCGTGCTGTGGGTCTGCATGTACAACTCCGGTATCCATGCCACGCTCGCGGGCGTCATTCTCGCCTTCGCGCTTCCGTCCCGCTCCGACGTGCGTCTCGACGAGTTCGGCGCGTGGCTCGGCGAGAAGGCCCAGGTCCTCGAGGACCGCTACGACGACGGCGCCCACATCCTCGGCCAGCACGCCTTCACCGACGGCGCGCTGCGCGTCGAGAGCGTCATCCACCACGTCACGCCGCCCCTCGAACGCATGGAGCACTACATCAACGTGCCGGTGAACTTCCTCATCCTGCCCATCTTCGCCTTCGTCAACGCCCAGGTGCGCCTCGTGGGCACGGACTTCATGACCATCGTGAGCGACCCCGTGACCATCGGCGTCTACCTGGGCGCCGTCCTCGGAAAGCCCCTTGGCATCTTCCTCGTCACCTCCTTGCTGGTAAAGATCGGGTTCGCCAAGCTGCCCGAGCGCATGGACTGGATCCAGGTCGGCGCCATCGGCATCATGGGCGGCCTCGGCTTCACCATGTCCATCCTCATCAGCGGCCTTGCGTTCGACGCCGCCTCCGAGGTCATGGCCGCCAAGTGCGCCATCCTCATGGGGTCCTTTACCTCGGCGATCCTGGGCATCGTCTTCACCAATGTGGCCACGGGGCTGAAGAAACCCGCCGGCGCCTCCGGCGCTGACGCACGTCTCGACGCCGCAGACCAGTGCCCCGAGTAAAACTGCCCCGTCCAAGGGGTATCCTCGTAGGAGTTGTTGTTCGAGCCCGCGCATACGCCGGGCAAAGGGAGCTTTCATGAGCGGATTCAAGAGGTTGTGCAAGGTCGTCTTCGCGCTCTCGGGCATCTTCTGCCTGGGCGCGCTCGGGCTCACGTGGGTCGGTCCCTGGCGCGACGTCGCCTCGGCGCTCATGGTCGTCGACGGCTACTGGTACGCGTGGCAGGCGTGCGCGGCCATCACGGTCCTCGGGCTCATCGTCGAGCTATTCCAGGGCCTCTTCTCCCGTAAGGTCCGCACGGTGGAGGTCGCCACGGTCGACGGCGGCGCCATCAGCGTCACGCGCGAGGCCATCGCGAGTCAGGCCGAGCACATCGTCGTGGCGGACGGCACCTGCACGGCGTCCAAGGTCCGCGTCGACGCCAAGCCCCGCGGCCACGTCCGCGTGCACGTCCGGGTGCTTCCGCACGAGACGCTCGACGTCGTGGTCAAGGGTGCTCAGCTCCACGAGGAGCTGCTGCAGGGCCTTGCCGCCGTCTGCGGCAACACGGTCGAGAACGTGAGCCTCGAGTTCGTCCAGCCGCAGTCCTATGCGGAGCGGACCGCCGAGGCCGAGGCGGAGACCGAAGACGCGGCCTTCGAGGGCACGGCTCCCGAGTCCGAACCCGAGCCCGAGTCCACGAGCGAGATCACGGTGCCCATGGGCGCCTCCAAGGAGGAGTAAGTCATGGCAGACGATAAGCGAGTTCCCCGCACGAGGGTCGAGTCGACCCCGCAGGAGGAGGCGGTTGACGCCGATTCCTACGTCACCGACGACGAGCCCGGCGCCAAGAAGGCCGAGGGCGGCTTCGACGGGTCGGCGACGCAGGCGTTCAAGGACGGCGCCGCGCGCGTCGGCGGCTGGGTCTCCCGCAACTTCCCCGGCCACGAGCACGCCTTCTGGGGCGGCGTCTTCGGCGCCGTGATAGCCATCCTCATCTTCTGGGTCGGCATCGCTCAGGCACTGGGCGTCGCCGTGCTCGTGTTCGTGGGCGTCGCGTTCGGCCAGGTTGCCGACGGCGACCCGAAGATCATCAACGCGCTGAGGCGCTTCTTCTCGTCCAACAATTAACGGCAACGCGGGCCGCGCGCCCGAGAGAGCGAGGAAACAATGAGCATCGATACCAACGAGGTCCAGAAGGTCGTCGAGTCCGCCGACGAGGCCGTGGAGCCCGAGGTCACCGACCTAGCCGAGCTCGACGAGGCCGCCGGCGACATCGACCTTTCAGCCGGCGACGACGAGGACGAGGATTCCGAGGATTCGCTTACCTTCTCCAACGGCGTCATCGAGAAGATCGTCGCGCTCGCCATGCGCGAGGTGCCCGGCGTCGTGGGCATGAAGGGCAGCTGGTTCAACCGCGTGCAGGACGCGTTCGGCGCCTCCGACTCCACCAAGGGCGTCTCCGTGGAGGTCACGCCCGAGAGCGCCGTGCGCGTGAACATCTCCGTGCTCATCGAGTACGGCGCGTACGCCCCGCAGGTCTTCGAGGACGTCAAGCGCGCCGTGGTCAAGCAGGTCACCGGCATGACCGGCCTCGAGGTGGCGGGCGTGAACCTGCGCATCGAGGACGTCCTTACCCCCGAGGAGTTCGAGGGCACCAAGAAGGACGCCAAGGAGTCCAAGCCCGCCGACGCCCCCGAGGCCGAGCAGGAGTAGCGCTTCTTCGAGAGTGAAACGCAAGCAAAGGGGTCGCGAGGGCGGCCCCTTTTGTTTTGCTGCTTGCTTGGAGTTGACTCCAGTGTGCGACAATGCCTCTCGCAAACCAACGCGAGGGAGACCCATGTCGCAAAGAATGACCACCAAACTCAACGCCGCAACCGTCCGACGCACGCTCTCGCGGTTCTGGGACGTTACCCGAGAGCAGCCGGGGATCGCGGCGCTCTCGGTCATAACCTCGGCGGGCTACATCCTGCTGCTCACCTTTGCGAACACCTACGTGATGGGCCTTATCGTCGACCGGGTGCAGGCCTCGCCCGTGGCTGCCGACCAGGTCTGGGAGGTCTTCGCGCCCTACATCGCCGCGCTCATCGCGGTTAACCTCGTGGGCCAGGTCTTCTCCAAGCTGCAGGACTATACGGTCTACAAGCTCGAAATCAACGGCAACTACCGCCTCTCGCGCCTGTGCTTCAACACGCTCTCCAACCAGTCGATGACGTTCCACACGAGCCGCTTCGGCGGGTCGCTCGTGAGCCAGACGAGCCGCTTCACCAGCAGCTACACCGCGCTCGTGGACGTGTGCGTCTATTCGCTCATCCCGACCGTCACCTCGGTTATCTGCACCATCGCCGTGCTTGCGCCCACGGTGCCCGCATTCACGGCGATTCTTTTGGTGATAATGGCCGTCTACCTCGTGTTCGTTTGGTATATGTACCGCAAGATCATGCCGCTCTCGGCCGCCACGTCCAAGGCGCAGAACACGCTCTCGGGCGTGCTGTCGGACGCCGTGACCAACATCCTCGCCGTCAAGACCTGCGGCCGCGAGGACTTCGAGCGCGGTCTCTTTGATGCCGCGGACCGCGACGCGCGCGACGCCGAGACCGTCTCGATGCGCGCGATGATGCGTCGTAACTTCACCACGAGCGGCCTCATCGTGGTCATCATGGGCGTGGTCTCGGTCTTCGTCGCGGGCGGCAACGCTTGGTTCGGCATCTCGGCGGGCACGCTCGTCATGATCTTCACCTACACGTACAACCTGACCATGCGCCTCAACTACGTGAGCTCCATGATGCAGCGAATTAACCGTGCCCTGGGCGACGCGGCCGAGATGACGCGCATCCTCGACGAGCCGCTGCTCGTGGCCGACGCTCCTGGCGCGCCCGAGCTCCGCGTGAGCGCGGGCGCCATCGACTTTGAGCACCTTGGCTTCGCCTATCGCGACGCGGCGGTCGGCGAGAAGGTCTTCGAGGATCTCACGCTCCACATCCCCGCAGGTCAGCGCGTCGGTCTTGTGGGTCGCTCGGGCTCCGGCAAGACGACCCTGACCAAGCTGCTGCTTCGCCTCGACGACGTGCAGGAGGGCCGCGTGCTCATCGACGGCCAGGACGTCTCGGCCTGCGCGCAGCAGAGCCTGCGCCGGCAGGTCGCCTACGTGCCGCAGGAGGCGCTGCTCTTCCACCGCTCCATACGCGAGAACATCGCCTATGGACGCCCCGATGCCACCGAGGACCAGATCCGCGAAGCGGCGCGGCTCGCCAACGCGCTCGAGTTCATCGACCGTTTGCCCGCGGGCCTCGACACGATGGTGGGGGAGCGCGGCGTCAAGCTCTCCGGCGGCCAGCGGCAGCGCGTGGCCATCGCCCGCGCCATTCTCTCCGACTGCCCGATCCTCGTGCTCGATGAGGCGACGAGCGCGCTCGACTCCGAGTCCGAGGCCCTCGTGCAGGGTGCGCTCGAGAACCTGATGCGCGGCCGCACGAGCATCGTCGTGGCGCACCGCCTCTCGACCGTGGCCTCGCTCGACCGCATCGTGGTGCTTTCCGGCGGCAAAATCGTCGAGGACGGCACCCACTCCGAGCTCACGCAGGCGGGCGGCGAGTACGCAGGCCTTTGGAGCCGCCAGACCGGCGCATTCCTCGAGTCGGAGTAGCCGCTCGGACAGCCTTCGGGTCCCTGGTCCAGGCTCTTGGCCCCTCAAAACGGGAGATGTGCGGTGCATGGCCGAGGTGCCGTGCCGCACATCTCCCGTTTTGAGGCGTATATCCCCGCAAATTGCCAGATGTGCGGTGTCGTACCGAAAACGGTGCCGCACTTCTACGGTTTTGAGGGGAACACACTCTCTTGTGACGGTTACGCAAACGCGTTGCGGGCGTTTATGGCCGCGCGCTCCCTTGCGCTAGACTTTGCACGTGCCCGGTGCGACGCCGGAGCGGCTTGACGAGGGGAAACCGATGAACAACACGCAGCTTCTGCTGATCAACGATATGTGCGGCTACGGCAAGGTGGCGCTCTCCGCCATGATCCCCGTGCTCTCGCACATGGGCTACCGTATCCACAACCTGCCGACGGCGCTTGTGTCCGACACGCTGAACTACCCCAAGTTCTACATTCACGACACGACCGAGTACGTGCGCCAGAGCCTCGCCATCTGGGAGGAGCTCGGCTTCGAGTTCGATGCCATCAGCACCGGGTTCATCGCCTCCGAGGAGGAGACGCGCATCATCTCCGACTTCTGCCACGCGCGCGCCGAGCGCGGGACCAAGGTGTTCGTCGACCCGATCATGGGCGACAACGGCGCCCTGTACGCCGGCGTCCCCGAGACGACCATCGGTCTTATGCGCGAGCTTCTTGCCTGCGCCGACTATACCGTGCCCAACTACACCGAGGCCTGCCTGCTCACGGGCACGCCGATGAAGGAGGGCCTCAGCGCCGACGAAGCCCGCGAACTGGTCGTCGCCGTGCGTCGCCTGGGCGCGAAGTCCGTTGTGGTGACGAGCTGCGTGGTCGACGGCTCGCACGCCATCGTTGGCTACGACCACGTTGCCGGCGAGTACTTCACCATTCCGTTCGAGATGGTCGACGTGTACTTCCCTGGCACGGGCGACACGTTCTCCGCGGTGATGCTCGGCCGCGTGATGGCGGGTTGGTCGCTGCAGCGGGCCACGGCCGATGCCGCGCGCGTTGTCCGCGAGCTTATCGTGAGAAACGCCGATCAAGAGGACAAGTCGGCGGGCCTTCCCATCGAGGCGTGTCTGGATGTGGTCGACGGTGAGTAGCGAGAAGGCGATCAGCGCCACGGGGGCGGCGCGGACTGCTTGCGACGTTATGGCGGTCGTCGCGGGTGTTGACGAGGGAGCCGCTTCTTGTGGTGCTGCCGAGAACGCCGCGGTTTGTGCCGACGGCGCGGGCGCGTCCGAGGGAGCCGCTGCCTGCAACGTCGTCGCAAAGCCCACCGGCGCCCCGCGCGGAAAGCGCCCGCGGATCCGCATCACCTGCGTGGACCAGCTGGGCGAATGCCGCTGCCACCACGGCCACAAGCCGGGCGACGTCTTCGACTTCGACCGCGATCGCGGAAGGCTCTGCCCCATGGCCTGCCACGTGGGCTTCCCTTACATAGACATCCTGCGCTACGGCGGCACGGTCCCCGGCAACGAGCCCGGCACGGCCAAGTTCTGCTGCCCCGAGGTCGATACCCTCAATGTCTTTCTCGCCGAGGTCGTGGAGTAGGCGGGCGGACCGTCGCCTCAAAGAAAGCCGTTCGAAGTGGTTCCCGATCCGTTGCCACAATGAAACCCTGCGAGTTGACGTAAAGTCGCCAACTCGCAGGGTTTCATTGTGAACGAGCGCCTAGGGTGTCCCGAGTTGCGGAGATTTCACCAGGGCAAACAACTACGTTCGGCGCGAGGGCCTCGAATAGGACGGTAAACCTGGTATCGGCCGCAAGGAAGGGCGCCGTTAATCGGCCTTTAAGCCAGTCTTGTCGCGTACCAACAACTGTCTATTGATAAGAACACGTGTTGTTGTATAGAATTGAATAACAGCATTGAAATCTAGTAACGCTTGACGATAATAACGCGGGGAGATAATATGATTGCAAGTTATCGAGATTCCGCAACCTATAACCTTGCGCATGGAATTCGGGTTCCGGCATTTGCGCCCTTTGAACGGATCGCGCTCCGCAAGCTTCGTCAGCTGCAGATCGCAGCATCTCTGGCGGATCTTAGGGTTCCTCCGGGTAACCGCCTTGAGGCCCTTAAGGGTGCAAGGCAAGGCCAGTACAGCATTCGGATCAACGATCAATACCGGATCTGCTTCGAATGGGCCGACGGCGTCGCCGATAACGTCGAGATCGTTGATTACCACAAGTGAAGGGGTGCCTCATGGGGTTCTATATTGATCCGGTGACGCCGGGGGAGCTGCTCAGGGAGGAGTTTCTTGAGCCGATGGGCATCTCGCAGTACCGTCTGGCAAAGGAGACGGGCATCCCTGCGCAGCGCATCGGTCAGATCGTTCTTGGCCGACGCAGTATCACCGCCGACACCGACTTGCGACTGTGCAAGTTCCTCGGTCTCACGGACGGCTATTGGCTACGAGCTCAGGCGGCCTACGACACCGAGGTCGCCAAACGCAAGCTGGCCCCTGAGCTTGCGAAGATCAAGCCTTGGGCGTCCGTTGCGGCGGTGCTGTAAATCTATTGTCGTTGTAGCACGGTTATTTTCAGAGAGACCCCGCGAGCTGGTGTCCATCGACCAGCTCGCGGGGTCTTCTGTTGGTTGGCAGGGGTAACGGTGTCGGTGCGTTACAGCCCGACTTCCTGACAGGCGTATTCCGCCTGCTCCTCGGTGAATTTTTGCCAGGTGGTGAGCCATTGCATCATCGTGCTGCGCGAGGCGCCCGTAGACTGCATATAAAACTTCGCAGACTCGACTGCTTCATTGTTCCAATCTGCGTTGCAATGGTCGACAGCAAGAACTGCCTCCGCCTCGCTGAATTGCTGCCATTCCAGCGACTGAATAGCTGTATCGCGGGAAACGCCGCTGCCAGACGAAATCAGGCTCGCCGCCATCTTGCACGCCCCTTCTTCCTGTGCGGTGAGGTTCGGCTTAAAGGTCTCTGTCTGCAGAATCTTGCCGCACACGCTGCATTTCTTCACATGCTCGCCGGCTTCGACTCCACCGCCGCTGTTTACGGTCCAGTCGTGCGTGACTTCCCAGTCGCCCTCTGTGTGGGGGAGCATCTTTACGGATTCAGTCTGGATCTTGCCGCAACGAATGCACGGAGCCTCCTGCGTGCCTTCTGCCGTGCAGGTCGAGGGGATGGTCACCTTCCAATCCCGACCCTCGTGTCCGAGAGCTTCCCCTTGTGTCCTGTTGCAGATTGAACAGATCTGAGGCTCGGTGCAGGTCGCGTCTTTCCAATCGTGGATGCAGAGCACATGGGTGCAGAACAGGGCTGCAACAACACCACCGGCAATTACGAGGATTGCAAGAATAACCAGAACAATCTTCAGAACGCTTCGGGACTTCTTTTCCGGTACTGGCTTAGGCGAATCCGTATTGGAGGATGCCGACTCGCGTCCCGAGCCGGATATGCCGCCTTGCGCCGCTCCTTCGGCGACGGACGGCGCTGATTCGGCATCGACTGTTTGCTTCGTTTTATCAACTTCGTCGATATTTGCCGTCTCTTGCCTCTGACTTCCTTCTTCGCTCATTGTGTTTCCCCTTTCATTCTTTATGGGTTGTGGCTACGTAATTTAGGGCCGCTTGCTTAGCCCCAGGAGAGAACCGCGTTGTTCAGCACGAAAAACGCGATGATGATGGCCGCTGCAACGGCGATGGCGATAAGCGCCTTGGGCGAGATGTTCACGCTGGCCTCCTATTCCGCGGCGGCTTCGCGCCAGGTGAACTCGATCGTGTAGGCGTCGCCGAACGCCGAGTTGAACATGCCGCGGATGTTGCTCTCGGCGTTCTGCTTGGCCTCGTCGAAGATGCCGCCCTCGGCGATCTGGGTCTGGCTGTCCTCGATGCACTTGCGAATGAACGCATCCGTGTCCTCGATGTGTATCGGGTTGAGGATGTTGTTGTTCTCCTCCAGCACCCCCGACTTGTCCATGTCCGGCGTGTTCGACACGATATAGGGCTCATCCAGCGTCACGGTGATGGTCTTGCCGTCGGCCGATGTGGTGTACTCGGCGGTCTTCAGGTTCACGCCGACCTTGATGGTCCCGCAGTAGCGGTACCAGAAGCTGTTCTCGGTAAAGGGGATGTGGATGATGCCGAATAGCGTGTTGTCGTCGCCGGACTTGTTCACGATGTTGTAGCCCTGCGACGCGCTGACCATCTCGTTTTCCGAGACGATGCGCGAGAAGACGATCGACGGGCTCAGCGTGTTGGCTTCCTTGTAGCGGGTCTCGGATGCGCGGAAGATACTCGTGAGGCAGACGATGCCGAGCCCCAAGCCGAGCACGATGCCGTAGACGAGGATCTTCGGTTTGGTGAGGAAGAAGCCGAGCTTCTTGTTCTGGAGCTTCTTGGTGTCCATGACGGTCCTTTCCATGATGTTTGTTTGTGAGCGGGCTGCTGTGCTTGGTTCTTCGGCTGAGCTAGTAACTTTGGGCTGTGACGCCGAACCGCGAGCGGATCTGCTCTGTGGCGCCCGCACCGGCCCATAGGTCGACGGCCAAGGCGAGACCGGGGTCGTCGAGCTCCTGCGCTATGTTTTCGAGCTCTTCGTTGCTGGTGGCGTTAACGGCGTCCTCGTTGGACAAGAGCCCTGCGAGCACATCCAGAGACAAGCGCTCCGAGATGATTTCCTCAAGGCTTACTTTGGTGGCGGCATCGGCTTCGTCGCCATCTGCGGCCGTGCCGCCGGCATCGGCGGCGAGCAGTGCGTTGGCACTCAGAAGCAGGCTTCTGAGCTGCTCGATCTTCTCTGTAAGACGTGCCGCGTGGTCCCTAATGAGCTCGGCGTCGGTTCTACCCTCCGCACCCGCTTGGTCGAGGGCACGTTTGGCCTCAGGCAGGCTCATGCCATGGGCCTTCATCTGGGCGACCAGGAACAACCGGGCAATGTCGTCCTTGTCGTAGGTCCTGCGACCCCATGTGCTGCTGGGGCAGGAGAGCACGTCCACGCCGCCTTTGCCGGCGTAGCAGCATCTCTGGATGTCTCGGCGAGAAAGACCGATAAACCCTTCCACCTGCGATATCGTCCAACCTTGCTGTTGATCCACGCGCTCACCCCCCTTAGCCTTAAACCTTTTCTGTTCAACCGTTGAACAGCAACCGCGCATTGAACTTGCGTTCAGCTGCGCGGCTGTCATAAGAGGGGATGCGGTTTTGGCGCGGTTGTGGCGGCCCATCGGCATTAGATTCATTACGGGGCATAAAATCGCAGTTGTAACGGTTCAAAACTGCCGACAACTGCGATTTTATGCCCGGGAACGGAGGGCACCCTAAAACGGCGAGAGGCCCCGGCTCCGTGGTCAAACGGGGCCGGGGCCTCACTCGAGATATGCGTCGCTTTAAACCTTGATGTTCGGGATGTAGGCGACGGTCGGCTCTCCCGCGTCGCAAAGGGCGCTTGTTAGGACCGGCTCGGTCGTGACGTCGCGGAGCACAGTCGCCACGCTGACTTCGGCGACCTTGCAGATCGGGGTGTAGTTGCCGTCCCCGCCACCGTGGGCGGTCTCGAGCATATCATCGTTGAGCTGGGAGAACTTGGTGTCGTTGGCGTTCATGGTCTTGTCCTTTCGGTTGCGGGGCACGAGTCCTGTTTGCCGCGCCTCTTGTTGACAAGACCTTTATACGAGCCGGCCCGCACCACCAGCGCACCACGGCTCGGTCGAATCGCGGATTTCTCTCATCGGGGCATAAAACAGCCGTTTGAGGGCTTCGGGGAGGCTAAAAAAACGGCTGTTTCATGCCCGGCTGCGAACGATCCTTCGCAGCTCGCTAGACCTCGATGTACTTGAAGGGGCTGCCGTGCTCGCGCAGGATGGCCTCGAGGTCGGCGGTGCGCACATGCACGCTCGCGGTGTTGCTGCAGGGGTGGCAGCCGATCTGCCCCCAGCGCTCGAAGTCGGCGTCGAGCGCGACCTGCACGGTCCTCGTCTCGTCGTTGAGGGCGCAGAACGGCGAGACGGACCCCGGGTAGATGCCGATCTTCTCGGCGAGGTCGGCGGGGGAGGCGAAGCTGAGGCGCTTGCTGCCGAGGCGCTCCTGCAGGGCCTTGAGGTCAACGGTTTTGTTCTCGGGTACCGTGACCAGGTAATAGTTGCGGTGCTTGGGGTCGCGCAGGAAGAGGTTCTTGGCCTCGTGCTCCGCGAACGGGAGCTTGGCGCGGGCCTGCGCCTCCTCCACGGTGAACACGGGCGGGTGCTCCACAGCTTCATACTCGATGCCTCGCGCGTCGAGCAGCGCGTAGATGTCCGCCTTGATGAGCGCCCCGGGGATCGTGTGCGTGTCCTCCCAGGTCCGCGGCTCGCCGACGGAAGTACGCGTTGCGCCCGTCCGCTCCTTCTCGCCCGTGACGCCCTCGTTGCCTGCCGCGTCCATCGCCTCTGCGTTGCCCACGGAGCCCTCCGCGGCCGCAGCGATTATTTTGCCGGCAGCGCCCGTGCCGTCCGCCGCGCCCGCCGCGCCTGCAACGCCCACGGCCTGCTGCCCGTCCGCCGTCCGCTCCTCGCCCATGCCTACCCCTTCTTTCGTGTGGTTTTCCGTCGGAAAGCTTAACGCAGCGTCGATTGACGCGACGTTCGGAAACCCTCCCGCAAAATCATCGTGGATAATAGACCCACTTGCATCGACGCGAACAGCGTCCCTACGTCCCGGGGAAGGGCCCGGGGGAGAGCGGGGTTTTGCATGATCAAGCTTTACGACGAGGGCGTTTATCTGCGTAACGGCACCGAGGTCGTCCCGGCGAGCCAGGCGGCCGCCGCGGGCATCGACGCCGCGCCGGCGGACGCCAAGAAGGGCACCATCGCCTATTCCATCCTGCAGGCCCACAACACGTCGGGCGACCCCGACATGCTCAAGGTCCGCTTCGACGCCATGGCCTCCCACGACATCACCTTCGTGGGCATCATCCAGACGGCGCGAGCCTCGGGCATGGAGAAGTTCCCGCTGCCCTACGTGCTCACCAACTGCCACAACTCGCTGTGCGCCGTGGGCGGCACCATCAACGAGGACGACCACGTCTTCGGCCTCTCGGCCGCCAAGAAGTACGGCGGCATCTTCGTGCCCCCGCACATCGCCGTCATCCACTCCTTCATGCGCGAGAACTTCGCCGGCTGCGGCAAGATGATCTTGGGCTCCGACTCGCACACCCGCTACGGCGCCCTGGGCACCATGGCCGTGGGCGAGGGCGGCGGCGAGCTGGCCAAGCAGCTTCTGCGCGACACCTACGACGTCGCCTACCCGGGCGTCGTGGCCATCTACCTGGACGGCGCGCCGCGTCCCGGCGTCGGTCCCCACGACGTGGCCCTGGCCATCATCGGCGAGGTCTTCAAGTGCGGCTACGTCAAGAACAAGGTCATGGAGTTCGTGGGCCCCGGCATCGCGAGCATGACCACCGACTACCGCAACGGCGTCGACGTCATGACCACCGAGACCACCTGCCTCACCTCCATCTGGGCCACCGACGAGGACACGCACGCGTTTCTCGCCGAGCACGGCCGCGGCGACGAGTACAAGAAGCTCGCGCCGGCCGACGTCGCCTACTACGACGGCTGCGTCTACGTCGACCTCTCGGCCATCAAGCCCATGATCGCGCTGCCGTTCCACCCGTCCAACACCTTCACCATCGACGAGCTCAACGAGAACCTGACCGACATCCTGCACGACGTCGAGGTCGAGGCCGCGCGCGTCGGCGGCGAGAAGGTCAGCTTCAGCCTGCTCGACAAGGTCCACGACGGCAAGCTGCACGTGCAGCAGGGCGTCATCGCCGGCTGCTCCGGCGGCAACTACGGCAACGTGGTGCAGGCCGCCCGCGCTCTCAAGGGTGCTAACACCGGCTGCGGCGAGTTCAGCCTGGCCGTCTATCCCACGAGCCAGCCCGTGGCCCTCGAGCTAGCCAAGAAGGGCTACATGTATGACCTCATGGAGGCGGGCGCCATCGTGCGCACGGCCTTCTGCGGCCCGTGCTTCGGCGCCGGCGACACGCCCGCCAACAACGGCCTGTCCATCCGCCACACCACCCGCAACTTCCCCAACCGCGAGGGCTCCAAGCCCGGAAACGGCCAGCTTTCCGCCGTCGCCCTTATGGACGCGCGCTCCATCGCGGCCACTGCGGCTGCCGGCGGCGTCCTCACCGCGGCGACCGACCTGCCCGACGAGACCTGGGACGAGAAGTGCGAGTACCACTTCGACTCCGCCCCCTACGACAAGCGCGTCTACTGGGGCTACGAGAAGGCCGACACGTCGCTTCCGCTGGTGGAGGGCCCCAACATCAAGCCGTGGCCTGCCATGGAGCCGCTCGGCGAGAACATCCTGCTCAAGGTCTGCTCCAAGATCATGGACCCGGTGACCACCACCGACGAGCTGATCCCCTCCGGCGAGACGAGCTCCTTCCGCTCCAACCCGCTGGGCCTGGCCGAGTTCACGCTCTCCCGCCGCGACCCGGAGTACGTCGGCCGCTCCAAGGCCGTCGACGCCGTTGAGAAGCGCCGCGTGGCCGGCGAGTCCCTGGTCGAGGCCGACCCCGCGCTCGCCGAGGTCTTCTCGGCGCTCGAGGGCGCGGGCGTTGCCGCCGACGCCGCGGACGTTGAGTACGGAAGCATGGTCTACGCCGTCAAGCCCGGCGACGGCTCCGCTCGCGAGCAGGCCGCCAGCTGCCAGCGCGTCATCGGCGGCCTGGCCAACATCGTGTCCGAGTACGCCACCAAGCGCTACCGCTCCAACGTCATGAACTGGGGCATGGTGCCGTTCCAGATGGCAGGAGAGCCCAACTTCGAGGTCGGCGACTACGTCTACGTGCCCGGCATTCGCTCCGCCATGGACGGCGACCTCTCCGACATCGCGGCCTACGTCGTGCGCGCCGGCGGCGAGGTCGAGCAGGTAAAGCTCTTCGTCGCCGACATGACCCCCGAGGAGCGCGCCATCGTCAAGGCCGGCTGCCTCATCAACTTCAACCGCGAGAAGGCCACCAAGTAACGGCGGACGACCAACCGCAGCGGGAAGGCGCGGGGCCACAACGGCCTCGCGCCTTTCTTCTCGGTGCCTGACCTGCGGCTTATTCGCTTTGCGCTTATCGCTTCTGGAACTTGGCGACCAAAGACATCGCCGCCGGCACGACGACCATGGCGTAGATCGCGATGGCGGCCATGGTGATTCCCTTGGCCGCGGCGGCGCCGACGAGGGTCGTCAGCGTGCTCACGGCGTAGAGCGTGATCAGCGCGAGCGGAACGAGCGCCACGAGCGCGCAGAGGGTGCGGTCGCGCGTGGTGAGCTCGCGGTCGAAGGCGAAGCCGCGGCGCTCGATGAAGCGGGCGACCACGTAGCCGCCGAGCATGCCGATGCCCTCGAAGGAGTCGCTCGCCATCTTCATGGGGTCGACGAGCAGGGTGCCGTCGGCCTTGTAGTCGAGCGGGTATGGCTTGGCGAAGTAGAAGACGCCGGCGGCGACGCAGATCGCGAGGCCCGCGATCATCACGTAAAGGTCGCGCTTGGGGTCGGCGTCGGTCCAGTTCTCGATTTTGTGCACGGCGAGCATCGAGAGCGCCGTCGCGCCGAAGCCGACGAGCACATCCTGCGGCGTGTGGACGCCGAGGAAGTTGCGCGAGAACATGACGAGCGCGACGAACGCGCAGAAGAGCGTGCCGGCCACGCGGCGGCCCTGGCGATGCAGCCAGACGCCGATGCCGCCGTAGCAGCCCGTGGCCCACGTGGAGTGGCCGCTGGGGAAGGAGTAGCCGGTCGCGGCCACCTTCGCGTCGCCGTAGGGCTCGATGCGCGCGTCGCGGATCCAGGGGCGGTACACGCAGAAGATCAACTTGAGCAGGCCGTTCATAAAGAGACCGAGCGAGAAGCCGCCGATGATCCTCTTGCCGGCCTGGCGATCGAGCGCCCAGTACACGAAGCAGATGAGCAGCATGGGCAGCGTGCTTACCGCGAGCTTGCTCACGGCGCTGAAGAACTCGGGCAAGAGGGTGCCGCTCGCGTCGCGCAGATTTTGAAGGAAGAGCAGGTAATCAATGTCCACGGATGTCTCCTTTGGGGTCGTCGTTGGGCATATTCTATGGAGCAAACGCATCAATAGCGCACCTCTTACCGGCAGGGCGGCGAAAGGATTTCTCATGGCAGACACCACCATAGAGCGCAGCATGTTCGACAGCGAGCATTCCAACAAGCTCTTCCAGCGCTATGCGCATCGCCTGGTCAGGATCCAGACGGAGTTCGTCAACGGGTTCTGCGAGCTCGCGAACCTGGGGCCTGCCGTTGCCGTGTACGGGACGGCACGCTCGAAGGAGGGAGACGCCGACTACGAGCTGGTCAGAAGCCTCGGCGCTGCGCTCGCCCGGCGCGGCGTGGCCACGATGACGGGCGGCGGCCCGGGCGCCATGGAGGCGGCAAACCGTGGCGCGAAGGAGGCCGGCGGCACGACCGTGGGCCTCGCCATCCAGCTGCCGTTCGAGGAAGAGGAGAATCCCTGGCTCGACATATCGCTGCAGTTCAGGTACTTCTTCGTGCGCAAGGCCATGTTCAACTGGTATGCGGACGGCCACATCGTGACGCCGGGCGGTTTCGGCACGCTCGACGAGCTGTTCACGCAGCTCACGCTCATGCAGACCGACAAGGCGGCCGACGTGCCGGTGGTCTTCCTTGGCAAGCAGTACTGGGAGGGCCTCTTCGCGTGGCTGAAGCAGACGCCCATCGACGCGAGGTACATCGACGAGCTGGACCTCGATTCGCTGGTGGTCACCGACGACGTGGACGAGGCCGTCGCGGCCGCCTGCGCGAGGATCGACGCGGGCGAATAGGCACGGGCGGATGGGCGCGGGCGAATAGGCGAGAGCTGAGCACCTCTCTGCTTTGCGTCCGTGTCCCAAATCGTGCCGCTGACGTATCTATACCGCGGCCCGACCATTGCTTGTTGCTTGCCTGACCTGCGCCTTACCCGGCCATGTTTTCTTGCTCCCAGAATGAGCCGACGGTGAACAAATTCCAAGCCATCCGTCAGCGAAGGAGAACACATGGCTGAGAACCGCCCGTTCGACAAGACCTATCACAGCGGCCCCGTTATCATGCGCGGGCCCATGATCCCGGAGTCCACCACATCGAGTCACTTGCTGGAAGCCAAGGGGGACACCGACTGGCTGCACATGGACCCGTGGCGCGTGATGCGCATTCAGGCGGAGTTCGTCGACGGCTTCGGCGCGCTGGCGGAGGTGGGGCCGGCCGTCGCAGTGTTCGGCTCGGCGAGAACGTCCGTCGACGATGGCGACTACGACGCTGCGCGCCGACTTGCCGGGAAGGTCGCCGAACGAGGGATGGCCGTCATCACCGGCGGAGGCCCCGGCATCATGGAGGCCGCGAACCGCGGGGCGTCCGAGGTGGGCGGCACCTCCATTGGCCTGGGCATCGAGCTGCCGTTCGAGGAGGGGCTCAACAAGTGGGTTAACCTGGGCATGAGCTTCCGCTATTTCTTCGTGCGCAAAACGATGTTCGTCAAGTACTCGAGCGCCGTGGTGGTGTTCCCCGGCGGGTTCGGCACGCTCGACGAGGCCTTCGAAGTCCTCACGCTGGTGCAGACGCGCAAGGTGAACCGGATGCCCGTGGTGCTCTTCGGCCGCGAGTACTGGCAGGGGCTTCTCGACTGGCTGCAGAACACGGTGGTGGCGTCGGGCAAGATCTCGGCGATCGACCCCGAGCTGTTGACGATTACCGATGACGTGGACGAGGCCGTGGCCATCGCCTGCGCGGGCGTCGCGGCGCAGGCCTAGGGGCTGCCGAGCAGGGGTGCGGAGCGGCCGAGCGGGCTCGAGAGCTGCGGCGCAGGTCTAGGGGAGTCGCCACGCGGGCTTGGGTAGCCTTTGCGCCGGTCTGGTGATGCCGCGGCGCTGGGACGGGGAGCTGCCGAGCCCTTCCGCTTTTGCCTGCGGCGAATGGTTCCCCTCAAAACGCCGGATGTGCGGCGTCTTGAGGGGCGCCTTACCGCACATCCGCCAAATAGAGGTAAAAATCCCCCTCAAAACACGCGATGTGCGGCGCGGGTCCTTTTCAAGCGCCGCACATCCGTCGTTTTGAGGGGGAGGTGCTAGAGATTTGGTGGCGAGAGGCCCTCTTCGCCGTGCCGAGCCGTTAATCCGGCCAGATGAACTCGGTACGGCCGGCCTCGCCGCCGTCGATGAGCAGGTTCTGGCCCGTCATGAAGCGGTTGGTTACGCCGACGAAGTAGATCCAATCGGCGATTTCTTCCGGTGTGGCCCAGCGCCGCAGCGGCGTGAGGTCCATGATGCGCCCCCAGAGCTCGGGGTCGTCCATAACGGGCCGGTTGAGCTCGGTCGATACGCCGCCCGGGTCCACGCTGTTGCAGATGGCCTGGGGCGCCAGACGTGTCGCCACGTTCTTGGTATAGGCCGCAACGCCACCCTTGCTCGCGGCGTAGACGGGAAACTCGCTGCCGGTGTGGCCGCTCGCGGAGCCGACCATCACCACGGCGCGGATGCGCGGGGCCGGGGTCCGTCCAAGCTCGCGCTTCTCGCCGTCCGCCGAGCCCGCAAAGGCGTAGCGCTCGGTCACGTTGATGGTGCCGCGGAGGTTCACCTGGATGTCGTCGGGGGAGCCCTGGACGCCGGCGCAGTTCACCAGAACCTCGGGCTCGAGGCCCGCGGGCAGAGAGCCCTCGTCGGCCACGTCGCAAATAAAGTGCTGGTAAGAGGCGTGCTCGATGCTCGCAGCAGCGACGTCGAGCCCCCAGACGCGATGCCCCTCGGAAAGGAACTTCTCGGCCGCGGCGCGCCCGATGCCCGACGAGGTCCCGGTGATGAGGACGTCCATTACGCGCGCGCCTCGAGCTCGGCTGCGTGCTTCTGCACGTAGGCCTCGCCCACGCCCTCGCGCTCCCAGCCGGAAGCGACGCGGAAGCCGACGGGGGAGAGCAGGATCTCGCAGGCGAGCTCGGCCAGGGCGCCCGTGATGGAGCAGGTGATGACCTGCACCGGCGTCCAGCCGAAGAAGTTGTAGGAAACGATGATGGCGAAGATCAGGTTGTCGACGAACTGCCCGACGCCCGTGGAGACGTAGCTGCGCAGCGCGAACTTGGCGAAGCTGCCGTCGTCGGTGAGGTGCCCGATGAACTGGTTGACGTGCGAGTTCACGAAGGAAGAGCACAGCATGGCCACCGAGCTGCCCAGCACGACGTACCAAGAGCCGCCGATGGTGGCGTTGAGCGCATCGTTGACTTCGATGAGGCCCGTGTCGTAATAAGAGCCCCACATGCCCGGCGCGAGGCTGACGAGCCAGAAGAGCAGGCTCACCGCGAGGTTGCACCCGAGCGCGAGGATGGAGATCTTGACCGAGGCCTTCGGCCCGAAGCGCTTGCAGATCATGTCCTGGCACAGGAACGCGACCCACGAGAGGGTGAAGCCGCAGTCGAGCGCGAGGTACGGGAAGCTCACG
>CAVDQW010000117.1:0-3600 GCA_963610995.1 bacterium | reverse complement strand
CCGTAGACGTTCGAGCCGCGCCCGGCGCCGTAGGTGCCGTGACGGTCGCCGCGCTTCTCGTTGCCCACGCCGCCGAAGCCGGAGCTGCCGACGCCCGTGAGCTCGTAATCGGCCTTCGGCAGCTCTCGCAGGAAGCGCGAGGGCGGGTTGGCCTGCGTTGAGCCGAACATCTGGCGCGTGGCGGCGTAGGTAAGATAGAGCTTCTTGCGAGCGCGTGTGATGGCGACGTAGGCCAGGCGGCGCTCCTCCTCGAGCTTCTCGGGGTCGGCATCGCCGAAGGACGTGTGCGGGAAAATGGTCTCCTCCATGCCCGCGACGAAGACGACCGGGAACTCGAGGCCCTTGGCCGCGTGGACCGTCATCATCGTGACGGCGCGGGTCTGGCCGGCCAGTGTGTCGAGGTCGCTGCGCAGCGCGAGCCACTCGAGGAAGGCGGGGAGCTTCTCGGCCGCGACGGCGGGAAGCGCCGGGTCGGCAGCAGCGGCGGCGGGAGTTCCGGCGACGGGCGCGCCGCCTTCCCCCTCCAAGGCGCCCGCCGCGCGCAGCTGCTCCAGGCTCTCGAGCGTCTCAGCGACGTCGTCGTGCGTCTCGTCGAACTCGGCGGCGACGCCCATGAACTCTCGGATGTTCTCGATGCGGCCGTCCGCCTCGACGGAGTGCTCGACCTCGAGGGCACGGATGAGGCCCGCCTTATCGACGATGGCCTCGACCACGCGCGCGAGCTCGCCGGAGACCTGGCGCCCCGACTCGATGACGCCGCAGAAGTCGCCGAGCGCCTGACGCACCTTCGGCGAGAAGAGCCCCGCCTCGCAAATGCCCTGCTGGCAGGCGGCGTAGAAGCTGATGCCCTCGTCGGCCGCGAGCTGCGAGATCTTGGCGATGGACGTCGAGCCGATGCCGCGGCGCGGGGTGTTGATCACGCGCTGGACCGACACGTCGTCGTTGGGGTTGCACACGGCCTTGAGATAGGCGGTGACGTCGCGGACCTCGGCGCGGTCGAAGAATCGCGTGCCGCCGACGATCTTGTACGGGACGCCGGCTCGCAGCAACATATCCTCGAGCACGCGCGACTGCGAGTTCATGCGGTAGAACACGGCGATGTCGTCGTAGCTCGTGCCCGCGTCGTGGAGCTTCTCGATCTCGGTGCCGATCCAGCGGCCCTCGTCGCGGCCGTCGGGAGCCTGGAAAACCTTGATGAGCTCGCCGTCGCCCGAGTCGGTGAAGAGGCGCTTGGCCTTGCGGCGCGAGTTGTTGGCAACCACGGCGTTCGCGGCGTTGAGGATGTGGCCGGTCGAGCGGTAATTCTGCTCGAGGCGCACGGTCTTGGCGTCGGGGTAGTCCTTCTCGAAGTCGAGGATGTTCTGGATATCCGCCCCTCGCCAGGAATAGATGGACTGGTCGTCGTCGCCCACGACCATGAGGTTGCGGTAGCGCGCGGCGAGCAGGTTGGTGATGGCGTACTGGACGTGGTTGGTGTCCTGGTACTCGTCGACGCTGATGTGCTGGAAGCGCTCCTGGTACTTGGCGAGCACGTCGGGGTGCTTGGAGAGCAGCTCGAGGGCCTTGAGCAGCAGGTCGTCGAAGTCCATGGCGTTTGCCTTGGCGAGACGGGCGTCGAGCGCGCGCATGACGCGGCCGGCCGCGCGATCGGCGGGGTTCTGCTCGCTGGCGAGCTCCTCGGCCGACGTCATGGCATTCTTGGCGGCGCTGATCTTCGAGCGGATGGAGCGCACCGGGAACTGCTTCTGGTCGATGCGCAGGTCGTTCATGATGGACTTGACCATGCGCGTCGAGTCGTCGTCGTCGTAGATCGTGAAGTTGTTCGTGTAGCCGATGGCCTCGGCGTCCTCGCGCAGCATGCGCACGCACATGGCGTGGAAGGTGCAGACCCACATGCCGCGCGTGCCGTCGGGAAGAAGCGCGCCCAGGCGCTCGCGCATCTCGGCCGCGGCCTTGTTGGTGAAGGTGATGGCGAGGACCTGCCAAGGGCGCACGCCCTCGTCGGCGATCATGTGGGCGATGCGCATGGTGAGCACGCGCGTCTTGCCGGAGCCGGCGCCGGCGAGGACGAGCAGCGGCCCGCGCGTGGTCTCGACGGCCTCGCGCTGGGCGGGGTTGAGCCCGTCGAGGTCGAGCTGCGGACGGTTGGGGGCGGGGCCCCACATGGGCGTGGGGTCGGCCATGGAAGCGGAAGGCGTCACCACGACGGCGCCCTCCCCTGCCTCGGGGGGCAGATAGGAGTCGTAGGCGGGCTCGTAAGATTGCTCGGCCGCGGGCTCGTAGGCCGCGGCGGCATCGTAGGCGGAATCGAACAGGGACGTCTGGTCGTCGGTCATCTGGGAAGGTTTCCTCTCGCCGGGTTTTGCGACTTATGAGTTTATACGCACCGCCGGACAACAATCGGCGCCGGCGCGAACCTCGACGCAAGCTCCAGGGCAACGGGTGAATCGACCGGCGGGACGCGGTCAGCCACCGAGGCTCGCCGCGCCGCCGCGCGGGCTCTCACTCCCCTCGCGGCGCGCCCGCAACATCAGCCGCGTCCACTCGCCGACCAGCGGTTTTCTCACCTGAACGGCTCCCGCTAAAGTTTGATGCGCGCAAGCATTACCCAAAAACCCGACGGAGAGGGGAACAACATGCTGCTCGAAGGCAAGAAGGCCATCATCACCGGAGGCACCCGCGGCATCGGCTACGCCATCGCGTGCCGCTTCATCGAGGAGGGCGCCTCGGTCACCGTCTTCGGCTCCCGCCAGGAGACCGCCGACGCGGCGCTCGCCAAGCTGAAAGAGGCCTACCCCGAGGCCAGCGTCTGGGGACGCACCTGCGACCTCACCTCGCTCGAGGCCGTCGTCGAGGCCTTCACCGCCGCAGCCGCCGACATGGGCGGCCTGGACACCGTGGTCAACAACGCGGGCATCTCCCAGAGCGCGCCCTTGCTGTCCTACACGGACAAGGAATTCGCAAAGGCCATGGACCTGAACGTCACCGCCGTCTTCAACGGCCACTATGCCGCGGCCAAGATCATGGAGGAGGCGGGCCACGGCGGCACCATCTCCACCACGAGCTCGATGGTCGCCAAGTACGGCCAGCCCGCGGGCGTGGGCTACCCCACCTCGAAGTTCGCCGTCAACGGCATGGTGCAGTCGCTTTCCCGCGAGCTCGCCCCCAAGGGCATCCGCGTTAACGCCGTGGCCCCCGGCATCACCAAGACCGATATGGTGGCCGCGCTTCCCGACGAGATGATCCAGCCGCTGATCGCCACCATCCCGCTGGGCCGCATCGGCGAGCCCGAGGACGTGGCCAACGCCTTCGTCTTCCTGGCCAGCGACATGGCCTCCTACGTGACGGGCGCCGTCATCCCCGTCGACGGGGCCGCGAGGTCGTAGGCGACGCGCGCAGAAGCTCAAAGAGTGCGCAAAGGGCCGGTTCCCACATGGGGACCGGCCCTTTTCACATGGCCTAAGACGCATGCCCGACTTTTTTCCATTTTAAATTTGAGATTTGCGAGTAGCGAAGGCATATTAGGCCACGTTTGCCCAGGATTCGATCGCGTCGAAAATGTTGGTGTAAGGGGCGAAGCGCCCCGCTAGGCCGCCCGTG
>CAVDQW010000116.1:0-3961 GCA_963610995.1 bacterium | reverse complement strand
TCCAGGACGTGACCGCCGCCGCCTCCACGACCAACGAGGAGTTCACGGTCTCCCAGACCATCGAGGGCGTGCACCTCTGGAACGGTACCGCCGACCCCTACCTCTACACCACCCAAGTCAAGCTCCTCGACGCCGACGGCAACGTCCTTGACGTGCAGACCGACGACTTCGGCGTGAGGACCTTCGAGATCAAGGACGGTAAGGCCTACCTCAACGGCGAGGTGCTCGAGGTCCACGGCGTGGGTTACCACCAGGATCGCGAGGGCAAGGGCTTCGCCGTGACCGACGACGAGATCGAGCAGGACGTCGAGACCATGCTCGAGATGGGCGTCAACGCGGTTCGCGCCTCCCACTACCAGCACGACGACTACTTCTATGAGCTGTGTGACCAGAAGGGCATTATCGTCTACGCCGAGATTCCCTTCTATCTCATCTTCAGCAACACCGACTCCTTCAAGCAGTCCGTCACGAACCAGATGACCGAGCTGATCCGCCAGGACTACAACAACCCCAGCATCGTCATGTGGGGCATCCAGAACGAGCTCGCCAACCGCGACAGCTTCAAGTCGTACGAGACGTACTACAACGGCACCGGGTACTGGAACGGCTACCCCATGCCCGGCACGTTCAAGTTCGCCACCGACGCCGAGGTCACCGAGTTCGTCGAGAGCCTGATCAGCCTCGTCAAGTCCGAGGACTCGAGCCGTTATTGCGTCCAGGGCATCATCACGCAGAAGGACGACCCCACCCTCACCGCTACCTGGAACAAGGACCTCGATTACACCGGCCTGAACCTCTACCGTTCGAGCTCCTACACCGATGAAGGCCGCCAGAAGCTGACCGATATCCTCAACGACGCCGTCGACTCCTTCGAGGACGCCCTCGGCGTCAACACCGTGATGCTCACCGAGTACGGCATCGGCGGCACCATCGGCCAGCACACCGAGCTCGGCGACGACGTCTACAGCGGCGGCACCGCCTGGCAGCCCGAGGAGTGCGAGGCCTTCATACACGAGGTCTACTGGCCGTTCATCCAGTCGCGCGGCGATATTCCGCTGACCTTCGCCTGGAACATGTTCGACTTCTCGTGCTATCGCAACGAGGGCGGCCTTTCCGGCATCAACACCAAGGGCATGGTCACCTTCGACCACACGACCAAGAAGGACGTCTTCTACTACTACAAGGCCGTGTGGAACAAGGACGACAAGTTCGTGCACCTCACGAGCAAGCGCTACACCGAGCGTAAGAAGTCCGTGCAGCAGATCAAGGCATACTCCAACTGCGACACGGTCGAGCTTTGGCTCAACGGCAAGTGGGTGGGCTATGGCACCAAGACCCAGGACGGCGTCTTCGCCTGGGACGATGTGGACATCAGCCAGGCCGATTCCAACTCGCTGAGGGTCGTGGCGTACGACAACGGCCAGCGCGTTGACGAGGACAGCGTCGACGGCGTCAAGTGCGTCGCCGAGACGATGTATCGCCTGTACAACCCCTACACCGGCGAGCACCTCTACACCTCGAGCACGCTGGAGGTCGAGAGCTGCGTCGCGGCCGGCTGGAACGACGAGGGCTACGCGTGGACCGCGCCGACGAAGGACTACGCCGGCGCCACCAAGGTCTATCGTCTGTATAACCCCTATGTTGAGGGTGGCGACCACTTCTACACCACCAGCGAGGTCGAGAAGGACAGCCTCGTCGCGGCCGGCTGGAGCTTTGAGGGCGAAGGCTGGTACTCCGCTCCGAAGGACAACGGCGTGGCGGTCTACCGCGCGTACAACCCGTACGCGACCACGGGCACGCACCACTACACCACCAACGAGGGCGAGATCAAGAACCTGGTCAACGCCGGTTGGAGCGATGAAGGCACTGCCTGGTACGGTTTGAGGTAACCGACAGCTTCGTACCTGCGGCCCCGGCGCATTTCTCGCGAGATGCGCCGGGGCCTTATGCTAAGGGGCGGTCTCCTTGCGGACATGTGGGACAGTCCCTTTGCCCACGCGCTGAGTGGACAAGGGGGCTTTCCTCTCTGTTCGCAAAGAGACCCCCCTGTCTTATTTTTGCTTCGGATGGAAGGGAGACTCCCATGAAGAACGTTCGCTGCGCGCCCCTCGTCGTTGCCCTGGGGCTCGCGCTTGCGGCGGCTCCTCTTGCCGCCGTCGCGGCCCCGGCTGTTGCTTTTGCCGAGGACGCCGCCGCGTCCGAGCCCACCGCCGGCTGGACGCTCTACAAGGACACCTGCGAGTACCGCGTCGACGAGTCCGGCTGCCTTATCCTGCGGCCGCTCGGAGGCACCGCGTCCGCCGAGCTCGCGACCATCGACGGCCTGGGCAGCTGGTACGGCCTCAACCCGACGTCCTTCAGGATCGAGGGCTCGATCAAGGTGACGGGCGACCTCACCGGCGCCTTCGCGGGCATGTCGAGCCTCTATTCCATCACCCTCTACGGCCTCGACACGAGCTCCGTGACCAGCATGGAGTCGATGTTCGCGGGCTGCACGTCGCTCACGTGGATGGACCTCTCGCCGCTCGATACCTCGAGCGCCACGGACATGTGGGCCCTCTTCGCCGGCTGCTCAAACCTTTCGTCGATCGGCCTCGGCAACATAGACACCTCCAACGTGACCACGATGCGCTGCATGTTCGGCGGCTGCTCGGCCCTCACGTGGCTGGATGTCTCGAAGCTCGATACCTCCAGCGTGACCGACATGCAGGAGATGTTTCAGAACTGCTCGTCGCTCACGCAGCTCGACCTCGCCGGGTTTGATACTTCCAAGGTCAAGGCCATGGACTGCATGTTCAGCGGCTGCACACGCCTCCAGACGCTGGACCTCAGCAGCTTCGACACGAGCCGCGTGAAGAACAAGGCTTCCGACTACGGCCTCTACGGCGACATGTTCGGCGACGGCACCTACCCCACGACCATCAAGGTGGGCGAGAAGTTCAACTTCAAGGGCGCGAGCAGCAAGCGCTTCATCAAGTTCCCGTCCGATGCGAGCGCGTGGGCGGACGGCGAGGCCTACACCGGCAAGTGGGTGAGCTCGGTCGACGGCAAGGCGTACGCGGCCGACAAGATCCCGAACGGCGTGGCGGCCACCTATACCGCGGAGAAGGCGACGGCGATGTATCGCCTGTACAACCCGTACACCGGCGAGCATCTCTACACGGCGAGCACTCAGGAGCGCGACAGCCTGAGTTGGGGCGGCTGGAACTACGAGGGTATTGGCTGGGTTGCGCCGACGTCTTCGAAGACGAAGGTGTATCGCCTGTATAACCCTTACGCGCCGGGCGGCGACCACCACTACACGACGAGCCTGGTCGAGTACAACAACCTCGTCGCGCAGGGTTGGAGCGGCGAGGGCGACGCTTGGTACTCCGCCGATGAGAAGGACGGCGTGGCGGTCTATCGCGCCTACAACCCCAACGCGACCAGCGGCTCGCACCACTTCACGACCAACGCCGGCGAGATCGCCAACCTGGTCGAGGCCGGTTGGAACAAGGAGGGGGTCGCCTGGTACGGCGTGAAGTAGGGGATAGGCTTACGGTTCGTATTTGTTGGTCGGGGCAGGGTGCTCGAGGGCGCCCCGCCCCGATTTTTTGCGCTCGGCGGGGCTTCGCGCGGCCATGCAAGGCCGCATTTGGAGCAAACTTTGCCGAGTGCGCACCTTAATCCGGAGGTGTCCCGTAGGCTTGTTTGCTCGGATTGCGTTTTGCCTGGTAAGGACGCTGCGCCGATTCTGACGCTTCGCTGCCTTGAAATTAAGGTGCGCACTCGACGGAGTTCGGGTGCGCCATCGTCGCGCGAGCGGCGTGAGCAAAAATCGATAAGTGAACATCTTGCTGGCGACTGCAACGGTAACAAGAGCGTTCGGCATCACGTTTTCCCAGGTCAAGCGTTTGCGCAATTCCTGGCTACCTGGCCAGGATCAATTAAGACGTTCACTTATCGATTTTCGTTATTCCGG
>CAVDQW010000115.1:0-8952 GCA_963610995.1 bacterium | reverse complement strand
CATGCGGTCGACGAACATCTGCGCGGGATAGAGGTTGTGCGACTCCGTGTACACATCCACCACCGAGGCCGCGCGGATAAGCTCGGCCGCCCGCGCCAGCGCGTCGGGGTCGAGCACCTCGAGCGTCTCCTCGATGGCCTCCGCGTAGAGCGACTTCATGCCCGCGGCCACGCGCGCGGGCTCCCAACCGGCGTCAAAGGGGAAGTCGAAGTCGACGTCGGCCGCCCGCTCGCTTCTCGCCGAGGCGCGCGCCATCTCGACCTTGAGCTCCTTCAAGCCCTCGACCCCGAGCTTCTTGCACAGCCGGTGCACCGTGGCCACCGACGTGGTCGAGGCCGCGGCGAGCTCCTTGATCGAGACCCCCTGCACACGCTCCCCCATCGCAAGGATCGTGGCGGCGAGCTGGTTCTCGGTAGGCGTGAGCCCCTTGCCCTCGCGCAGGCGCCGACGGATATCCATAGCTTGACCTCCGTAAAGTTTCAAAAAGTGTCAGTCTTACTTTACCTAAAGCCGCAACCTGCGAAAAGAAGTTTCATTGCCTCTGACACCTAGCGCCCGCACCATACTTTGAGCGATACTGCATACAACCGTAAACACCAATCGATTGGAGCATCATGGCAGACACCACCAAGCGTTTCCCCGACGGCTTCCTCTGGGGCGGAGCCACCGCCGCGAACCAGTGCGAGGGTGCCTATAACGTGGACGGCCGCGGCCTCGCGAACGTCGACGTGACCCCGCACGGCAAGGACCGTTTCGCCGTCGTGGCCGGCGAGCGCAAGATGCTCGACTTCGAGGACGGCTACTACTACCCCGCCCAGACCGGCATCGACTTCTATCACCACTACAAGGAGGACATCGCCCTCTTCGCCGAGATGGGCTTCAAGACCTTCCGCATGTCCATCGCCTGGACGCGCATCTTCCCCAACGGCGACGAGGAGCAGCCCAACGAGGCCGGCCTCGCCTTCTACGAGGACGTCTTCCGCACCTGCCAGAGCTACGGCATCGAGCCGCTCGTGACCATCACGCACTTCGACTGCCCGATCCACCTCATCAAGAAGTACGGCGGCTGGCGCAGCCGCGAGCTCATCGAGTTCTACAAGCGCCTCGCCACCACCCTCTTCACCCGCTACAAGGGCCTCGTTAAGTACTGGCTCACCTTCAACGAGATCAACATGATCCTGCACCTGCCGTTCATGGGCGCGGGCATCGTGTTCGAGGAGGGCGAGGACCACGACGCCGCCAAGTACAAGGCCGCCCACAACGAGCTCGTGGCCTCCGCTTGGGCCACCAAGATCGCCCACGAGATCGACCCCGACGTCAAGATCGGCTGCATGATGGCCGCCGGCACCTACTATCCGTACAGCTGCCGCCCCGAGGACGTGCGCGCCGCCCAGGTCGACACCCAGAAGGAGCTCTGCTTCATCGACGTCCAGGCCCGCGGCAAGTACCCCAACACCGCGCTCAAGGACTTCGAGCGCCGCGGCATCGACCTCGGCATGACCGCTGAGGACGAGAAGCTCCTCGCCGAGAACACCGTGGACTTCATCAGCTTCTCCTACTACAACACCCGCACCTCCGCCGCCCCGGACACCGAGTGCGAGCGCACCAGCGGCAACGCCTTCGCCGGCCCCAAGAACCCCTACCTCAAGAGCTCCGAGTGGGGCTGGGCGCTCGACCCGCTGGGCTTCCGCATCACCCTCAACGACATGTACGACCGCTACCAGAAGCCGTTGTTCGTCGTCGAGAACGGCCTGGGCGCCAAGGACGTCGTCGAGGCCGACGGCTCCATCAACGACGACTACCGCATCGACTACCTGCGCGCCCACATCACGGCCATGCGCGACGCCGTGGTCGAGGACGGCGTCGACCTCATGGGCTACACCACCTGGGGCCCGATCGACCTGGTCAGCGCCGGCACCGGCGAGATGAGCAAGCGCTACGGCTTCATCTACGTCGACCGCGATGACGCCGGCAACGGCACCCTCGCCCGCTCCAAGAAGAAGTCCTTCGACTGGTACAAGAAGGTCATCGCCACCAACGGCGCCGACCTCGCCTAATCAAACCAGCTTGCAGCGGCAAAAGCGGACAAAGGGACAGTCCCTTTGTCCGCTTTTTTCTCCGCCAGCCAAAGGCAACAGTCATTGGCAGCAGGCTCGCCGAGCGCATCCGCCGCTAACGGCCGGCGTCGGCGGCAACCGCGCGCGTTTTCGCGCCGATTCCGCCTCATCGTGAGCGCTCGGCGAGGTTATGCACGATTTAATTCGAACGCCCCGAGTATCCTTTGGATACCCAGGGCGTTTACCTGCGGGTTTGTTAGCCTCAATCTGCCATCTACTCGGATGCTCCGAATTAAATCGTGCATAACCTCGCCGACATGTAATTCAAGCTGTCGACCTAGCCCGACCTCGCTTCCGCTAACGTAGAGAGGCTCTGCAAAGCACCCACCAGAAAGGACCTTCGCATGTCCACGCTCTACATGGTCCGTCACGGCCAGACCCTTTTCAACGTCCTTCGCCGCAAGCAGGGCTGGTGCGACTCGCCGCTCACCGAGCTCGGCATCGAGCAGGCGCGCACCGCCGGCCGCTGGGTCACTGAGCAGGGCCTCGTTTTTGACCACGTGTACAGCTCGACCTCAGAGCGCTGCTGCGACACGTGCGAGCTCATCGTGCCGGGCGTGCCCTACGAGCGCGTGAAGTGCCTCAAGGAGTGGAACTTCGGCAAGTTCGAGGGCATCACCGAGGACCTGAACATCCAGGTGCCTTACGGCGACTTCTACGTGCAGTTCGGAGGCGAGGACGAGATCGAGTTCCGCCGCCGCCTCGTCGAGGGCATGCTCGATCTCATGCGCCGCCCTGGCCATGAGTGCGTCCTCATGGTCTCCCACGGCGCCGCGATGGGCCAGGTCCCGCGCTATTTCGGCGACGACTACAAGAACCACACCGACATGAAGCGCCTCCCCAACTGCGCCATCTGCCGCTACGAGTTCGACGGCGACAAGACCCTCTCCCTTCAGGAGGTCATCGACCCGAGCGCATAAGGGCTCAATGCCGCTCAAGCCTGGCGCACCACCGCGAACGACCGCCGTCTCGCAAAGAGACGACGGTCGTTTTCGTTGAGCCCAATCAAGTAGTGAAGATATAGCTGGGGTCAATTCCAAGAGAACAGGCTTGGCGCGCTCCTTACGCGCCGCTTACCGAGCTGCACTAACCGCTCGAGCGTTAAATCAACAGTTCGCGCTTCTCCGTGAGCCGGCCAAACGCTTAAATACAGCTGTCTAAGCAGTGCTTGAGTGCGACTCGCGCAGAGGCATTATCGAGCGGCAAGAGACTCCCGCGCAGCACGCATCGGTGCTGCAACAAAGATTCACAGCAGGAGAACGCCGTGCGAGTAGCTAAGAAAATCAACAACAACGCGGTCATGTGCGTCGACTCGAAGGGACGCAGCGTCGTCGCCTTCGGCAAGGGCATCGCCTTCGCCGTCGACAAGCAGACCGGCGAGTTGCCGCTCTCCGCCATCGAGCGCACCTTCTACAACATCGACGAGCACTACCTCGCCCTGCTCGACGAGCTCAACCCGAAGACCCTGGCCGTCGCCGCCGACATCGTCGAGGCGGCCAACCTCGAGGTTCCCTACGAGCTCAGCAACAACGCCGTGCTCTCCATGGCCGACCACATCTCGTTCGCCATCCAGCGTTTCAACAAGGGCATGAGCATCCAGATGCCGCTTGCCTACGATGTGTCGCATCTCTTCCCCGCCGAGTACAGGGTGGGCGTCTACGCGCTGCGGCAGATTGAGAAGCGCCTCGGCATCGACCTGCCCAGGCAAGAGGCCGTCGGCATCGCCATGTGCATCATCAACGCGTCATCCGCCCCGGACGCCGCTGCGAGCAGCAGCCAGGCTTCCGAGGATGAATCCCTTATCAACGCCATCGTCCAGATCATCGAAAGGAGGTATGACAAAGCGGTCGACCGCGAGGGCTTCGAGTACGCGCGCTTCGCGACGCATGTGCGATACCTGCTCAGCCGTATCCGCACCGGCGAGCCCCTCAATTCCGGGAACGCCGAGCTGTACGCCGAGGCAAGAAGCTACTCGAAGCGAGGCGCCGAATGCCTCGACGAGGCCTGTGGGCTGCTCACCGAGCGCTTCGGGACGCAGATCACCGATGAGGAGAAGCTCTATCTGCTCATGCACATCGGCCGCGTGGCGCACCCGCGCCATTAAGCGTTGGTAAGAACGGCGCAGCGGCGTCAATCCGCTGCAGGTAAACCGGCCTGAGGCCGCGGCGCATACGCGCAAGCGGCCGGGCGACGGGCAAAGAAATGGGGCAACAAGCCCCGCCAATGACCCAAGGAGGTCATCATGCCCGACAACAAGAAGATTGCCGAGGACGTGCTCGCGGCCGTCGGCGGCAAGGAAAACGTGACGAGCGTCGTCCACTGCATGACGCGCCTGCGCTTCACGCTCAAGGACATGGGCGTTCCCGAGACGGACAAGGTCAAGAAGATCAAGGGCGTCATCGGCGCCCAGGAGTCCGGCGGCCAGTACCAGGTGATCATCGGCCAGAACGTGCCCAAGGTGTACGCCGAGGTGTGCGCACTGGGCGGCTTCGCGCAGAAGGAGGCCATCGACGAGAACCTCGATGCGCCCAAGGAGAAGCTGACGCCCAAGCTGATCGGCACCAAGATCCTCAACTACCTGTCCGGCTCCATGGTGGCGTTGATCCCTATCCTTATGGCTGCCGGCCTGTTCAAGTGCATCGGCACCCTCATCGGTCCGCAGGTCTTCAACCTGGTTGGCGAGACCGACCCCACCTACCTGCTCTTCTATACCTACCTCTTTGACGCGGGCATGTATCTGCTGCCCGTCTACCTGGGCTACACGGCCGCCAAGAACCTCGGCGCCAGCCCCGTGCTCGGCATGTTCTGCGGCGGCATCTTGATCTGCCCGGACATCGTCGACCTGGTGAACAACGGCGCCTCCACGCTCACCGTCTACGGCATCGACGCGCCGCTTCAGAACTACCAGCAGACGGTGCTGCCGATCCTGCTCTCCGTGGCCGCGCTGTACTGGGTTGAGAAGTTCTTCAAGAAGATCGTGCCCGACGTGCTGTCCACCATCTTCACCCCGTTCCTCACCATGGTAGTCATGGTGCCCGTCATGTTCATCGTCCTCGCCCCCATCGGCAACGAGCTGGGCAACCTGCTCTCCACCTTCCTGTTCGGCTTCGCGGGCAACGGCGGCATCGGCTACTACATCGGCATGGCCATCGTCGGCGGCTTCTGGCAGCTGTTCGTCCTCACCGGCATGCACATCGCCGTCATCATGCCCGCCCTCGCCACGTTCATGAGCATCGGCGAGGACAAGTTCATCTTCGTCGCCTCCAACATGGCCATGATCGCCGTCTGGGGCGCCGTCTTCGGCGCCGCCCTGCGCATCCGCAACAAGGAGGAGAAGACCCTGACCTTCGGCTACGTCGTCTCCGCCATCCTCGGCGGCGTGACCGAGCCCGCCCTCTTCGGCTGCATCATGCGTTTCAAGCGCATGATCCCCTGCATGGTCATCGGCGGCGCCGTGTCCGGTCTTCTCGCCGGCATCCTGGGCGTCACGATCGGCATGCCCGGCGCCAACTCCAACTTCCTGGTGTTCCTGGGCTACATCACCCCCGGCACGGGCAACCTCATCAACTTCTGCATCTGCCTCGCCGTCGCGTTCATCTTGTCCGCGGTGCTTGCCTTCATGTTCGGCATTACCGAGGAGGAGCAGGCCGAGATGGAAGCCGAGTAGGCTCAGTAAAACCATTCGGCCCAGTCAACTCGCGGCAAGAAACAAATAACGCCGCTCATGGTCGGCTCCGCTTATGCAGGGCCGACCTGTTTTTTGCCGATGCCGCGCCGGTCGGCAAAGCAAGCGTCGCCACCACTCGCCGGCGGCCGTGCCTCAAAAAAATGAGCCCGCACAACCACGCCCCCACTTCAAAGGAGCGGTTGTGCGGGCCGATCTGAGAAATGCGGCCTTCGAAATTTCATCAGGTTGCCGCTCGCCGGCGCCACTCGGCGGGCGAGCAGCCGTGCGCCTCACGGAACTTGCGGTAGAAGAAGCTCATGTTCTCGTAGCCCACGGCGCGCGCGGCCTCCTCGACGGTCGCGGAGCCGTTGGCGAGCAGGTCCGCCGCATGCGACAGCTTCTGGTCCTGGACGAGCTGCAGATAAGTGCGGCCCGTCTTCTTCTTGAGCAGCGCCGAGAGGTAGTTGGGCGTCACGAAGAAGCGCTCGGCCACGCCCTCGAGCGTGCAGGTGAGGAAGTGCTCCTGGATGTAGCGCACCACTTCGACCACCGAGACGCCGCTCATCGAGCGCTTCTGCTCATGCTTCACGTAATCGTGCTCGTAGACGTCCATGAGCTCCGCGATGATGAGCTGGAACAGGTGCAGCACGATGCGCTCGGCGTGCGCGGTCGGCTCCAGGTACTCGCACATGAGCTCTTGGAAATATCGCCGCAGACGCCGGCTTTGGGAGCTATTGAAAAGGACATAGCGGTTATGGTCCGCCTGCTCGTTGAGCGACGTGATCAGAAAGTCGGTGAGCCAATCGCCGCCGCCGCGCGTTTCCTCGAGGCAACGCGCGAGCAGGCTGTTCTCGAGACACACCGAGATCATGATGTCGCGCTCCCCCAGCGCGCCGATCGCGTGGGGACAGTCCGAGTCGAGCAGCAGCACCTCGTTCTCGCGCAACAGGACCTGCCTGCCATTGACCGTCTGCGGACAGCTCCCGCGGTATACGTAGCTCATCTCCAGGTAAGAATGCACGTGCTCAGGCATGGGATTGAAGCGTGAGTGGCGCCTGATATAGAGCTCGCTGCCGAGGGCGACCGACGATCGGCCCAACGACGGGTGCAGGTCGGGGGAGCTGCGGGCAAACATCCCGCCCGGCAACCGCATGACCGGCCGCCCGTCGACCAGCTCAGCCCCGCAAGAGGCGCCGTCCGCCATCTGCGACCAGTCATAGGTCTTGCCGTCACGGTATTCGAGCTCGCTTTCCGAGAGCTCCTCGAGCAAACGATCGAGCGTCCCTATCTCCAATGCGCGCCTCGCGGGGATTCGTAACCGTTGATTCGGTCATATCATATCGCCGATTCGGATATTTCGGCCGGTTCTGGCAAGGCGTATCGTAGGGACCATCGAAAACCATCCGCAAAGACGGGAGACGACCTTGGCATTCGACTACGGCACCTACGACAACCACGTGCTGCCCTTCCTCTGGATGAAGGGCGAGGACCACGAGACCATCCGCGAGTACCTGGAGGCCATCGCCGGCGCGGACATCCACGAGGTCTGTCTCGAGAGCCGCCCGCATCCCGACTTCTGCGGCGAGGGCTGGTGGTCTGACCTGGGCTTCACTATCGAGGAGTCCAAGCGCCTGGGCCTCAAGCTCTGGATCTTGGACGACGCGCACTTCCCCACCGGATACGCCAACGGCACCGTGAAGGAGGCCGCGCCCGAGCTCCGCAAGGTCGTGCTCACCCACCGCGCCATCGACGTCATCGGCCCTACCCCCGCAGTGAGCATCGCGCTCGGCAACATGTTCGACAAGACCGAGGAGTACTACGGCGTCGTCTTCACGCAGGGCGGCGAGGTCATCGACGTCGACTACCAGGTCCTCACGGGCGACGACGGCCGCCCGACCTCGCTGGCCTTCGACGCCCCGGCCGGCCACACCAAGGCCTGCGTGCTTCTCACCAGCCGCCAGACGAGCTACAACCCCGACTACATCAACATGGTGGACAAGGCCTCGTGCGATCAGCTCATCTCCGCGGTCTACGAGCCCCACTATCAGCACTTCGGCGGCGAGTTCGGGCAGACGATTCTGGGCTTCTTCTCCGACGAGCCGGGCTTCGCAAACGAGAAGGGCATCACCTTCGAGGACGGCACCTCGGACTGCCTCATCGGCAAGCAGCGCATGCCGCTGCCCTGGTCGGCGGAGCTGGAGCGCCGCCTCAAGGAGCGTTGGGGCGATGAATACCTCGCCAACCTGGCGCAGCTCTGGGGCCGCGAGGCCGCCGGCGCCGATGCCCGCGTGGGCTATATGGAGGAGGCCACGCGCCTCTACGAGGAGTGCTTCTGCGGCAACCTCGGCGCCTGGTGCCGCGACCACGGCGTCTCCTACATCGGCCACGTCATCGAAGACAAGGACGGCCACGCACGCCTCGGTGCCGGAGCCGGCCACTACTTCCGCGCCGTCGGCGGCCAGGACATGGCAGGCGTCGACATCGTGATCAACCAGGTGGTCCCCGGCATCGACTCCGGCACCCACGACTACGGCCGCGGCAACTGGGACATGGAGTTCTACAGCTACGCGCTGGCCAAGCTGGGCGCGTCGGCGGCGCATCTCGACCCCAAGAAGCAGGGTCGCTGCATGGCCGAGGTCTTCGGCGCCTTCGGCTGGCACGAGGGCCTGCGCCAGATGAAGTGGATCTGTGACCACTTCCTCGTCCGCGGCGTGAACTGGTTCGTCCCCCACGCCTTCAGCATGGCGCCCTTCCCCGACTTCGACTGCCCGCCGCACTTCTACGCACACGGCAAGAACCCGCAGTTCAAGCACTTCCACATCCTCATGAGCTACCTCAACCGCATGGGCACCGCGCTCTCCGGCGGCCGCATGTCCACCCCGGTGGCCGTGCTCTACCATGCCGACGCCGAGTGGGCAGGCGAAGCCCAGCCCATCCAGCGCGTCGCCGCCGAGCTCGGCCGCGAGCAGATCGACTACGATTTCGTTCCCGCCGAGGCCTTCTCGGCCGACGGCGACCAAGGCCGCTACCAGGTCGGCATTGGCGATAAGGCCTTCGATGTTAACGGCCAAGCCTTCCGCTGCCTCGTCGTCCCCGGCCGCGAGTTCATCAGCGCCGACCCGCTGACCTTCCTCGGCCGCGCGCCGGCGAAGGGCCTCCCCGTCTACT
>CAVDQW010000114.1:0-13556 GCA_963610995.1 bacterium | reverse complement strand
GGCGACGCCGCGGGCGCGCACGCGGCCGTCCGGAAGCTCCTCGCACAGCGGCTTGCGCTTCCAGCCGGTGAGCTGCATGACGCGCTCGAGGCACTCGTCCACGCGGCAGCTGCGCAGCGGCTCCTGGCCCAGCTGCCAGAGGGTCTCGCCCGTCTTGACCAGGTTCTTGAAGCGGATCTCGCACGGGTCCATGCCCAGCGTGTCGGCGAGCTCGT
Source organism: bacterium (assembly GCA_963610995.1). GTDB lineage: Bacteria > Actinomycetota > Coriobacteriia > Coriobacteriales > Atopobiaceae > Paratractidigestivibacter. The sequence goes on along the minus strand of CAVDQW010000114.1, from coordinate 13,341 downwards.
TTACCGTGGACTCCACGGCGAAGCAGCCCTGCGTGGCGCCGTAGCCGCGGAAAGCGCCGCCCGGCATGGTGTTGGTGTACACCACGTCGTAGTGGAAACGGCTCGCCGCGCGGTTGTAGAGCGGCAGGGACTTGGCGCCCACGAGGCCGATCGTCGTGGTGGCGTGGTAGCCGTAGGCGCCCGCGTTGGAGAGCGCATAGAGGTCGATGGCGGTGATGGTGCCGTCCTTCTTGGCGGCCATCTTCACCTTGAGCTTCATCTCGTGGCGAGAGTTCGAGCAGCTCATCGTCTCGGTGCGGGTGTAGATGCTCTTGCAGGGGCGGCCCAGGCGCCACGCGGCGAGCGCGGCGAAGACCTCGCAGCAGCCGGTCTGCTTGGCGCCGAACGCGCCGCCCACGCGCGGCTTGATGATGCGCACCTGGCTCTTGGGGATGCCGAGGGCGGTCGCGACCTGGCGGCGGATGTGGAACGGAACCTGCGTGGAAGAGACCACGGTGAGGCGGCCGAAGGCGTCGGTGTAGGCGTAGCAGCGCATCGTCTCCATCATGGCCTGCTCGGCGGCCTGGGTGTGGTATTCGCGCTCGAGCACGACGTCGGCCTCGGCGAAGGCGCCGTCGACGTCGCCGAACTCGAAGCAGTCGCTGGCCACGAGGTTGCGCTTGGGGTCGCCGGTGCGGTCGGCGCCGTAGGTCCAGTCGTCCTCGTCGTGGATGACGGTCTCGTTGTCGAGCGCCTCGGAGCAGTCCAGGATGGCCGGGAGCTTCTCGTAGGTCACCTTGACCAGCTTGACGGCCGCTGCGGCCGCCTCCTCGGTCTCGGCAACGACGATGGCCACCTCGTCGCCCACGTAGCGCACGGTGGAGTCGAGGATCACGGTGTCGTAGGGGGAGCACTCGAGATAGGACTGGCCGGCGAGCGTGAAGCGGTTGTGCGGCACGTCGTCGGGGCCCCAGATGGCCACGACGCCCGGGACGGCGAGCGCGCGGGTCGTGTCGATCTTGGTTACGCGCGCGTGCGCCTGGGCGCTGCGCACCATCTTGACGATGAGGCAGTCCTTGGGCGCGAGGTCGTCGGTGTATGCGGGCTTGCCGGCGAGAAGCGCGTAGGCGTCCTTCTTGACGGCGGGGGAAGAGAGCGAGCTGCCGCGGTCGGCGGACGTGACGCCCTTGCTGGCGGTCTTGACCTGCTTCTCCATCTGCGCGGCCGCCTCGGAGCGCTCCGAGAGCTTGCCGCCGGGGTTCTTGTGGCGGGCGAGGAAGCGGCGGATGGCGCGCATCTGGCTCGCGTAGCCTGAGCAGCGGCAGAGGTTGCCGGAGAGCTCGCGGCGGATCTCTTCGTCGGTGGCGTCGGGATGGCGACGGTCGAGGGCGAGCACGTCCATCTCGAGACCGGGGGAGCAGAAGCCGCACTGCTCGGCGCCCTCCTCGGCCATGCAGCGCGCGAAGTCCTCGCGCGCGGGCCCCACGCCCTCGAGCGTGGTCACGCTGTGGCCGTCGACGCGCGCCATGAGCACGGAGCACGAGAGGACGGGCTCGTCGTCGAGCCACAGGGTGCACAGGCCGCAGTTGCTCGTCTCGCAGCCGCACTTGACGGATTTGATGCCGTGCTCGCGGCACCAGGTAAAGAGCGTCTGGTCGGGCGCGAAATCGCCCGTGACCTCGCGTCCGTTGAGGGTAAACGTCATCTTCATTACTGTGAGATCCCCCTCGGCTTGTTGGCTTCGGCGATTGCCGCGAGCTCGTCCTCGACGCTCTGCTGCGAGTCGGCGGCAAGAACCGCGCGGCGCGTGAGCACCTCGGCGAGCTCGGCGCGGTACTCCGCCGACCCGCGGCGGTCGGTTCCGTAGTTGAGGTAGCGTGCGTTCTCGCAGGCGGCGGCGAGCTGCTCGTCGGTGAAGCCCGCGGGCAGCGCGAGGTCCTCTCCCTCGAGGAACTTGGCCTTCTTGGGGCGCGCGCCCACGGCGAGGTGCCACTCGTTTTCCCACAGGGCGGCGCAGACGTTGAGCGTGGAGAAGTCGGTGGCGGAGTTGCGCAGGCACTGGAAGCTCGCGCGGTAGTCGTGCTTCTTGACCACGACGCGCTCCAGGATGTCGCGCGCGGCGCCGCCGTTGACGAAGTCGCAGAAGCGCATGGTGCCCGCGCCCGTGAACTCGACCCAGGTGTCCAGCGGCAAAAGGGCGGTCACGATGTCCGAGAAGCCCATGCGCGCGTAGGCCGATCCGCCCACGGTGGCCAGGTTGCGGAACTGGGTGCCGATGATGTCATGCACGCCGTCGGTGAAGACCCCGCGGGTCATCTGCTTGAAGGCGGCGTGGTTCTCGAGCTGGCCCAACGTGACCATGGCGCCGATGATGAAGGCGTCGTCCGTCTCCTCGATCTTGTTCAGCCCGCAGCCGGCCAGGTCGATTCCCAAAGGGATCGTGCGGTCGGACAGGCGAAGCCACATCATGCCGCCGATAACGGTGGCGAGTCGGTTCCCCTGCAGGAGGTTGTAGGCCTCCTGCGTGGTCTCGGGGCGAGCGTATTGCTCGAATTTGAGCACGATTCCTCCTCGGGTCGCGCACTGAACCTTATCTGCAAGACCTCTAGTCTACAACAGGAAAAATACGCGAAAACGGGGGAAACGTTTTTGCGTTGCACATTCTGATGCGCATCGGCTTCGAAGGGCTGCCGCGGGCCTTCGCTCGGCGGATCGCCGCACGGCCGCGCCGGGTCGGTCTTATGGCGGCGGGCTGTGCATGCCCGTTAGTTGCATGGGCGGGACCGGGCGAGCCGGCGCCGCCCGCCCGGTCGCGCTGCTCAACGGCTCGCTGGGGCGCCGCGCCGCCGGTGCTCGCTTGTGCGCACAGACGTTATTATCTCGAACAAACAAATAAACGGGAGGTCGGCGTGTACATATGGAATCAAAACGCTTCAATAATATTTAAGCTTGTCCTCGCCGTCGCGGGCGCGGCGGCGCTCGTCGCGCAATGCGCCCAGCACCCGGCGAGCTTCTGGTTCTTCTTCACGCACCTCTCGAACATTGCCGTGGCCGCTTACCTGTGCGTCGCCGGCATCGCCGCCCTGCGCGAGCCCGCCCGCGCGAGCAGGCCGCCGGCGCCGCGCATCGAGCACGCGCTCATTCTCGCCATCACCGTGACCGGACTGGTCGCGCACTTCATGCTCGACGGCGGGGGAGTCTTCTCGGGCGGCGCCTTCCACCCCGAGATGCTCGTCATGCATTACGTGGTCCCCGTCGGCATGGTGGCCGATTGGCTGCTCTTCGATGAGAAGGGCCGCATGGGATGGACGGAGCCCCCGACCTGGACGTTGTTCCCGCTCGCTTACGTCGCCTATATCTATGTAGCGGTGCTCGGCTTCGGCGTGAGCGTGAGCGAGGGCTCCTTCGGCGGCAGCCGCTGGCCCTACCCGTTCCTCAACATCGACGCCCTCGGCGTGGGCGGCGTCGCCGTCAACCTCGTCGCGCTCCTCGTCTTCTTCGTGGCGTTCGGGTACCTCTACGTGGCGATCGACCGCGCCCTCGCACGCCGCGCGAAACGCTCGTCTCAACTTGACGTTTAGCGCGATTGTGTCTTCGCGGGCCGCCGGGGCATGGTAATGTTGCATGGTCATCATCCATAGTTCGTCCACAATTCGATAGGAGCAACATGGACAACTCTATGAAGAAGTACGTGGCCGAGTTCATCGGAACCTTCACCCTCACGCTGTTCGGCTGCGGCACCGCCGCCATGGCCGGCGCCGCCGTGGGCACCGTGGGCATCGCGCTCGCGTTCGGCCTCTCCATCGTGTGCATGGCCTTCGCCATCGGCAACATCTCCGGCTGCCACATCAACCCGGCCGTCTCGCTCGGCGTCTTCCTCGACAAGCGCATGAGCTCCAAGGACCTCATCGGCTACTGGGTCGCCCAGTTCCTCGGCGGCATCGCGGCCGCGGCCGTGCTCGTCTTTATCATCACCAGCTGCTTCGGCTGCTCCGTGGCCGACTTCGGTCTCGGCTGCAACGGCTACGATGAGGCCAGCACCATGGGCATCAGCCTTGCGGGCGCCTTTGTCGTCGAGGTCATCCTCACCCTCGTCTTCGTCATGACCATCCTGGGCGTGACCGCCGACGAGAAGCAGTCCCCGTTCGCGGGCATCGTCATCGGCCTTACCCTCACCTTCGTGCACCTCTTCGGCATCGCCCTTACCGGCACGTCCGTGAACCCGGCCCGCTCCTTCGGCCCGGCCCTCTTCATGGCCCTGTGCGGCGGCTCCACCGTCGCCCTTTCGCAGGTGTGGGTCTTCATCGTCGCCCCGCTCGTGGGCGCCGCGCTTGCTGCCTGCATCTACCGCTTCCTCAACGGCAAGAACGACTAGCCGCGAGCCTACGTCAACGAATTTAGGCGCGTCCCGGATTGGGGCGCGCCTATTTTTATGCGCCGCTGGGCGAAGGCTCCCTCAAAACGCCGGATGTGCGGTGCCGTTCCAGACGCCTCGCCGCACTTCTCCCGAATAGAGGCGAAATGCCCCTCAAAACGCCGGATGTGCGGCGAGGCCTTTAAGCTCGCGCCGCACATCCGGCGTTTTGAGGGGAGACCATTCGTTTCGAGCGGGACGAACGGCCCGCTTCAGCGCCTTTGCGCCCGGTTTACGCGCCCGCGTGCCCTCCGCCGCCGATTGCTAGGCCTTTACCCCCCCTGCGCGATCAGCGCGGGGAGTTTGATGAGGTACTGCATGATCGTGTCGTACTGCGGCGACTTGACCCCGTCGACCGAGGCGATGCAGATGGGGACCGCGAGGGCTTCGGCGGGGTCGATCGGCCTCAGCACGAAGTCGTCCGCGGGGTCGTCGCGGCGCGGATACATGGCCGAGAAGAAATACCCCTGCTCTTCCATGAGCAGCGTCCGGCTTGCGTCGAGCGACTCGACCGGGCGGATGTCCCGGATGAGGCCGGAGTCGCGGTACATGGCGAGAATCGAGGTGTTGAACGTGTCGTACCACGGCGACATCGCGGCGGGGTAGGCGGCGATGTCGGCCACGGTCACCACCTTCTTGGCGGCGAGCGGGTGGCTCCTGGCGACCATGACGCCGGTGGGGAGCTTGCCCACGGGCGTGCACTTCATGCCCTCGCGGTCAAAGATGCCGACGGTCATGATCGCGTCGAGCGATCCGTCGCGTAGGTCCTCGCTCACGGTCTGGGGGTCCACAACGGAAAGGGCGACCTCGACGCCGATCCTCTCGCGGGCGAACTTCTCGAGGGAGCGGGCAATGGTGTCCGACCCTTGGAACGCCGGCGCGCACAGCGCGATGCGGAATTGCGGGATGTCGCCGACGCCGCCCGACTCACCGGGGAAGGCCTCCAGCTCGCGGAAAGCGGCCGCGGCTACGCGGGCCTTCTTATAGAAAGCGTGTCCGGCCTGCGTGGCCGAGATGGAGCGGTTGGCGCGGGCGAACAGCTTGACGCCCACCTCGCGCTCGAGGTCGTTTATCGCCTTGGAGACGGCCTGCACCGTGACGCCCTGGCTCTTTGCCGCCAAGGAGAAGCTCGACTGCTCGAACGCGGCGACGAAGTATTTGATCTGGTTGATGTTCATAGCTGTCCTGCGGCCCTCGCCGGTCCGCGCGGCCGGCGTTTACGTACATCCAAGAATTGTCAACGAAAAGTTTATTGCCGCCCCATTGGTACGGTCAACTGAAAACCACCTGCCGGTCGGTGAACGTTATTCCTAAGACAGAGGGACAGTCCCTTCGTCTTATCGGCTGGCGAGAAATAAGACGAAGGGACTGTCACTCTGTCTTATCGTGCGGCCGAAGTGTTTCCGCAAAGATTCGGTTTGCGCACGTGGTTTCCCGCTCGTTTCGGTTTGCCAACCGCTTTACCAGCCAAAACACGACGTTTGTTACTCAAGGCAACGTTTAAGTTTCGCCGTTTACCGTCGCATCCCTACCGCTCGCGGCACTCGCCTATAACTGCAGCCATCCAATCGGACACGACGAAAGGAAGGCTGGATGGCGGCAACTCAGACACAGCTGAGCCGACGCTCCTTCGTGGGCCTCATGGGCCTCGCGGGCGCGTCCGCGGCCCTCGCCGGCTGCAGCGGCAGCGCCGTCGCCTCGGTGACCTCAACCGACTCGGACTCCACGTCCACGTCGGCTGCGGACGGCACCGACGGCGTCTTCGGCGACACCATCAAGGTCGGTATTCTCCACTCGCTCTCGGGCACCATGTCCATCTCCGAGACCTCCGTGCGCGACGCCGAGGTCATGGCCATCGATGAGATTAACGCGGCCGGGGGCGTCCTCGGCAAGAAGCTCGTGGCGGTCGTCGAGGACGGCGCCTCTTCCAACGCGACCTTCTCCGAGAAGGCCACGAAGCTCCTCGACTCCGACGGCGTGGCCTGCGTCTTCGGCTGCTGGACGTCGTCCTCGCGCAAGGCCGTCCTGCCCGTCTTCGAGGCCAAGAACGGCCTGCTCTGGTACCCCGTCCAGTACGAGGGCATGGAGTCTTCCAAGAACATCTTCTACGTGGGCGCGGCCCCCAACCAGCAGATCGTGCCGGCCGTGGACTACCTCGCTGAGAAGTACGGCCCCAAGATCTTCCTCATGGGCTCCGACTACGTCTTCCCGCGCACGGCTAACTCCGTCATCAAGGCCCAGGCCGCGGCCAAGGGCTACGAGATCGTGGGCGAGACCTACACCCCGATGGGCCACACCGACTACGCCACGATCATCAACAAGATCCGCGCGGCCAAGCCCGATTTCGTGTTCAACACGCTGAACGGCGACTCCAACGTCAGCTTCTTCAAGCAGCTCAAGGACTCCGGCCTCGGCCCCGAGGACGTCATGACGTGCTCGGTCTCCGTCGCCGAGGAGGAGGTCAAGGGCATCGGCGCCGCCTACTGCGAGGGCCACCTCGTCTCGTGGAACTACTACCAGACCACCGACACCGAGGCCAACCGCAAGTTCGTCGCCGCGTACAAGGCCGCCTACGGCGACACCCGCGTGACCGACGACCCCATCGAGGCCGGCTACGACGCCGTCTACCTCTGGAAGGCCGCCGTCGAGGCCGCCGGCTCCACCAACGTGGACAAGGTCCGCGCCGCCGCGGCCGGCATCTCGTTCGACGCGCCCGAGGGCACCATCACCATCGACGGCGACAACCAGCACATGTACAAGCCAGTGCGCATCGGCATGGTCAACGCCGACGGTTTGATCGACGAGGTGTGGTCCACCGGCGACCCCGTGAAGCCCGACCCGTATCTGTCGACCTACGACTGGGCCGCTGGCCTTTCCTAGGAGGTGTGACGTGGAAACCATAATCATGCAGGTGTTCAACGGCATCAGCCTGAGCTCCATCCTGCTTCTGGCCGCCATCGGCCTGGCCATCACCTTCGGCCTCATGGGCGTCATCAACATGGCCCACGGCGAGTTCATGATGATCGGCGCCTACACGGCCTACGTCGTGCAGAACGTCTTTCTCGGCATCGCGGACGGCGCGGCCTTCGGCATCTATGTGCCCGTGGCCATCGTGGCGTCCTTCGTCGTGGCGGCGGCGCTCGGCTTCGTCCTCGAGAAGCTCGTCATCTGCCACTTGTACGGGCGCACCGAGGACTCGCTGCTCGTCACCTGGGGCGTGAGCCTCATCCTGCAGCAGGCCGCGCGCAACATCTTCGGCTCCTCCAACGTGGGCGTCGAGGTCCCCGAGTACATGATGGGGTCGCTGCAGATCGGCAACGTCTACCTGCCCTACACGCGCATCTGGATCCTCGTCATCGCCGTCGTGGCCATCGTGGCCGTCTACGTGCTCATGTTCCGCACGCGCTGGGGCCGCAACATCCGCGCCGTCATGCAGAACCGCGAGATGGCCTCTTCCCTCGGCGTGAACACCCGCCGCGTCGACGGCGTCACCTTCGCCTTCGGCTGCGGCCTTGCGGGCCTCGCCGGCTGCACCCTCACCTGGATCGGCCTCATCGGCAGCAGCCTCGGCCAGGACTACATCGTCAACGCCTTCATGACCGTCGTCTGCGGCGGCGTCGGCTCCATCTTCGGCAGCGTCTTCGGCGCCGCGTTCATCGGCGTCGGCCAGTCCGCGTTCGAGTTCCTCACCGACGCTTCCATGGGACAGGTGCTCATCTTCGTCTGCATCGTCATCCTGCTGCAGTTCAAGCCCAAGGGCCTCTTCGAGACCCACAACCGCTCGCTCGAGGATTAGGGGAGGACCATGACCGAGAAGAAATCAAAGAAATGGGTCGTGGCGGCGGTCATCTTCATCGTGCTCGCCATCCTGCCCTTCGTGCTCCCGATGTTCCGCGTGAACCTCATCGGCAAGTACATGTGCTTCGCCATCATCGCCCTCGGCCTCGACATGATCTGGGGCTACACCGGCATCATGAGCCTGGGCCACGGCGTCTACTTCGGCCTCGGCGCCTACGTGATGGCCATGTACCTCAAGCTCGAGGCGTCCGGCGGCGCGCTGCCCGACTTCATGACCTGGAGCGGATTCGACTCGCTGCCCTTCTGGTGGGTGCCCTTCGGCAACGCCGGCTTCGCCTTCGCGATGGTCGTCGTCGTGCCGGTGGTCGTGGCCGTCATCATCGGCCTGCTCACGTTCCTCAACCGCATCCGCGGCGTCTACTTCACCATCCTCTCGCAGGCGCTCGCCATGATTCTGTCCGTGCTGCTCATCGGCTGCCAGCAGTACACCGGCGGCTCCAACGGCCTCACCGACTTCGACACGCTGCTGGGCTTCTCGCTCGACTCCAACGCCACGAAGCTCGCGCTGTACTACATCACGCTCGTCGTGCTCATCGCCATCTTCTGCCTGTGCACGTTCCTCGTCGGCCGCCGCGTGGGCAAGATCCTCATCGCCATCCGCGACTCCGAGAACCGCGTTCGCTTCACCGGCTACAACACGGCGCTGTTCAAGGTGTTCGTCTATGCGCTCTCCGCTGCCATCGCGGGCATCGCCGGTGCCCTCTACGTGAGCCAGGTCGGCATCATCACCCCGTCCGACGTGGCCGTCTCCGGCTCCATCGAGATGATCATCTGGGTCGCCATCGGCGGCAAGGGCACGCTCGTGGGCCCGATCCTGGGCGCCCTTGTGGTCAACGGCGTCAAGACCTTCGCCTCCGAGAGCTTCCCGGACCTCTGGAGCTACGGCCTCGGCCTCGTGTGCGTGCTCGTGATCCTCTTCCTGCCGGGCGGCCTCATGTCTATCAAGGACGTGCCGGCGCGCTTCCGCGCCTGGCGCGAGCGCAAGCAGGGCGGCGCGGGCCAGGTCCCGCCCGCTGAACTCACCGAAGAAGGGGGCCAGGCATAATGGCTGAATCCGCAACCGCAACCGCCGCAGTCGACGAGAAGCCCGCGCTTCTCTCCATCGAGGACGTGAGCATCAGCTTCGGCGACTTCAAGGCCATCAAGGGCGTCACGACGTCGGTGGGGGAGAACGAGATCCGCTTCTTCATCGGCCCGAACGGCGCCGGCAAGACCACCATGCTCGACGCCATCTGCGGCAAGAACAAGGTGAGCGACGGACGCATCATCTACAAGGGCGAGTACGACCTCACCCGCATGCGCGAGTACAAGATCGCGAACCTCGGCATCGGGCGCAAGTTCCAGGCGCCGTCGGTGTTCAACGGCATCACCATCCTCGAGAACATGGAGCTCGCGGCGGCCGGTCGCCACACGCTGTATTCCACCACGTTCAAGCGCCTCTCCAAGGACACCGAGGACCACATCCGCTACGTGCTCGACTTCATCGGCCTGGACGGCAAGAAGTTCGAGTACCCCACGCGCCTCTCGCACGGCGAGAAGCAGTGGCTCGAGATCGGCATGCTGCTCGCCGAGCGCCCCGATCTGCTGCTGCTCGACGAGCCCGTTGCCGGCATGAGCCGCCGCGAGACCGAGCACACCGCCGAGCTGCTGCAGAAGGTGAAGAGCGAGTGCTCCGTCATCGTGGTCGAGCACGACATGCAGTTCGCCAAGGACGTCTCGGATAAGGTGACGGTCTTCCACGAGGGGCAGATTCTCGACGAGGGCACGATGGACGACGTATCCCACAACCAGCAGGTCATCGATGTTTACCTGGGACGCGGAGGTGAGGCTTAAGATGGCGAGCGAGAACACGGTGCTCGAGGTGAGCGGCCTTTGGGCCGGCTACGGCGAGGGCATGGTCCTGCAGGGCGTTGACCTGACGGCCGAGCGCGGCAAGGTCACGTGCCTCGTGGGCCGCAACGGCGCGGGCAAGACCACGACGCTCAAGACGATTATGGGGCTTCTCCCCGCGGCGCGGGGCACGGTCAAGATCGAGGGCGCCGACATCACCGCGCTGCCCCCTTACGAGCGCGCGCACGCCGGCATCGGCTACGTGCCCCAGGGCCGCGAGATCTTCCCGCAGCTCACGGTACGCGAGAACCTGCAGCTTGGCCTTGAGGCGCGCGGCGGCAAGGGCGAGATCGACGAGGCCATCTTCGAGACGTTCCCCATCCTGCGCGAGTTCCTCGACCGCAAGGGCGGCGACCTCTCCGGCGGCCAGCAACAGCAGCTCGCCATCGCCCGCGCGCTCATGGGCAAGCCGAAGGTCCTCGTGCTCGACGAGCCGACCGAGGGCATCCAGCCCAACGTGATCGACGAGATCGGCGACGTGCTGCGCAAGCTCTCGAAGGACATCGCGGTCTTCATCGTCGAGCAGTACCTGGAGTTCGTGCTGGGCATCGCCGATGAGTGCTACGTGCTCGAGAAGGGCCAGGTCATCATGAGCGGCGCCCCGGCCGAGCTCGACCAGGCCAAGCTCCAGGAGACGATGTCGCTCTAGCGCGATTTCCGCCTGCTTTTTGGCGTGTGGCGGCCCGTTGGGCGTCGAGTTGGATGCGAACTTCAAAAATGGGGCGTCTTATGACGGTTCCCATCTGATAACCCAGACAAACGCGGTCCGTTTGCCTGGGTTTTTCTTATTGGAAAGGTCGATGTACTCGGGCGGTTCCGAATAAGACGCCCCATTTTCGGAGTTCGTGCCCGAGTCCGGAGATTTTGGCCGTCGAGACGGCTCTTGCTCCTGCGGCGGCGCTTTGTTTCGGCGTGTTTCGGCGTGTTACACGTGTTGCCCGCGCTGGTAAAGGCTCGGTGACCCCGTCGGATACGGCCGTAGGATACGAATCAGATTCGTGCACAAGGAATGCGGCGACGAAGGGAGCCACATGCGTCTTAACGATAAGGACCAGGAGAAGCTCATGCTGCACCTGGCCGGCACGCTCGCCCACGAGCGCAAGGAGCGCGGCCTCAAGCTCAACTACCCCGAGGCGGTCGCGCTCATCAGCTCCGACTTGCTCGAGCTCGCCCGCGACGGCCACGACGTCTCCGAGCTCATGAGCCTCGGCCGCCAGATCCTCACGGCCGAAGACGTCATGGACGGCGTCGCCTCCATGGTCAAGGAAGTCCAGGTGGAGGCCACCTTCCCGGACGGCACCAAGCTCGTTACCGTCCACGACCCCATCCAGTAGAAAGGCATCGCCATGATTCCAGGAGAGGTCATCTGCGCCGACGGCCCCATCACGTTGAACGAGGGCCGCAAGACCCTCGAGCTTTCCGTCACCAACTTAGGCGACCGACCGGTGCAGGTTGGCAGCCACTTCCACTTCTTCGAGGTCAACCGCTGCCTGAGCTTCGACCGCGCGGCCGCCTTCGGGTACCGCCTCGACGTCCCCAGCGGCAACTCCGTGCGCTTCGAGCCGGGCGAGGAGAAGGTCGTGCGCCTGGTCGAGCTCGGCGGCGAGCACGTGGTCTATGGCCTGAACGACCTCACGCGCGCCAAGGCCGTGGAGAGAAACCAGGCCGCCAGCCTCGAGAAGGCGCATCGCCGCGGCTTCGATGCTTACGTCGAGGGCGTGGCCACAGGCTTCGCCCCCGATTGGGACGCCGATATCAAGGAGGCCGAGTAGCCATGTCTTTGCAGATCTCCCGCGAGAAGTACGCGGCAATGTATGGCCCCACCACGGGCGACAAGGTGCGCCTCGCCGACACGAGCCTCGTGATCGAGGTCGAGCGCGACCTCACGACCTACGGCGACGAGGCCAAGTTCGGCGGCGGCAAGACGCTGCGCGACGGCATGGGCCAAAATGTGCGCTCCACGAGCGCCGACGGCGTGCTCGACCTCGTGATCACCAACGCCCTCGTGCTCGACTACACCGGCATCTACAAGGCCGACATCGGCATCAAGGGCGGCTACATCGTGGGCATCGGCCACGCCGGCAACCCCGACACCATGGACAACGTGACCCCCGGCATGACCGTGGGCGCGGGCACCGAGGCGCTCGCGGGCGAGGGGCTCATCCTCACCGCCGGCGGCATCGACACCCACATCCACTTCATCTGCCCGCAGCAGATCGACTGCGCCCTCTACTCCGGCGTGACCACCATGATCGGCGGCGGCACGGGCCCCGCCGACGGCACCAACGCCGTCACCTCCACGCCCGGCCCCTGGAACATCCAGATGATGCTCAAGGCCGCCGAGGACTACCCTATGAACCTGGGCTTCACCGGCAAGGGCAACTGCTCCGACGAGCGCCCGCTCGCCGAGCAGGTCGAGGCCGGCGCCATCGGCCTCAAGGTCCACGAGGACTGGGGCGCCACGCCCGCTGCCATCAACCATGCGCTGAACGTGGCCGATGCCTATGACGTGCAGGTCTCTCTCCACACGGACACTCTGAACGAGGCCGGCTGCGTCGAGGACACCATCGCGGCCATCGGCGGGCGCGCCATCCACACCTATCACACCGAGGGTGCGGGCGGCGGCCACGCCCCGGACATCATCCGCGCGGCGGCCGAGCCGAACATCCTGCCCAGCTCGACCAACCCCACCATGCCCTTCACGGTGAACACCCTTGACGAGCACATGGACATGCTCATGGTCTGCCACCACCTGGACAAGTCCATCCCCGAGGACGTGGCCTTCGCCGACTCCCGCATCCGCCCGGAGACCATCGCCGCCGAGGACGTCCTGCAGGACAAGGGCGTCTTCTCGATGATGAGCTCCGACTCGCAGGCCATGGGCCGCGTGGGCGAGGTCATCACCCGCACGTGGCAGACGGCCTCCAAGATGCGCGACCAGCGAGGCGCCCTGCCCGAGGACGAGGGCCACGGCAACGACAACTTCCGCGCCCGCCGCTACGTGGCCAAGTACACGATCAACCCCGCCGTCACCCACGGCATAGCCGACTACGTGGGCTCCGTCGAGGTGGGCAAGTTCGCCGACCTCGTGCTGTGGAACCCGGCGTTTTTCGGCGTGCGCCCGGACATCATCGTCAAGGGCGGCATGATCGTGGCTTCCAAGATGGGCGACGCCAACGCGTCCATCCCCACCACTGAGC
>CAVDQW010000113.1:0-6813 GCA_963610995.1 bacterium | reverse complement strand
TTCTATCTTTGCGCCGCCACGAGAGTCCCCGGCGAGCGTGAGATGAGGCTGGGATACGACCGTCGCGGAAGGCTTCTCGAGATGGTGGGCGTGCTCTGCGACGACGGTTGGCACGTCTATCACGCAATGACCCCGCCTTCGAAGAAGACCTTTAAAGAGGTTTCTGCTGCTATGAGGAGGCTCTGAGATGGCCATCAAACTGAAGGACGACACGGTTCTCACCGATGAGGAGATCGAGCGCGAGTGCGAGGGCTATGAGTCCGGCTCCTGGGAAGGGCATCTCACCGACGTTCGGGTGGGGAGGCCGCCGCTGTCGAGCGAGGCAAACGCCAACCTTTCGTTCAAATGCCCCGCGTCCGGGGCCGAGCTCATCGCGCTCGCCGCGCGAATCGAGGGCGTGGGCAAGTCGGCCTTTATCCGCGCCGCCGCCTTGGAAAAAGCCGCTCATGTTGTTGATGAGGCGCGTACCCGCGAAGCTGTAAGCGCTTGACGTGCGAAATCGCGATAAGATACTTCCACTGAACAACGCGCGAAAGGCAACGATGCACCATGAAGATCAGCGATAAGCTCGTCGCAAAGCAAACCTTCTCCTTCGAGATCTTCCCGCCGAAGGGGGACCTGCCGCTCGAGAAGGCCTACGAGGTCGCGAGCTCGCTCGCCGAGCACAAGCCGGACTGGATCTCCGTCACCTATTCCGCGGGCGGCTCCGGCAACTCCGAGAACACCGTGGCCATCGCCGGCGACATCGAGGGCAAGCTCGGCACCTCCGCGCTCGCTCACCTCACCTGCATGGGCGCCACCGCGGCCGACGTCGACGCGTATGTGGCGTCGCTCAACGCGGCGGGCGTCGAGAACATCCTCGCCCTTCGCGGCGACCGCCGTCCGGACCGCGACGTCGTCGACTTCGCCCACGCCTCCGACCTCATCGCCTACCTGCGCCAGAACCACAGCGACCTGTGCATCGGCGCCGCGTGCTACCCGGAGGGCCACGTCGAGTCGCCGAGCGAGGAGGAGAGCTACCGGAGCCTCTACCTCAAGCAGGAGGCGGGCGCGGACTACCTGGTCTCGCAGCTCTTCTTCAACAACGAGGACTTCTACCGCTTCCGCGAGAAGTGCCTGCGCCACCGTATCAAGCTCCCCATCGTGGCCGGCATCATGCCCTTCACCAGCGTGAAGCAGATTCAGCGCATGGCGTTCAACTGCGGCGCGTCCATTCCCGTGAGCGTCGTCAAGCGCCTCGTGCAGGCGGGCGACGACCCCGAGGCTCAGGCTCAGGCGGGCATCGAGTACGCCTGCGAGCAGCTCGAGGACCTCGCCGCCAACGGCGTCGACGGCCTGCACGTGTACAGCATGAACAAGCCCGCCATCGCCGATGCCGCCGCCGCTGCCATGCGCGCCTGCGGCTACATCGCGTAACGATCGGGCGCGTTCGCTGAGAAACGAGGGTCGGGACCGTGAGCCCGGCCCAGCAACTAAGAGCCAAGAACCGAGGGAGCGCCGTGTCCGTGCTCGCCACCCAAAACGCCTATGAGAGATACGAGGTGACCTCCGTCGACCGGGCGGAGGTCCTTCGCTACCTTGGGTATTCCGGTCAGCCGATGACCGCCGAGCTCGACGCCCGCGTGGACGGCGTCGTGGCGCGCTGCCTCGAGGTGGCCCGCCCCGCCGGCGTCTGGCGTGTCTTCGAGGTGGCGGGACGAGAGCCTACGGCGGACGGCCGCGCGTCCGTGCAGCTCGCGGGCACCTCTCTCGAGCTTGTCGGCGAGTCCATGCGCGAGCACATGGCGGGGGCGCGCGCGGTCGCCGTCATGGCGGTCACGGCGGGCATGCCGGTCGAGCAGGAGCTCAGGCGCCTCTCTCTTACCGACCCCGTTGAGCAGTGCATCTTCGACGCCGCGGGCACGACGACGGTCGAGCGCGCGGCCGACGCCTGCGAGGCGAGCGTCGTTGCTGCCGCCCATGCTGCGGGCCTTTACACGAACTTCCGCTTCAGCCCCGGCTACGGCGACATGCCGCTCCAGACGCAGCCGGTGCTTCTCGCCGCGCTCGACGCTCAGCGCAAGCTCGGCATCACGCTCTCCAAGAGCCTGCTCATGACCCCGACCAAATCGGTCACCGCGGTCATCGGCCTCTTCGATGAGCCCCAACCGTCCAGCCACGCGACTTGCAAAGACTGCCTCTGCTCCGATTTCTGCCACATCCGCGCCACCGGCCGGCCGTGTTGGGCGTAATACCGGGTTTTTCGATTCCCGATCTCGTTTCACGGCGATTCTGGACCCAGGCGCTCATTTACATAGAAAAGTATGTAAATGGGGCATTATCATAAAACCGTCGAGTAAAGGAGGCTATCATGCCCGTAACGGTTCCGGTTTCTGAAATGCAGCGCAACGGAGCGGCGCTGACCGAGGAAGCAATGCGCACAAAGCAGCCTATCTACCTCACCAAACGTGGAAAGTCGGCCGTTGTGCTCATTGATGCCGATGAATACGACAGGCAGTTGGCGTATCGCGATGCGATTCTTGCGCGTGAGGAGCGGATTCGGGCGGGTATTGCTCAGGGGCATGAGGAGGTCCTTCAGGGCAAGACCGTGAAACTCGGAGATGCACTCGCCCAGCTTGATGCCAAGTGGGGGTTCTGATGAGCCGTCCCGACGAGGACGACCTGAAGCATTATGATGTCGAGCTTGCGGAATCGGCCCAACTGGCATTGCTGGAAATATCGTCTAGAGACGACGCCCTAAAAGTGCGCCGGCGCGTTCTGATGCTCGAGGTCGCGCCAGGGATGGGCACCGTTTACGATCCGGTGTACGAGTCATCTATGCCTGACCACGAAGTTCGCGTTACCTTTGCGGGGCATTATGGCTTGTACTACATCATTGATGAAGAAAGCTCCAAGGTGTTTATTGAGTACATCGAGGACTGTAGACGCAACCCGCTGAATAAGTTTTCCTAAGACGCCGCATTGCTTGAATGTGGTTGTTGCTGAAGAAGATGAAGCGCCCCTCATGCCGTGCGACATGAGGGGCGCCCTTGTTGGTGGGTTGTGCCTTTACGCCTCGAGCAATCCCGTCTCAGCAAGGTTCTTGAACCAGTACGCGCTCGCCTTCGGGTACCGCTTCTGGGTCTCGAAGTCCACATAAAAGAGACCGTAGCGCTTGTTGTAGCCGTTGGTCCAGCTGAACTGGTCCTGCAGCGACCACACGAAGTAGCCCGCCACGTTCACGCCGCCCTCGATGGCGCGGTGGATCCATGTGAGGTGCTGGCGCAGGTAATCGATGCGCGGCGCGTCGTCGATGTAGCCGTCAACGAAGTCGTCCTTATAGCCCATGCCGTTCTCGGTCACGTAGATCTTCTTGTAGTTGGGATAGTCGTTCTTGATGCGGAGCAGCAGGTCGTAGAGCCCCTCGGGGTAGATGATCCAGTCCCAGTCGGTCGTGGGGGTGCCTGCACGCACGCAGGACTCGCCCACGCCCTTGAGGAACCAGCGGCTCGAGCCCTTGTCGCCCGTGCCGTTGTGGTGGATGTCGTTCTCGCCCTCGGCGGCGCGCAGGAACTGTTCGATGACGCTACTCGCGCGTTCAGCTGGTGGGGGGCTTGGGCACCTGAGGTCGATGGCTGAGGTTCGTTGCCAATCGCCTTCGCCCCTATGTCCTTCTCGTCTGCCACGCCAACGCGCCCGTGCATCCTGCTAGCATGTGACGTCATGAAGCAACGACGAGGGAGACCCCATGCCCGATACGAAGAAGCTCGACTGCAACTGGCCGGCGACCCGCCTGGAGCCGCGCCGTCTGCGCGTCAAGGACGACTACCTGCAGCGCGTTCTGGACGGGGAGGAGTTCCTCGTCTTCGATGGCGCCATGGGCACGCAGCTGCAGGCGCGCGGCCTCGCCGCCGGCGAGCTGCCTGAGCTCCTCTGCCTCACCAACCCCGACGAGATCCGCGACATCCATGCGGCCTACGTGGCCGCCGGTGCCGACGTCGCCACCACGAACACCTTCGGCGCGAACCGCGAGAAGCTCGGCGACGCCGCCACGGTCGAGGAGATCTTCTCGGCCGCCATAACCTGCGCGCGCGAGTCGGGCGTCCGCTACGTCGCGGCCGACATCGGCCCCACGGGCCAGCTCCTCGAGCCGATGGGCACCCTGCCCTTCGACGACGCCTACGAGCTCTTCGCCGAGCAAGCGCGCGCGGCCACCGCGGCCGGCGCCGACCTCTTCATCATCGAGACCATGGCGGACCTTGCTGAGGCAAAGGCGGCGCTTCTCGCCGTCACCGAGAACTCCGACCTGCCCGTCTTCGTCACGATGACCTTCGCCGAGGACGGCCGCACGTTCCTGGGCACCACGCCCGAGGTCGCTGCCGTCACGCTGAGCTCGCTGGGCGCCGACGCCGTGGGCATCAACTGCTCGCTCGGGCCCCGCGACCTCTTGCCGCTCATGGAGCAGATGCTCCCCTGGGCCAAGTGCCCCGTCATGGTGCAGGCCAACGCCGGCCTGCCACGCGTGGAGGACGGCGTCACCGTCTTCGACGTGCACCCGGACGAGTACTGCGAGGCCGTGGCCAAGATGCTCGATGCCGGCGTGACCATTGTGGGCGGCTGCTGCGGTACCGCTCCTGAATACACCGCAGGTGAGAGGGCTCTTCTTGCCGACCGCCGACCCGCCGAGCGCCACGTGCGCGACTGGTTCTGCGTCGCCGGCCCGCAGCAGCTCTGCAGCCTGCGTATGGGCCAGGTCGGCGTCATCGGCGAGCGCATCAACCCCACGGGCAAGAAGAAGATGAAGGAGGCCCTGCGCACCGGTAACCACGACTACGTCATGGGCGAGGCCATCGCGCAGACCGAGGCCGGGGCCCAGATGCTCGACGTCAATGCCGGCCTGCCCGAGATCGACGAGCGCGCCACCATGGTGGAGCTCGTGGCCGAGCTGCAGGGGGTCTCGATGCTCCCGCTGCAGATCGACGCCTCCGACCCCGACGTCATCGAGGCCGCCGTGCGCAGCTATCCCGGCAAGGCCCTCATCAACTCGACGAACGGCAAGGACGAGGTGCTCCGCGCCGTGCTGCCCATCGCCAAGCACTACGGCTGCGCCATCGTGGGCCTCACGCTCGACGAGGACGGCATTCCCGCCACCGCCGAGGGACGTCTGGCCGTCGCGAAAAAGATCGTGGCCGCCACGGACGCCATCGGCATCCCGCGCCAGGACGTCGTGATCGACTGCCTGTGCATGGCTGCCTCAACCGACCAGACCGCGCCGCGCGCCATTCTCGACGCCATCGCCGCCGTCAAGCGCGAGCTGCCGGGCGTCCGCACGGTGCTCGGCCTCTCCAACATCAGCTTCGGCCTGCCGTTCCGTCCGCTCGTCAACGCCACGTTCCTTTCGGGCGCCTTCGCGGCCGGGCTCGACATGGCCATCATGAACCCGCTGGTGCAGCGCATGATGGACGTCGTCAACTCGTGGCGCGTGCTCTCCGGCGAGGACGAGGCGGCGCAGAGCTACGTGGTCAACTACGTCAACCGCTCGGACGCGGCGCCGGGCGCGGGCGCGGCTGCCGCCGGCGATAAGGCCACGGCTGGCGCCGGCAGCGGCGCGGCCGCTTTCGGCGGCGACCCGCAGACCCCCGAGGAGGAGGCGCGCGCACTCGTGCTCGCCGGTCGCAAGGGCCCGATGCCCGAGGTCATCGGCCGCGTCCTGCAGGGCCACGAGGTCCTCTACGCCATCAACGAGGTGCTCATCCCCGCGCTCGACGAGGTGGGGGAGCGCTTCGAGAAGGGCACGTTCTTCTTGCCGCAGCTCATGGCGTCGGCCGAGGCCGCGAAGGCCGGCTTCGAGGCCATCAAGGCCGCCAACGCCGAGGGCGGCGAGGCCGTGCCCGCCAAGGGCAAGGTCGTCATCTGCACCGTCCACGGCGACATCCACGACATCGGCAAGAACATCGTGCGCATGCTGCTCGAGAACTACGGCTACGACGTGGTCGACCTCGGCCGCGACGTGCCGCCGCAGGACGTGGTGGACGCCGTGGTCAAGGACCATGTGCTTCTCTGCGGCCTCTCGGCGCTCATGACCTCGACCGTGCCCGCCATGGCCGAGACCATCGAGCTCCTGCGCGCCCAGGCCCCGTGGTGCAAGGTCGTCGTGGGCGGCGCCGTGCTCAATCCCGAGTACGCCGAGATGGTCGGCGCCGATTTCTACGCCAAAGACGCCACCGAGACCGCCCGCATCGCCGGCGAGGTCCTCGGCTAGTCTGCCTGCCACGGGTGACAGTCATTGGTGGCAGGTGACGCTTGCAGCCTGCAATTGGTGAACGTTCCTGCTCAGAACGGCGCGCGACAGCCTGCAATTGGTGACTGTTTTTCGCGTCGCGAGGGCGGCTGGGTCAATGCGAGATTGCCTGCCGGTGCGTTGCAACGTTGCGGCTGCGTGAGATGTGAGACGCAGTGACTGTCACCAATTGCAGGCGCCCGCGCATGTCCGTCCCACCGCGCAGCAGGATAAGCCTGTCACCAGCTGCAGCAGGATAAGCCTGTCACCAGCTGCAGGTGGCCCCGCGACCGGCGGCTGCCTGCCACCAATGACTGTCACCGGTGGCGGGCCGGAGGGCTACGAGATCGTTCGCCGGACCGCGTCGCGCCACGTGGCGAGATGCGCCTCGGCCCATGCGGCGTCCTTCTGGCGGCGGAACACGTCGTCGGTCGAGCGAAGCCCGCGCAGCTCGTCGGTACCGCCCCAGAATCCGGTTGCGAGTCCCGCCAGATACGCCGCGCCGAGCGACGTCGTCTCGGTGTTCGCGGGGCGCCGCAGCTCGCAGCCCAGCA